>CAZHMJ010000034.1:0-14887 GCA_964533805.1 uncultured Anaerolineae bacterium | reverse complement strand
CGCCGGGCGAAGCTCCGCCGCCAGCCGCGCCCACCAGCGGATATCCCAGGCTCCCCGCGCCAACCCGGAAGGCGACGGCAGCACATAGCCCCGCGCCGGACCGACCCCCGCCGCCTGCCAGCCGTAGCCGACCTCATGCCCATAGAACTCCTGCCCGGCCCGCTTGCTGGTGAAAGCCACGATTCGCGGCCCGATGCGCTCGATCCGCGCCCGCAGCCCGTCCGGGTCGAAGCCCGCCGCCGTGAGTCCCGCGTCCGGCCCGGATTCGGCCTGGTTGAGATCGGTCAACCCCAGGCCATAGCGCGGCAGCAGCCGGAATTCGTGCGGGGCCAGCAAACGCGGAGTCAGACCGACCTGGTACAGGGTCGGCCAGAAAGCATTGCCCCGCCCGGCATAATACGCCCCGACTTCGGCCGAGCGCCGCCCGGCGGCCGTCCCGCAAAACACGATCCACAATCCCGGCTCCAGCACATCGGGCAATACGCTCATCAAGCAGCTCTCAGCTTTCAGCCATCAACGGTCAGTCAAAGACAAAAGCAGGCACCCTCCGCCTTTTCCTGGCTCTTGTCTCTTGCCTCTTGTCTCTGAATTTCACCCTTTGGCCCTACCGTCAAGTGTGGGTAGAATAGCCGGGCCTTATCCATCCGTTCCCAATCGGAGTTCAACGCATGCCGGAATACGCAGTCGGCCTGGCCATCCTGGGCGTGGTGGCCGGAATTATGTCGGGCATGTTCGGGATCGGCGGCGGCGCGATCATCGTCCCCGCCCTGACCATGCTGATGGGCTACGGCCTCAAGGAAGCCTCCGGGACATCGCTGGCGGTGCTGCTCCTGCCCGTCAGTATTTTCGCCGTCCTGGCCTACTACCGCAAAGGGCTGATCGAGATCAGGGTCGCGGCGCTGATCGCGCTGGGCCTGATCCTGGGCCTGATCTTCGGGGCGCAGTTCGCCCTGGCGATGCCGGCCGATATCCTCGAACGCGCTTACGGCTTCTTCCTGATCTACGTCGGCTGGCGCTTCATCGAGCCGCGCAAGCTCTACGCGGAGTATACCGGCCGGCAGCCCGCCGCGCCCGCGGAAGAACTCCCTTCGCACCCCGCCCAACCCTGGTTCGTCATGCTGGGCGTGGGGCTGGTGGCCGGACTGGCCGGCGGCCTGTTCGGGATCGGCGGCGGGCTGGTGATCGTCCCGATTCTGGTGGGCCTGCTCAAATACGACCAGAAGCGCGCCGTCGGCACGTCCCTGGCCGCGCTACTGCCCCCGGTCGGGATCGGGGCGGTGATCGCCTACTCCCAGGCCGGGCAAATTCGGCTTGCGGCGGCGGCGCTGATCGCCGCCGGGCTGGTCGTTGGAGCTTTCGCCGGGGCGCGGATCGCGCTGGGTCTGCCGTCGGCCACGGTCAAGCGCCTGTACGGTTTGTTCCTGATCGTGATCAGCCTGCGCTTCATCTTCCAGCTCTAATCGTTGCAATGGACAACTAAGAGAGTCGTTATCCAGATTCGCAGAAGCCGAAACCGCGATCTTTATCGAAGCGCAGGGATTCCGTAGGCTTAACGTAGGGTAAACGTCAGGTAAATACGACAAAGTCAGGGTACATTTATTCTCGAAGGGCGAAATCTCTTCTTCTCCTCCTTTTTGAAGCGGCCCAGGGGTTCGGCGTCCCCTGGGCCGCGCCCGTTGTAAAGACAGTCATCAGTTATTGGTTTTCAGTTGTTGGTAAAAGCAAGACAGATGCCGCCTGAGCAGTTTGATCTGACCCTTGCCTCCCGGCCGCTGGTCTCCGCTTTTTCCTGCCTCCGTTTTTCTCTGGCCTCATGGCCTCGGCGCAGCAAAGCTGCGCGGTCTCTGGTCTCCGCTTTTTCTTGCCTCTTGTCTCTTGCCTCCATTTTCCCGTTTTTGATGCTTGGACGCTTGCCGCTTTGACGCTCCTCCCCGCCGCTGTGGTACAATCCCCCGGCATGGAACCCCTGCCCCGCGCTTTTTACGCCCGCCCCACCCTGACCGTCGCCCGCGAGTTATTGGGCTGCCTGCTGGTGCGCATCCTGCCGGACGGGCAGCGCCTCAGCGGGCGGATCGTCGAGACCGAAGCCTACATCGGCCAGGACGACCTGGCCTGCCATGCCCGCGCCGGGCGCACCCCGCGCACCGAGGTCATGTTCGGCCCGCCGGGCCACGCCTACGTCTACTTCACCTACGGCATGCACTGGCTGCTGAATGCCATCACCGAGCCGGAGGGCCGGCCCGCCGCCGTCCTGATCCGGGCGGTCGAGCCGCTGGAAGGGCTGGATCGCATCGCCGCGCACCGTCCTGGCCGCCCGCGTCGGGAGTGGACCTCCGGCCCGGCCCGGCTCACCCGCGCGTTTGGCATCGACGGCGCGCTCAATGGCCTCGACCTGGTCGGGCCGCCCGCCCCCGCCGCGCTGAGCCTGATCGAGGGGCAGCCCGTTCCCGACGCGGACGTTCGGACCGGGCCGCGCGTGGGGATCGGCTCCGTGCCGGAGCCGTGGCGTTCGCTGGCCTGGCGCTTCTGGGCCGCGGACAGCCCGGACGTATCCCAAGCGCGCTGAAAGCGTTTTATACGTCAATGCGAAAAGCGCTGTTGGCTATTAGCTCTTAGCTTTTGGCTAACGGCTAAAAGCCAAGAGCGAAGAGCCGTTTTTTCATAGATAAGGAGTCTCCAACCATGGGTTTAATGGACGGCAAGAATGCCCTGATTTTTGGCCTCGCCAACAACAAGTCGATCGCCTGGGGCATCACCCAAAAACTGCACGCCGAAGGCGCGACCCTCGGCCTGAGCTACGCCATCCCCCAGCTTGAAAAACGCGTCTTCCCCCTTGCCCAGGAAGTCGGCTGCACGTTCGTGGAACGCGCCGACGCCAACAACGACGACGAGCTGGACGCCGTGTTCGCCAAGGCCAAAGACACCTTCGGCCGGCTGGACGTGCTCGTCCACGCCATCGCCTACGCCGAGCGCGAAGACCTCGCGGGCAACTACATCGACACCAGCCGCAAGGGTTTCATCACCGCCCTGGAGACCAGCGCCTACAGCCTGGTGGCCCTGGCTCGCCGGGCCGCGCCCCTGATGACCGAGGGCGGCAGCATCATCACCCTGTCCTACTACGGCGCGGAGAAGGTCATGCCGCGCTACAACGTCATGGCGATCGCCAAGGCCGCGCTGGAATGCTCCGTGCGCTACCTGGCGGCGGAGCTTGGCCCCAGCGGCATCCGGGTCAATGCCATCAGCGCCGGACCGATCAAGACCCTGGCCGCCTCCGGCATCGCCGGCTTCCGCACCATGCTCAAGTACAGCGAGGAAGCCGCCCCGCTGCGCCGCCTGGTCACCCAGGAGGACGTGGGCAATACCGCCCTGTGGCTGGCCTCGGACCTGGGCAGCGCCGTCACCGGCGAGACGATCTACGTCGATGCGGGCTATAATATCTTGGGTCTGACGATGACCAACGAGCAGCGTGAGATGTTCAACCTGGAGTAACGGTAGTCAAGGAAAGAGGCCTATGAGTCAGAGACGTTTCGTGATCGTAGCCGGACTGGTGGTGGCGCTGGCCGCGCTGTTGATCGCCGCGGTTCAGGTCCAGACGCCGGTCGCGCGCGCCCAAACCAGCGCGGTGAGCTTCACCGTTGAAAACGCCACGTTCGAGTCCAACTACCCACGCGGGATGACCTTCACCATCCAGGCGACCAGCACCGGCGGGGACATTACCCGCGCCACCCTGTTCTACGAGCTGCGCACCGGCCTGCGCGAGCGCGCCAATGCCGAGTTCGACCCGGACAGCGGCGCGTGGGTCGCCCGCCCGTATGCCGAGCGCGGCGGTCTGCCCCCCTGGGTGGACTTCCACTACACCTGGCTGCTGACCGACGCGGCAGGCAACACCTACGAAACCGAGCCGGTTTACGGCGTGTATGCCGACAATACCCGCGACTGGTGGATGGTCGACACCGAGTACATCACCCTGTACTGGTTCGGGGCGATGCCGGAGTTGGGCGAAGCCGTCGCCCAGGCCATGCAAAACATGGCCCCGGTCTTCGAGCAAGGATGGGGCCACCTGATCAGCTACAAACCGCTGGCGATCCTGTTCCCCGACGATCAGACCTGGAACGAGTACATCGAGGGCGGCAACAACCCCAACGCGGCCGGGTTCACCGAGCCGAGCGAAGGCTATACCATCCAGCGCATCCTGGCCGAACGCGGCTCGGCCAGCCTGGAGGAGATGCGCGCGCGCTGCGGCGGCTACTGGATCGGACCGCAGCCCGCCACGCCGGCGGAATACCGCCTGTGGTCGACCGTCCACACCATCGTCCACGAGACGACCCACCTCTACCAGTCGGACTTCAACCTGCGCGGCCCGCTGTGGTGGACCGAGGGGCAACCCAATTTCTTCGCCGCCCAGGATGGCAACCTGGTGACTAACGCGGACGCCCGGATGCGCGCCTATGCCGCCAACGGCTACCCTCTGGATTCGCTCCAGGGCAGCGGGCCATCCAGCGGCAGCAGCGACGCCCCGGATGGCTGCCGGGCGCTGGAATACGCGGCGGGCGAGTCGTTCATCAACTTCGTGATCGGCAACTATGGCGGGCTGGAAACGCACGCCCGCATCGTCGCCAATTCAGCCGGCAAGACCATCCAGGACAACATGGCCGAAGTCACCGGCGTGCCGTTCGAGGAACTGGAAAACCAGTGGCGGGCGGCGATGGGCTTCCCGGCCGTCCAGGCCTTGCCCTCGCCCACGCCGTTTGTCTTCCCGACCGCGCCCGCGTTCAGCGTGCCCACCCCGCGTCCTTCCGGCTCCGGCAACTAGATCAGAGACTCAGCGGAACAACCCTCATTCAGCGGCGGAGAACTTCCGCCGCTGTTGATTCCTATCGCGGAGCGACAGGGCCGGTATAATACCCGGCATTGGGTATCCGAACCGAAGGGAAGAAAGCCGCTATGAAACTGGCACGTCTGATCGTCCCGCTGGCCGTCCTGCTCGCGCTGGCCGGACTGGCCCTGCTCTGGTCACCCGCTCCGGCCGTTCAGGCCCAGGACGGCGGGGCCGTCTTCACCGTCGAGGAAGCCGCGTATGAATCGAACTACCCGCGCGGCCTGACCTTCACCCTCAAAGCCGCCAGTACCGGCGGCGACCTGACCCGCGCCACCCTGTTCCTGACTCTGCGCTCCGGCACGCGCGAGCGCGCCAATGCCGAGTACGACGCCGAACAGGGCCTGTGGGTGGCCCGTCTGTACGAAGGCGGCGGCCCGCCCCCCTGGATCGACTTCAACACGACCTGGCTGCTGACCGACGCGGCGGGCAACACCTTCGAGACCGATCCGCAGCCCGCGGTCTACGCGGACAATACCCGCGAATGGCAGCACGTCGAGACGGACGAAATCTCGCTCTACTGGTTCGGCTTCTCGGAGGATGGCGAATTTGGCGAGATGGTGCGCGAGGCCATGGCCACCATGCACGACCGCTTCGCCGAGGGCTGGGGCGGCAACCTGGATTACAAGCCGGTCGTGGTCTTCTTTCCGGATGGCGACGTCTGGGATGAGTTCGTCTCCGGCGGCAACAATCCCGGCGCGGCGGGCTTCACCAACAACGGCTGGGGCTACTCCGTGCAGCGCCTGGCCAGCGAGACCCCGCCCGACTTCCTGCTGGAATGCGTCCAGCGCTGGGGCTATCCCATGCAGCGCTCGATGGAGACGCGGCTCCAGCGCGGCGTGACCACGATCGCCCACGAAGTGACCCACATCTACCAGAGCGCCTACCGCGTGGGCGGCCCGTCCTGGTGGACGGAAGGCCAGGCGGACTACTTCGCCGGGCTGACCGGGCTGGATACCCCGCCCGACGAGCGCCTGACCAACCTGCTCAGCGTGACCAATGATCTGCCCACCATCCAGGGCGAAGGCCCCTCGCTGGCCCTGAGTGTCATGGCCGCCGATAGCTGCAACGGCCTGGGTTACGACATCGGCAACGATTTCATCGGCTGGCTGCTGGATACCTACGGCGGGCTGGAAACGCACCGGCGCATCGTCGAAGAGATGCAGACCCGCGACGGCCTGGATGTGGCCCTGGAACGCGTGACCGGCGTGCCCTTCCTGGAACTGGAAAACCAGTGGCGCGCCTCGTGGAACCTGGGGCCGGTCGCAGCCCTGCCCACGCCAACCCCGTTCGCCCTGCCGACCATGCCGGTCTTCACCATTCCCACCCCGCGCCCCTCCGGCGGGTGATCCGGCCAACCTGCCAACTGTAGGGACGTGGCGAATACGTCCCTACAGTTCCCTCAACCCACCTTGCCAAAGTGGTCGAACCAAAACTCGGTCGTGACCAGGGTGTGGATCAGGCGATCCGCGTTGATCTCCCCGGCCTGATGCCGCCTCCAGATCGCGCGCACCTGCGCGGCATCGTACCAGTCGCGCTTGAGGATGCGATCCTCCAGCAGCGCGTCGATCTCGCCCCGCAAGGTCGTGCGCGACCACGCCGAGAACGGGGTCGGATAACCGAGCTTGTCTTTGCGCTCGGTCACTTCGCGCGGCAGGAGGTCCGCCACCGCCCGGCGCATCACGACCTTGCCCTCCGCGCCACGAATCTTCTGTTCCGCCGGAATGCCCAGCGCGAATTCCACCAGGCGATGATCGAGGAAGGGAATCCGCGCCTCGATGCTGTAGGCCATGCTGCTCCGGTCTTCGTGATGCAGCAGTCGGGGAATGGTCAGGCAGGTCACGGTCTTATACAGGTAATTGTTGAGCGCGTCGGCTCCGGGCAGATCCTCCGGCACGCGCAGCGTCTCGCGCTCGTAGGCCAGGCGCTGCGGCTCGGCGCTCAGGAAGTGAATCCGGTCGCGCCCGTGGCGGAGGATATTCCATCCCCGCGCCAGGAACTCGCGGAAGGTGAAGCTCGACAGGTAGCGCTGCCAGACCTGGAGCACGAGCAGCGGGAAGCTGGTCGCCCAGCGCGCCGGGTCGTTCCGCAGCAGCGCGCGATAGTGCGCGAGGATGGGCAGCAAATAACCGGCCATCAACTCGTCGCCGCCCTGCCCGTCCAGCAGCACCGGGACCTTGTCCGCCGCCGCCAGGCGCATCACCGCGTTCTGGGAGACGACGCCGGTCGCCACGACCGGCGTTTCCTGGTGCCAGACCATCTGGCTGAGCTGGCTGAGAAAATCGGAGCCGGGCTGCGGCGTGGTGACGTGTTTGATCGTGTTGAAACGGGCGGCTACCAGATCGACGAACCGCGATTCGTCGTAGCCCTTGACCGGATAGACCACCGAGAAGCTGTTCATCCGCCCGCCATCGAGGGCGGCCGTGGCCAGCGCCACGACCGTGCTGGAATCCAGTCCGCCGCTCAGGCAGGTGCCGACCGGCACATCGCTGCGCAGATGCAGCCGCACCGACTCCCGCATCAACCGCAGGAACTCCGCCGCCGGGTCGCTATAGTCGTAGCGGGATCGAGCGTCCTCCAGGGACAGGCGATACCAGCGGCGTGGCTCGCTCACCACCCCGTTTTCGATCAGCAGTTCGGCCCCACCCGGCAGCTCGCGGACGCCCTCGAAAACAGTCCGGGGCGGGTTGTACGTGCCATTGAACTGGACTGCCCAGAAAATCTGCGACAGATCCGCCGCGCAGGCCTGGGGCGCGAGCACCGGGAAGGCTTTCAACTCGCTGGCGAAGCTGAACACACCCTCGGACAGCGCATAGTAGAACGGCTTGATCCCAAACCTGTCGCGGGCGCACCACAACCGCTTCCGCTGCTGATCCCATAGGGCAAACGCGAACATGCCCATGAACCGCGCCAGGCAAGAGACGCCCCACTCGTCGTAGGCCTGGAGCAGGACCTCGACATCGCATTCGGTCGTGAACACCCGCCCCTTGGCCTGAAGCTCGGCGCGCACTTCCAGATAGTTGTACAGCTCCCCATTGAACGTGATCCACAGGTCATCCCGCCCGGCGAGCGCCATCGGCTCGTGCCCCTTGGGCGTTAGATCGAGGATCGACAGCCGCCGGTGCCCGAAAACCAGATCGGGCGCGAACGAAACCGGAGTCTCGAAAGGCGGATAGTCGATCCCGGCCGCCGTGTCAGGCCCGTTGCGCAGCGCGCACGCACCGGAGGACGTTTCGACCAGGAGGTAGCCTTCGCTGTTCGGCCCGCGATGGCGGAGGAGGCGAGCCGCCCGAAACACCCGCAGCGGGTCGAGGACGACAGAGTTCAGCGCATACTGCCCAACAATCCCACACATGTGGATTTCTCCTGGGGTTTCGAGTTCGATGGGAAGCGGTCCCACTCAGACCGGCTTGACGGCAAGTCTGTCCGTCGAATACACTCTGATGAAGCTGCTCCCCAGACAAGTAGGAATCGAGTCGATCAAATTACGCAAGCGGATTTGCCTCATTTCGTTCTCTCCAGTGTACCGCGATGGGCAGGTCTTGCGTCAGATCGAACACGTGCTCCCGCCCTACAAACTGACCGTGGTCGGCTACGGAACCGCGCCAAAGTATGCCATCGAATGGATCCCCATTGACCGGCGTCTGACGTTGATAGACAAGGTCGCCCCATTGCTGCGCCTGATTGCGGGCCGGCTCATCCCGGCAATCTACGATTACCGCTACTGGCACCGGCCGCACTACGCGCAGGCGTTGGAGATGGTCGGGCGCCACCAGTATGATGCGTTCCATGCCAACGAATGGGCCGCCGTGCCGATCGCGGTGACCGTGGTCGCGGCCTCTGACGGTTAGGCAGGTGACAGGATTGCATCTGTAGGGACGTATTCGATACATCCCTACAGCCCCTTCTATCCGGCCTTGCCGAAGCGATCAAACCAGAGTTCAGTCGTGACCAGGTTGTGGATCAGACGATCCGCGTTGATCTCGCCGGCCAGGTGGCGCCGCCACAGGGCGCGCACCTGCGCGGCATCGTACCAGTCGCGCTTGAGGACGCGCTCCTCCAACAGGGCGTCGATTGAGTCGCGCAGGATCGTGCGCGACCAGGCGGCGAACGGGGTCGGATAGCCCAGCTTGTCCTTGCGGTAGGCCACCTCGCGCGGCAGGATGCCTTCCACCGCCCGGCGCATGATGTGCTTGCCCTCTCCGCCGCGAATCTTGAGGTCCGCCGGGATGCCGAGCGAGAATTCGACCAGCCGGTGGTCGAGGAAGGGCACGCGCGCTTCGATGCTGTAGGTCATGCTGCTGCGGTCCTCGTAATGCAGCAGCGTGGGAATACTCAGGCTGACCACCGCCCTGTACAGATGATTATTGAGCGTATCGGCGCCCGGCAGATGGCCCGGCGCGCGCCGGGCCTCGCGCGCATAGGCCAGCCGTTCCGGCTCCGGGCGCAGGAAGCGCACCCTGTCGCGCCCATGCCGGAGGACATTCTGGGTTCGCGCCAGGAACTCGCGGAAAGTGAAGCCCGGCAGGTAGCGCTGCCAGACCTGGAACGCGAAAGCCGGGAATCCGGCCGCCCAGCGCGCCGGCTGCTCGCGCCACAGAGTTTTGTAGTAGTACACGGCATGGCTCAGGTACCCGCCCATCAGCTCGTCGCCGCCCTGCCCGTCCAGCAGCACGGTCACATTGCCCGCCGCCAGCCGCATCACGGCATTCTGAGAGACCACGCCCGCCGCCATGACGGGCATGTCCTGGTGCCAGACCATCTGGCCGAGCTGGCCGAGAAAATCGGCCTCCGGCTGGGGCGTCGCGGTGTGCTTGATCGTCTGGAAGCGATCCGCGACCAGGTCCACGAAACGCGACTCATCGTAGCCCTTGACCGGGTAGATCACGGAAAAGCTGTTCATCCGCCCACCGTCGAGGGCCGCGGTCGCCAGGGCCACGATCGTGCTCGAATCCAGCCCGCCGCTCAGGCAGGTCCCCACGGGCACGTCACTCCGCAGGTGCAGGCGGACCGAGTCCCGCATCAGGCGCAGAAACTCGGCCGCGGGATCGGCATAGTCGTACGCGGCGCGCGCCCGTTCGAGCGAGAGGGTATACCAGGCCTGCGGCTCGCCCACCACGCCGCCTTCGACCAGCAGCATGGAGCCGCCCGGCAGCTCGCGCACGCCTTCGAACACCGTCTCAGGCGGGTTGACCGTGGCGCTGAACTGGATCGCCCAGAAAATCTGCGCCAGGTCTGGCTCACAAGCCTGGGGCGCGAGGATCGGGAAGGCTTTCAGCTCGCTGGCAAAGCTGAAGCAGTCTTCGGAGACGGCGTAATAGAACGGCTTGATCCCGAAGCGGTCGCGGGCGCACCACAGCCGCCGTTGCCGCTGATCCCACAGCGCGAAGGCGAACATGCCCAGAAAGCGGTCCAGACAGGCCACGCCCCACTCGTCGTAGGCATGCAGCAGGACTTCGACGTCACATTCGGTCGTGAACACCCGGCCCCGGGCCTGAAGCTCGGCCCGCACTTCGAGGTAGTTGTACAGCTCGCCGTTGAAGGTGATCCACAGGTCATCCCGCCCGGCCAGGGCCATCGGCTCGTGCCCCTTGGGGGTCAGGTCCAGGATGGACAGCCGCCGGTGGCCGAACACCAGATCGGGCGCGAAGGCCACGGGTTCGGCGATCGAGGGGTACGCGATCCCGGCGGCGGTATCTGGCCCATTGCGAAGGCCGCACGCGCCGGAGGACGTATCGAGCAGTAAATAGCCCTCGCTATCCGGCCCACGATGCCGGATCAGATGGGCGGCCTCCACCACCCGCTCCGGGCAAAGCGCCGCCGACTTCAGGTGATACTGCCCGACGATTCCACACATCCCTGTCTCTCCTGGCCCAGCGAGATCGGCGCAAAGCAAGCGCGTCTTGACCAACTTGACGATAAGTATATAAACAGCATAAACTCAATGCGAAGTGACACCCCACGCTAAACGAATCGAAGGTTCCAGACCATGCGCAAGCGGATTTGCCTCATTTCCTTTTCCCCAGTGTACCGGGATGGGCGCGTCCTGCGCCAGATTGAGTATCTGGCGCCGCATTACGATCTGACCGTGATCGGCTACGGCACCAAGCCGGGCTTCGATGTGGAATGGATCCCGATCGATCGCCACCTGACGCTGCCGGACAAGGTCATGACCTCCCTGCTTTTGGTGGCGGGCCGGGTCGTCCCGGCGATCTACGACTATCGCTACTGGCACCGGCCCCATTACGCCCAGGCCTGGGCGAAGATGCAAGGTCGCCAGTTTGATGCCTACTACGCCAATGAATGGGCCGCGGTCCCGCTGGCGGTCCGGGCCGCGGCGGCCACGCGCGCCCCGGTCGTCTACGACGCCCACGAGTATTCACCGCTCGAACAGGAAGGCAACCCGGCCTGGATGCTGTTCTATTCGCCAATGATCACCTATCTCCTGCGGCGTTACACTCCGCGCATCCAGGCCGCGATCACCGTCTGCCAGCCGATCGCGGATCGCTACGAGCGCGAATTCGGGTTCAAACCCATGCTGGTCCTGAATACGCCCAGGCCGGTCGAAGTCCCCGATCACGAACTCGATCCCAATCGGATCCAGCTTGTGCATCACGGCAGCGCGCAGCGGGATCGCCGGATCGAGATCATGATCGAAGCCATGCCTCAGACGGATGCGCGCTATCACCTCAACCTGATGCTGGTCGATCAGGAACCCGGCTGTCTCGATGGTCTGAAACAGCTCGCCCGGACTATCGCGCCGGAGCGCGTCACCTTCCTCGACCCGGTGCCGCCGGCCCAGATTGTGGCCTCGATCGCCCGCTTTGATCTTGGATTGTCGCTGGTGTCTCCCACCAGTTACAATCACCTTATGTCGCTCCCCAACAAGCTCTTCGAAGCGATCAATGCCGGGTTGGGCGTGGTGGTTGGCCAGTCCCCGGCGATGATCGATATCATCGAAAAGCACGGGTGCGGGGTCGCGACCCCCAGTTTCGAGCCAGCGGCGATTGCCGCGACACTCAACCGCCTCACCCTGGAGGAGATCAACCAGATGCGCGCCGCCAGCCGCCGCGCGGCGCAGGTCCTGAATGCCGATTTTCAAACCGCTCAGCTTGTCGATCTGTTTCGATCCCTGCTGGCTGAGGCTGCATCTGGCTAATCTATGCACATTCTGTTCATCACCCCCTACTATCCAGGCCTAAAGCACCCAACCTGGGGCATCTTCTTCCACGACCAGGTGCTGGCACTTCACAAAGCCGGGCACCAGGTGGGCGTCCTCGTAACTCCGCGCAAGGACGTTACCCTGGACGAAGTCAGGCGGCGGGGAATCTCGAAACTACGGGCCACCACGCGGGATGACACCCACGCGGACTTCCCGGTCTACCGCATGCACTGGGGCTGGGCGCCGCTCCGCCTGCCGCCCTCGGTCGCGCTGGTGACCGGCGCGGCCGCGATCCGGGCCTACAAGGCCTACTGCCGGACGCACGGCCAGCCGGATGTCATCCATGCCCACAACACGTTCTACAGCGGCTATGTGGCGGCCCGCATCGGTGAGGCGTTCCACGTAGCCACGGTGCTGACCGAGCATTCAAGCGGCTTCCTGCGGGGGTCGATATCTTTTCCGGGACAGAAGCGGATTGGGCGGTACACCCTTCAAAACACGGATGTCCTTCTGACCGTCGGGCGATCACTGGCGGACGAACTGGGCCGCTATGCCCCCGGACAAGCCATCGAAATCATCGGCAATATCGTGGATTCGTCCTTTTTTGAACTGGCTCCCACGGCTCCTGATCCGCCGCCTTTTGTCTTTATCATCGTGGCGTCTCTCGACCATCCCATCAAGCGGATCGATGTCCTCTTGAATGCGTTCCACCGAGCCTTCGCCGGGCGTTCGGATGTAGAATTACACATCGGGGGGGATGGTGCGCTCAGGCCGGAACTGGAACAACTGGCCGGGTCGCTCAATCTCCAGGCCCAGGTCAGATTTCTGGGAAGGCTGGCCCGCGACGACGTGCGCGCTCAAATCCACCGGAGCCACGCGCTCGTTTCGTCCAGTGATGTCGAGACCTTTGGCCTCAGCATCGCCGAGGCGATGGCGTGTGGCCGGCCGGTCGTGGCGACGCGCTCCGGCGGGCCAGAGGATTTCGTCACCGAGCGCAGCGGCATCCTCGTGCCGCCACAGGATGTCGATGCCCTGGCCGGAGCGCTCCAGCGCACGGTCGCGACATATTCCCGCTACGATCCGGCAGCCATCCGGGACGACTGTGTGAGCCGCTTCAATGAGCGCGTCTACGTTGCACGGCTCGAAGAAGCCTATCGCAAAGCAATCCAGATACACCGGCCGGTTCCATGAACGGTCGATCTGAGGCAAGCCCAGGACAGCGTATGCATATCCTCTTCATCACCTCCTATTACCCAAGTCAGAAAGCGCCGATCACCGGCATCTTCTTCCACGATCAGGCAGCGGCCCTCCACAAAGCCGGGCACAAGGTCGGCGTGATTGTCACGCCGCGGATCAACGTCACGCTGGAAGAAGCCAGGCGCGAGGGATGGTCCAGCCTGCGGGCGATCACACGCGACCGGACCTTCACGGACTTCCCCGTCTACCACATGCATTGGGGCTGGTTTCCCCGCGTCCTGCCTCCAGTGGTCGCGCTGCTGACGGGATCGGCCGGCCTCCGAGCCTTCGCGCATTACTGCCACGAGCACGGGCAGCCCGATGTGATTCACAGTCAGAACACCTTCTACGCAGGCTACGTGACCGCGCGCATCGGCCAGAAACAGCGCATACCCACCGTACTCACCGAACATTCGAGCAGCTTTTTGGAAGGGCTGGTCTTCCTGCCTGGGCAAAAACAGATCGTCCAGTATACGCTACGGCATATGGACGCTCGACTTGTGGTTGGACAGGCGTTAGTCGATGCGCTGCACCGATATGCCCCTGAGCAGCCCATCGATGTCATTGGCAATATCATCGACACCTCCTATTTTCAGTTGGCGCAACAGCCTCCTGCTCCCACACCCTTTGTCTTCCTGGTCATTTCCCAGCTCAAGGAACGCCGTAAGGGATTGGATGTCCTCCTGAAAGCCTTCCACAAGGCATTCGCCGGCCGGACCGACGTCGAACTCCATATCCGTGGGCACGGGCCACTGCGCTCAGAATTGGACCAGCTCATTGCCACGCTCAACCTCCAGACGCAGGTGAAGTTCCTGGGGATAATGTCCCGCGACGAGCTGCGCAACCTGATCTATCGCAGCCACGCGCTCGTCTCGTCCAGCCATGTCGAAACCTTCGGCGTAAGCGTCGCCGAAGCGATGGCCTGTGGCCGTCCGGTCGTGGCGACGCGCTCCGGCGGCCCAGAGGATTTCGTCACGGAGCGCAGCGGTATCCTGCTGCCGCCAGGGGATGTCGACGCCCTGGCCGATGCGATGCAACGCATGGTGGCCGAGTACGGCCGCTTCGATCCGGCTGCCGTTCGGGAAGATTGTGTGAGCCGCTTCAGCGAGGAAGTCTACGTCGCCCGGCTGGAGGAGGTCTATCAGCAGGCGATCGCCGCGCATCGCCAGGACGCATCCATTCCGTAATCGAAAGGGAACCACCCATGAGCCAAGCCAGAAAGCTCGCCAAGAAAGTCTATCGTGGACTGCTCACCCTCCGGGCGCAGCCGGCCCTGCGGACCATGGCGGCAGCCGGCGACGATAGTTCGCGCCTGCTGTCCGAAGCCCTGCGGGAGACCTTTGCCGGGCAACTCACGCCGGAGGAAAGACGGTGGGGAGAGCAGATCGAGGCGCTCCGTCACCGGCTGGATGCCTCCCAGGAGCAGATCGAGATCGTGAATTATGGCGCCGGCGATCCGGACCAGTTGCAGTCCGAAGACCAGATGCAGGCCGGGACTACCCTCCAGGTCAAGCTGGGCGACGTGAGCCGGATCAGCAAGTACGAAGTCTGGGTACTGATGCTATTTAAGCTGATCCGCAAGTTCCGGCCCATGACCTGCCTTGAGTTGGGCA
>CAZHMJ010000033.1:14125-24944 GCA_964533805.1 uncultured Anaerolineae bacterium | reverse complement strand
GCCTGCAAGACGTGTGGGTGCAGGGCGAGGTCAGCAACTTCACCCGCGCCAGCTCCGGACACTGGTATTTTTCCCTGAAGGACTCCGCCAGCACCCTCAAGGCCGTGATGTGGCGCAGCCAGACCGCCCGCCAGACCTACGTGCCCGACCACGGCGATCGCGTCCTGGCCCACGGTTACGTCAGCGTCTACGACGCCGGGGGGCAGTATCAGCTCTACGCGGACACCCTGCTGCCCGCCGGCCAGGGCGACCTGCACCGCCAGTTCGAGCTGCTCAAGGCCCGGCTGGAAGCCGAGGGGCTGTTTGACCCGGAGCGCAAGCGCCCCCTGCCCGCCCTGCCGCGCCGGATCGGCGTGGTGACGTCGCCGACCGCCGCCGCCTTTCAGGACGTGCTCAACGTCCTGGCCCGGCGCTACCCGCTGGCCGAGGTGATCCTCAGCCCGACCCTGGTCCAGGGGGCCGAGGCTCCGCCCCAGATCGTGGCCGCGCTGGACGCCATCCAACGTGCCGGGGTGGACGTGATCCTCATGGTGCGCGGCGGCGGCAGCCTGGAGGACCTGTGGGCCTTCAACGACGAGCGTGTGGCCCGCGCCGTCGCCGCCAGCCATATCCCGGTGGTGAGCGGGGTCGGGCACGAGATCGACTTCACCATCGTGGATTTCGCCGCCGACCGGCGCGCCCCGACCCCCTCCGCCGCGGCCGAAATGGTCACGCCGACCACGGTCGAGGACCTGGGCTATTTCGTTCAAGACCTGGGCAACCGGCTGGCCGAAGGAGTGGCCGTCCAGATCGACGAGCGCCGCCGGATGGTGGAGACCGAGTCCCGCCTGCTGGCGACTCACTCCCCGCGCCGCCGGATCGACCAGACCCGCCAGCGCCTGGACGACCTCGCCGCGCGTTGCGGCCGCGCCCTGGCGGCCCGGATCGCGCTCCAGCGCGAGCGGCTGGCCGCCCGCCAGCGCGCCCTGGTCAGCGCCGACCCGCGCGCCATCCTGCGGCGCGGCTACGCCATCGTCGAGTCCGAGGGCCAGCGCCTGACCGCCACTCAACAGACCGCCGCCGGAGCCGACCTGGACATTTACCTCGCGCAGGGCCATCTGCGCGCCACTGTGAGCGAAATCGAGGACTGAGATGAGCGATCAACCGCTGCCCGCCGACCTGACCTTCGAGGCCGCCCTGGCCCAGCTTGAGGAGATCGTCAACCGCCTGGAAGCCGGCGACCTGACCCTGGAAGACTCCGTGGCCCTCTACGAGCAGGGCCAACGCCTGACCGCCTTCTGCCAGGGCCAGATCGACAGCGCCGAGCTGCGCGTCCGCCAGGTGGGCGAGGAATAAGCAAAAGCGAATAGGGCACAGTAAGTGACCGAAATCAATGGCATGGATAGGTTCGCCCCGGGGGCCTTCGTAGCGGCGTCGCCCGCGACAACGGAGTCCCCCTCGGACGCCTCTCGTCGCCAGACACACCCCAGTTGCTCGCCAGAAAGATGACGGCGTCGCGGCTGGCCGCGCCGCTACGACAACCGTCCCATCATTTTCGATGAATCACTGTGCCCTGTCGCCCTGGCTTTCCCCCTACCCCTCGATCGCCGGATTCCCCGGCCCCAGCACGTCCACCGCGACGATCGTCCCCCCGGCGTATTCGGCCAGCAGTGCCCGCAGGTCGGCCAGCGCCGCCTGCACGTCGGCCTCCGCCCCGGCGTGATGCCCCTCGACCGTGATGACCGCGTCGGTCGTCGCCTCGCTCGCGGCGCTCTCGGCGCTCTGCCGCCAGCACCAGCGCCGCGCGAAGACCAGCCCGGTCTCGTCCGCGAAGATCACCTCGCCCGGATCGGGATGCTTGACCTCGGCCGAATCCAGCTCCGTGAAGCGCTCATCCCCCTGGGCGAAGCGCACCGTGATCGGTCCGGTCGCGGCGCTCAGGTCGAACACGGCCACCGGCAGCGCGTAGCGGATGCTGACCAGGTTGCCCAGGTCGACCAGCAGGTTGATGGTCGGGATGTCGCCCTTTTTGGTCAGGCGGCGCAGCAGAGCCTCCGCCGCGCCGCGATTCTGGGTCGGCTCAGCGCCAAAGGCCCGGAACGCGCCGCGCCAGGCCGCCAGCGCTGGAATCTCGGACAGCGGCGTGCTGCCAATGCGCGCCAGGACAGCCACCTGCTCCGCCCGGAAGGCTTCGGCCAGCGCGGGCGGAGTCGGCCCGCCGCGCAGCCCGCGCGCGAAGATCGCGCCCCCGCGAATGGTCGGATAGCGCGCCAGCAGCGCCGCGTCATACTGAAAGCGGATCATGAATCAACCCCCTCTGCCCGATGGGATGTCCCGATTATCCCAACTTATCCCATATTCAGGTTGGGATAACCAACAGGATAACGCAAGTCCAGTTTGTGAACGGAAAATCGACTGAACTATACCCTGAACCCAACAAAAACGCCCCGGCAGCATTGCTTACCGGAGCGTCACGACTCAACGCTTTTAGCCAACAGCTAACAGCCAATAACCAACAGCCAACAGCGCCTTTCGTCTCTAGTGCGTGCAGCGAATCCCCGTGATCCGCCACTGCCCACCGCTGGCCCGCAGAGTCACTTCCGCCAGCCCGCGCTCGCTTGGTTCGCCCAGCACAGAAGGATATGCCCCGGCCAGGTGGTAGACGGCCGTATCCAGACCCACGTGCACCGGCGACAGCGTCACCCGCGCCGGAAGTTCCTGGGCGCACAGGAATGGGTCGGCGGGCTGCCCATCATCCGCCAGCAGCGAATCGACCGCCTGCACCAGGGAGGGCGCCAGCAGGTCGCTCTCGTGATAGTCCTGCCCGGCCGGGTCCGTTCCGGCCAGGTACCAGCGGTAGAATGCCTGGGCAACGTGCTGCGGTTCCAGGACGGCCGCTTCCGCCCGTGCCGACAGGGTCGCCAGCACGCTGTAAATCCCCACCCCCGCCAGCACCATGCAGGCCGCCAGCAGGCCCAGCCAGAACCGGGTCAGCGCGTCCCGGCCACGGCTCACCGTCACCATCCTCTCGCCAGCCACCATCACACCCCTCCTCGCCAGACCATCCTGATCCATCTGTCAGTATAAACAACGCCTGACGGCCCGGCTTGACGGCCCGACGCCGTGTGGCTGCCAGAAAGCTGACGATCGCCCCACATCTGACGGGACAACCTGACGGAAAAGCGGAGACAGGAGGCAGGGAGGCAAGAGGCAAGAAAACGCGTCGAAGCGGCAAGCGTCGAAAAACGGAGGTCGCGTGGACTGCGATTGCGTCGCACTCAGGAGGCTGTCTCAAGCAGGATCGTCCAATGACGTTTTTCGCTTGCCGCTTCGACGCTTGGACGCTCGTCCCTACCGCCGCCCAATCCGACGCAGAACCATCCCCGGCACGGCCCGCGCTTCCTCCAGGCCCAGGAGCAGCGCCAGCCCGAAGAAGGCCCCCACCCCGGCCACCAGCCCCAGCCCGGCCACGACGAGCACATGCGTCCCGGCCAGGGCCGCGCGCAGGGCCAGGATCAGGGCGCCCATGCCCAGCGCGGCGGCGCTCGCCCGCCAGACCAACGCCCACACCCGGCCGCCCTCCAGCCCGCCGATCCGGCGGCGCAGGATCAGCCACAGCGTCCCGGCCTCGACCGCGGTCGCCAGGCTCATCGCCAGGGCCAGCCCGGCGAATGGCCCGCGCGTCAGACTGCCCGGCTCCCCGATCACCCGGATCAGGATCACGTTGAGCAGGATGTTGAGCAGCATCGTGCCCAGCCCGACCAGGACCGGCGTCCAGGTGTCGTGCAGGGCATAGAAGGCCCGCGCCAGGATTTCCAGCAGGGCGTGACCGACCAAGCCAACCGCGAAGAACTGGAGCGCCCAGGCCGTGCCCGCCGTGGCCTCGGCCGTCCATGCCCCACGCTCGAACAGCAGCCCGACCAGCGGCTCGGCCAGGACGATCAGCCCGACCGTGGCCGGGATCGCCAGAAAGAGCACGCTGCGCAACGCGCCGCCCAGCGTGCGCCGGTAAGCGGGCCAATCCTGGCGCGCGGCCAGGGTGGACAACGACGGGAACACCGCCGTGCCCAGGCTTTGCCCAATGATGCCCAGCGCCGTGAACATCAGGACGAAGGCCGTGTTGACCGCGGTCAACGCCCCGGAGACCATCCCGGACGTGAAGAACACGATCACCACGAAGTTGATCTGGATCACGCCCTGGCCGAGGATGCGCGGGCCCATCAGGATCAGGACTTCGCCCACGCCGGGCGTGCGGGCGTTGAGCGACGGCCGCCAGCGCGCCCCCAGGCGCGGCAGCTCCGGGAGCTGGATGCCCAGGTGCAGCAGCGCCCCAAGCACGGTGCCCCACGCCAGCCCGTGGACGCCCATGATCGGGGCGAGCACCAGCGCGCCGAAGATGATGCCCAGGTTATACAGGCTCAGGGCCGCCGCCGGACGCCAGAAGTGCTGGTGGGCGTTGAGGATGCCCATCAGCAGCCCGCTGATCCCGAAGATGATCACCGTGCCGAGCATGATCCGCAGCAGGTCGACGGTTAGCGTCTGCTGGATCGCCGTGGCCTGCATCTGGGCCAGATCGAAGGTCAGCCCGCCGCCCGGCGTGAGGGCCGAGAAGAGGTTCTCCGGGCGCAGGACGGTCTGCACCAGCCAGGGAGCCAGCAGAAAGGTCAGCACCGCCAGCCCGGTCGTGATCACGGTCAGCAGGCTGATCACTGCCCCGGCCAGCCGCCACGCGCCTTCGGAATCGTCCTTCGCCAGGAAGGTTGAAAAGACCGGCAGGAAGGCCGATCCCAGCGCCCCACCCGCCACCAGGTTGAAGAGCAGTTCCGGCACGCGCTGGGCGGCCAGGAAGGCGTCGAATTCGAGGCCCGCGCCATAGGCCGCGCCAATCGCCGCCTGGCGCACCAGGCCCAGCACCCCGCTGGCGACGTAGGCGACCATCACCACCAGCGCCGCGCGCGCCATCCGGCCGCCGGAGAGGGCCTCCGGCGAATTTTGAATTTTGGATTTTGAATTTTGAATGGGGTCGGACATAGATGATGTTGGCCTGTCAGGGTTGCCGCGCCGGGAAGATGATACCCCAGCCCGGACCGGCGTCCCATAGGTCAGCCCCCTTGGAGCGGTATATACTGCGAAGGTCGCCTGTTCTACGGAGGTACCGGACCATGCGCCGTCAACTGAATATTCTTGTCCCGCTCGTGTTCACGTTGCTGTTCGTGCTCTCCCCCACCCTGGCCCAGGGAGTCCCCCCTGCCGAGCCAGACTCCGAGGCCTTTCTCACCGCCAACTTCCACCTGCAGGACGCCTACAGCCGGGTGCTGTGCGTCTCCGGGGATGGGGCCTGCCCGGCCGAGATCGAGGCAGCCGTGCCCTGCCTGACCGCCGCCTGCGAGCACCCCGCCCAGACCTACCCCGTCAGCGCCACCTTCGACACGATCCAGGCCGCCGCCGATTCCGCCCAGCCCGGCGACCTGGTGATTATCCAACCGGGGCGCTACGCGGGCCTCGACTACGAGGAAACCGGCGGCGCGGACGGGGCCTACATCCACTTCCTGGGTTGGGGGGAGCCCGGCAGCGTGATCGTCGACCGTCCGGCCCGCCCGGACGCGGGCTACCTGCGCCACCATTTCTACCTGATCGCCGTCCACCACATCATGATCCAGAATATCGCCTTCAGCGGGGCGGACGAGGGCGTGGGGCTGTTCGTCTCCGGTTACTTCAGCGGCACCGGGCAGTTCGCCCACCACGTGATCGTCAGTGACGTCTACAGCCACGCCAACGGCAAATGGGGTCTGCACACCACCGCCGCCAGTTTCCTGCTGATCCAGGACTCGATCTTCACCGGCTCCGCCGAAGAACACGGCGCGTACATCTCCGGCTCCGGGGATGACATTCTGATTCGGCGCAACGTCTTCCAGGGCAACACAGCCGCCGGACTTCAGGTCAACGCCGACCCGCAGACCGCCACCGCCGAGGTCTTTTACTGGCTGGCCGAGACCACCGGCGAGACCTGCGGCTGGACGGAGGAAGATGTGGATTTCGAGGGGGCGGCGACCTGGGACGACCTCAAAGCCTGCTACGATTCGCAAGGCTTGCCCGACCTGGGCCAGTTCTTCGAGGATGGGATCAGCGAGCGCCTGATCATCGAGCAGAACGTGATCACCGGCAACGGCGCGGCGGGCGGCGCGGGGATCAACCTGGCCTCGCTGCGCCATTCGACCGTGTGCAACAACCTGATTTATGCCAATGATGCGGCCGGGATCGCCTGCTGGGACAATGCCTATGCCGAGGAGAAAGGGCTGGAGCCGTCGCCGTTCGGCTGTCAGAACGTGCTCATCGCCCACAACACCCTGGTCGACCCACGCGGCGGGCGCGGCGCGCTGATCCTCAACCAGGGCGCGCGCGACATCCAGGTATACAACAACATCATCCTGCGCGGCGACCGGCCCGACGCCTACGAGGTCACCGGACGCTCCGGACAGGGGCTGCGCTCGGCAGGCAACTATGTCTCTGCTCAGATCATCGACAACTCGCCCGGCACGGCCCTGCTCGACGACGTGATCGGCATCAGTCTTGGCGGAGGACTGGCCCAGTTCGTCGCGCCGGGGTTCGCGCCGTGGGTGATCGAGGACGGCCCCTGGCCCGGCCTGAACCCGGCCCGGCCCGATTTCCGCCCGCGTCCGGACTCGTCGCTGGTCGGCATGGCCGATCCGGCCTTCCGGCCCGCGCTGGACGCGCTGGGCCAGCCGCGCACCGGCCAGACGATCGGCGCGCTGGAAGCCGCCGCGCCGGGATAGTCGCGGACTGGCACCCTCCCTGAAACACACCGGGCCGGCGTATGGGCCGGCCCGGTTGATCCCGATCACGGGGCGATGGTTACCGCTTGAAGCGCTCGTCCAGGCTGACCGTCCGGCGCAAACCCTGTTCGAGCGTGAAGCGGGGCGCGTAGCCCAGCTTGGCGCGGGCCTTGCTCAGGTCGGCACGCAGGCGGGAAACGCCCGGCGACGTCTTGGAAATGATGCGCTGGGCATCCTTGCCCGTGACCTGCTCGATCAGGCGCACCAGGTCGGCGATGCTCGTCTCCACCCCGCTGCCCACGTTGATCACTTCCCGGTCGACCCCCGGCGCGGTCGCGGCCGCCGCCAGGGCATCCACCACGTCATCGATGTAAACGTAGTCGCGGGTATTGGCCCCGTCGCCGTGCACGATCACGCTGCCCCCGGTGATCACCCGCTGCAAGAAGGATGGGATCACCGGCGGGAAGGAGGCCCGCAACGGTTGGCCGGGGCCGTAGGCATTGAAGATGCGCAGGCAGACCGTCTCGATCCCCCACAGCGCCCCGATCGTGCGTACGTAATACTCCGCCGCCAGCTTGCTGACGGCATACGGCGATCCCGGCTGCGGGGTCGCGTCCTCGCGCACCGGCTGGGACGGCTGCTCGCCATAGACCGCGCCGGACGAGGCCAGTACCACGCGCCGCACGCCCGCGTCGCGCATGGCTTCCAACACACTGACCGTGCCGCCGACGTTCACGGCGTTGTACTCGCGTGGATACTGCAAGCTCTCCGGCACGTGGACGCGCGCCGCCAGGTGGTAGACACATTCCACCTCGTGGAGGAGCGTCCACAGGCCGGGGATGTCGTTCACATCCCCCCGTGTAAAGGACACCCGCGGCGACAGACGAGTCTGATCGCCCCGGCTCAGGTCGTCGATGACCCGCACGTCGTGGCCGTCCGCCACCAGGCGGTTGGCCAGCGCCGTCCCGATGAATCCCGCCCCACCCGTAATCAGAAAACGCATGATGCCTATCCTCGATTGCGCCGGTGAATGTCCAGGCTCTCACGCCGGCAGTGCGCTCAAAGCGTCCCGCCAGGCTTCGGCCGATTATAGCAGACCAGTCTGGGTCACCGCCCGTGATTCAGCCCGCGCATATGCTATAATGCCTGCTGCCAAAACGCCAGAAAGCGAACCGCCCCTGCCCATGACCCGGCCCATTCCGCCTTCCGACCCGCTGCCCCCGCCCGCTTTCCATCGCCGCATCATCCGGCCCTTTTCCCGGTGGACTCGCGTGTTGATCGTCGCCGGCGCCGCGATCGTCATGGGGCTGTGGCTGCTGGGCACGCCGCCCGGCCTGGACGGCAAGGCGGATGCGATCGGGTATGCGATCTGCCACCAGATCGCGGAACGCTCGTTCCTGGTCAACGGCGAGCCGCTGCCACTGTGCGCGCGCTGCACGGGCACCTACCTGGGCGTGATGGTCGGGCTGGGCGTCCTGGGCCTGTCCGACCGGCGGCGCAGCGCCGACCTGCCCCCGACCCGCGTGCTGGTCGGGCTGGCCGGGTTCGTGGCCGTGATGGGCCTGGACGGGCTGAACAGCCTGCTGCACCTCTTCCCCGGCTACCAGGGCCCCTACGAGCCGAGCAATACCCTGCGTCTGCTGACCGGCTCGCTGGCCGGGCTGGCCATGATCACCCTCGTGTTCCCGGTCTTCAATTCGTCCGTGTGGGTCCGGCCGGAACCGGCGCGCTGCCTGCGCTCCCTGCGCGAGTTGGGCGGGCTGATCGCCGTGATCCTGCTGGTGGACGCGGTCGTGCTGTTGGAGAATCCCACCGCCCTGCTCATCCTGGGCCTGATCAGCGCCGCCGGGCCGGTGGTGCTGCTGACCCTGACCTGGACGGTGCTGTTTCTGAGCGCGACGCGCCGGGAAAACACCGCCCGCACCTGGCGCGACCTGATTGCGCCCCTGGCGGGCGGGTTGCTGATCACGCTGCTGATGATCGGCGGGATCGACGCCCTGCGCCTGGCTCTGACCGGCACCTGGGCCGGGTTCGACGTCAGCGCCCTCCGGCCGGGAGGCTGAGCTTCCGGCTACGATCCGTTTGCATCGAAAGGCGGCTGGCGCGCGGCCACGGCCCGCCGCAGGTCGTCCGCGGCGGCCAGCGCCGCCACCCGGTCCGACGGCGGGATGTCCAGCGCCGCGAACTCGTCCTCGTCGACCAGCAGCACTTCCCCGCCGGGCAGCACCACCAGGTCGAGGGCCAGATCGTCCGCCCGGACCTCGCCATCAACCAGGATCGCCGGCCGGGTGATGTTGCAGTACCAGCCCTTCAACCCGTCATCGGCCGCGTCGTGGATCTCGAAGATGTTGTACCAGCGGTCGGCGTAGAACCATTCCACCATCCGGTCGCCACGCCGGAGCAGGATCGGCCCCAGGTGGGCCACATCCCTGGCCTCGAAGCGGGCTTCGATCTGGATCATCCCCGGCGCGCGGGCGACCACCCGCGCGTCGTAGTGGAACACCTCATGCCCCCGGTGATCGAGCTTGTAGACGGTGACCGTGTCCATTCGATCCCGGCGGGTCTAGGCCTGGCTGACCCAGGGCAGCCCCGCGAAAACCGCCTGCGGGGCATAGGCCACCCCGACCAGACTTGGCCCGGTATGCGCGCCCAGCACCGGCGCGATCGAGCAGATCGGCAGGAAGGTGCAGTCGAACCGTTCCTTGAGCAGGTTCTTGACTTCCTCGGCGCCCTCCGGGTTGAAGGCGTGCATGACCTGCATGCGCCGGGCGCTGCCCGGCGCGTACTGCTGGGCGATCCGCTCCACCAGGGCCGGAATCGCGCGGCGGAAGGTGCGCGCCTGCCCGCGCTGGTAGTAGCGCCCATCTTCCTGGCTGACGCCGATCACCGGCCGGATCTGGAGGACCGAGGCCAGCAGCCCCTTGATGTGGCTGATCCGCCCACCGTGAATGAGATACTTCAGATCGTCCAGGGTGAAAATGGTCTCGGTCGCGGCCCGGACGCGCGCCACCATGTCCACGATCTGGGCGACCGGCCAGCCCGCCAGCGCGGCCCGCGCCGCCGCCTCGACCTGCCAGCCCTCCGCGCCGGAAAGCGTCAGCGTGTCGATAAAGGTGACGTTGGCTTCGGGGACCATCCGCGCCCCTTCCCGCGCCGCGTTGATCGTCCCGCTCAAACCCGACGAAATGTGGACCGAGATGATCTCCGGGGCAGTTGCAGCAATCTCGCGGTATATCGCGGCAAAATCACCCGGTGAAGGCTGGGAGGTGGTTGGAAAGCTGTCTGTCGCGGCCAGCTTGGCGTAGAACTCCTCCGGCTGAATATCCACCCCGCTGCGGTAACTCACCCCGTCGAGGGTGATCACCAGCGGCGCCAGATGCACGATGTTTTCCAACCCGGCCCACTGACTCGGGGCCAGATCCATGCCACGATCGCTCACGATTTGCATAAACAATCTCCTGTCAGGCTAAGGTCCGCGGCCCGGTATCTGGCCTGCGGGAAAACGGCTTGTGGGAAAGGCTCATGCCCTGCCGAGGGTATGCACAGCCAGCAGCAGTCCGGCTTCAAACCGGACGGTCGCCCGGCCGGTCGAGAAGACATTACTGACGCCCCTGGCCGGGCCGAGGCGCAACGTCTCGGTATGCAGGGGGTAGACCAGCCCGTCCGTCGCCACGCCAAGCGCATCCCCACCCAGCGGGATCAAGGACAGCGTATCGCCCGGCTCGCCCGCCAGGACATGCGTCCCGGCCGCCAGCACGCGGGCCGTCTGCCGCCCGGCCACCAACCGGATCTCGCGTCCGGCCAGTTCGGGCAGTGTCAGCAGGAAGACGTTCGCCAGTGTTTGGTCGAGCCGGTCGCCGAGAGCGCCGATCACATCGATCCGATCCGCGGCGCGATCCACCGCATAACGCAGGGCCAGTTCCAGATCGGTTTCGTCCTTGGCAGCCGGGTAACGCTGGACAGCCACCCCCTGCGCGCTCAGGCGCGCCAGGTCGGCCTCGGCCAATGAGTCCATATCTCCCACGATCACGTCAGGAATAACCCCC
>CAZHMJ010000033.1:0-14115 GCA_964533805.1 uncultured Anaerolineae bacterium | reverse complement strand
TTCCTCGGGGTCGGCCAGCACGCGATCCACGAGCGGGCCGGGGTTGAGATCGCCGTGGGCGAACACAACCGCGCGCATCCAGGCACTCCTTACAGGCACAAGCGCCGCCCGGTCGTAGGGCGGCGCGAGAAGGATGTTCAGGTAGACAGCGAATGGGAAAGCCGATTACCGCATCTTGCGGACCCAGCGTTCCTTGAATTCCAGGTCGTCCAGGTCGCGCGCTTCCAGAAAGTCCGACACGAGCCGGTGGAACGAGGCCGGGTCCTCCAGCATCGGGAAGTGCTTCGCGCCGGGCCACAACACGCAGCGGAAATCATCTCGCCCATGATTGAGGTAGTCGAGCAGCGACGGGGCCGGCGGGGTCAGGAAGCCGTCCTCATCCCCATGCACCAGCAGGACCGGGATGCGGATCATGCGCAGGTCCCAGGCCAGGTCCACCGTATCGAACGAGCGCGCGCTGGCCTCGAACGCGGACGGGGCCGTCTTGCCCGCCTCGGCCAGCAGCCGGTCATAGTCCGCGACTTCTTTGCCCAGGTGACGCTCCAGCAGGTCGCGCGGCACCATCCCCATCAGGCGCGTGTTGAGCAGGTTTGGAATCTGGCCGGGTGTGATGTTGCTGGGCATGATCTGCGGCTCCGGCTCTGGCGCCGCGGCCGGGCTGACAGGCGCGGCCGGGACGGGCTGGCTGCCCTGCTCCGCGCCGCGATGCAGGACCGTCGGCCGGTACCAGTCCGGCGTGCCCCGGCTGGACTCCCCTGGCCGGGAAGCCAGTCCATTCTCCGCGGTGGGCCGGGCCGGCAACTCCGGCAGGCCCGCCGGACGGGATACAATCGTCGCGGCCGGAGAACTGGACCCCGCCGGACGGGCCGGCGCCGCCGAATACGGCGGGGGCGCCGGCGGAGGCACGCCCCGCTCGGCCTCAAAGACCGGCGCACTGATCGCCAGGAGGCGCGCGACACGATCGGGGTGTTTGAGCGCGTAACGGACCATCACCGCGCCGCCCAGCGAATGCCCGACGAAAGCCGCCTTGGTGATGCCCAGCTTTTCCATGAAATTGCCCAGCAGCTCGACCTGGGCATCCAGGCTCAGCCGGTCTGGGTCCTTGCCGGAATCCCCATAGCCCCACAGGTCCAGCGCATAGGTCCGGTATTTCATCGAGAGCTGCTGCATGGTGGGAATCCAGTAGCGCCACGATGACAGCCAGCCATGCAGCAAAATCACCGGGCGTCCACGGCCCAGCACCTCGTAGTGAACCAGATCATTGTCAATGGTTATGGCGCTCATGCAAACGACCCCTGCCGGTTCAGCCGCGACTCAGTTCAGACCCAGGCTCTGCAGAATCTCCGCCACGCGACGCGTCAGTTCATCCGGAGCAAACGGCTTCAGGATGTAATCGATCGCCCCGGCCTCCAGGCCAGTTTTCATCTCCACATCCTGCCCCTTGGCGGACAGGAAGACCACCGGGATACCCTTCACCTCGTCCAATTCCTTGAGGGCGCGGCAGGCTTCGTAGCCGGTCATCTTGGGCATGCGCACGTCCATCAGGATCAGGTCCGGTTTGACATCGGGAGCCATCTCCACAGCTTCGGCGCCGTTCGACGCCTTGAAGACCTCGTGCCCGGCGAACTTCAGCGTGAACTCCACCAGATCGCGGATGTCACGCTCATCTTCAGCAATCAAGATTCTGGCCATCATGACTCCACTCGAACGGGCGCGGCGGCGGGACGATCACCCATCCCTGAGCGCTGTGCCAACCCCATTTCAATGCGCCTACGCGGCGGCCGCTGGCGACGAGCCGCCCTCCACCGGCATCGCGACAAAGAAGGTCGTGCCCCGGCCCTCTTCGCTGTCGAACCAGATCCGGCCGCCTTGCATATCGACCAGTTCCTTGACGATCGCCAGGCCCAGGCCCGTGCCAGGAGTTTCCATCACCAGCGGGTGTTCGTCGTTGCGGAAGAAGCGGTCAAAAATCCGGTCGGCATACTTCTTGGGAATACCGATCCCGGTATCCGAGACCGAGAACACCACCGACCGGTCCTCCAGGGATACCGCGAGGGTAATCTTACCACCTTCAGGCGTGTACTGGTAGGCGTTGTCTACCAGGTTGGTCATAATCTGGGTCAGCTTCTCCGGGTCGGCCGGGACCAGCGGCAGGTCCTCGGCGATGTTCTCGATAACGGTGATCGCCTTCTTGTCGTTGCGGATGCGCCCCGCCAGGTTGGCGGAGGCCGCCCGCGCCAGCTTCACGATATTCACCGGCTGCAGGTTCAACTCGATCCGGCCGGAGTCGATCCGGGAGATGTTCAGCAGGTCGTTGACCAGGTTGCTCAGGCGGTCGGCGTTGTTCTTGATGGTGGACAGGAATTCGCGCTGGCGATCGTTCACCTCGCCCGCCGCGCCCATCACCAGCAGGTCAGCATACCCCTTGATACTGGTCATCGGCGTGCGCAGCTCGTGCGACACGTTGGAGATGAACTCGGTCTTCATCCGGTCGACTTCGACATCGCGGGTGATGTCGCGCAGCACCGACACCGTGCCCAGGAACTGGTCGCCCATGTGCACCGGAGCCAGCATGACGTTGACGACCTTTTCCTCCAGCTCCAGCGTCTCGGAGAGGTAATCCCCGACGCGGATCAGGCTGGGGTTCCCCATCCAGCGCTGGATGGCGTCCATCCAGCGCCGCCCGCCGCCGCCATACAGCCCGCTGAGGCTGGTAATCGGCCGGCTCAGCACCCGGTCGCGTTTGATCTCCAGGATGCGCTCCGCGGCCGAGTTGAACAGGATGATCGAGCCGCCTTCATCTGAAACGACCACGCCGTCGGCCACGCCTTCCAGGATCGAGTTGCTCTTGGAGGCCTCGATCTGCTGCTCACGGACCATGTCGCCCAGGCGCTCGGCCTGCTCGCGGATGTAACGGTACAACTCGGCGTTGCTGATCGAGGTCGCGAGCTGGCTGGTCGCGGCCGACACCAGGCGCAGGTGATCCTGGTTGAAGACCCCCGGCCGGTCGCTGTACAGGAACAGCAGGCCCTGGATTTCGTCGCTGGTTTCCAGCAGCACGGCCAGCGTCGCGCGCGGGATGGCGTGCTCCGGGGCACGCCGCACCCAGCGCGGGTCTTCCTGCACGTCATCGATCACCAGCGCTTCCCGGTGCTCGATCAGCCACCCGGCCAGGCCCTGGCGCGAGGTCAGCGCCTGGACCGGCTCCGGCTCGGTGATCTGGCGACCCAGCTCGGCACGCTTGAACAGGGTTTCGGTCTGGTGATCGATCAGCAGGATCGTGCCCAGGTTGGCCCCCACCGCCCCGGCCAGCAGTTCCAACGCGCGTTCCAGCACGCGGTTGATGTCCAGGGTGGAGGACATTTCGGCCGTAATCGTGTACAGAGTATTCAGGCGGTCGCGCTCTGCCCGGATTTCCTCCGTCTGGACGCGCACCCGCTGCTCCAACTGCTGGTTGAAACGGCGCAACTCGGCAAACAGGCGCGCGTTCTGAATCGCCACCGCAAGCTGGCCGGCGACCGTGTACAGGATACGCTGGTCGTTCAGGCCAAAAATCCGATTCGGCCGGTCGTCGGCCACCGCCAGAACGCCCACCGCCTGCGCGCCCACGGCCAGCGGCACGCCCAGGAAACTGCGCACGTCCGGCAGGACGGTCTCGATACTCAGGTTGCGGCGCACTTCGGGCAGTTCGGAGCCAACCAATAGCAGGGAACGGTTGTTGCGCAAAATCCATGAGAATTCGTCCCTGCCCCGGTTGCGGGCGGCCATGTCGACATCCTTGCCGTTGAACACCGCCACCGGGAAGCTGAGGATGTCCTTTTCCTCGTCGTACAGGGCCAGGTAGAACCATTCGGCGTTGGTCAGGGAAGGCACCTGGCTGCGCACGATGGGCAGCAACTCGCGCATGTCCACCGCCGCCGAAACCGCCTGGCTCAGGTCGTTGATCATGAACGCTTCTTGAACCTGGGCGGCCGTCTCCGTATTGAGGCGAGCGTTCTCGATCGCGATAGCAGCCTGACCGGCCAGGGTACGCGCGATACGCTGCTCGCTCAGGCCAAAGCTGCGGAAGGTCCCGTACGCCTTGACCGCAATCAACCCGATCGACTGGTCGCGCACGACCAGCGGGACCAGCATCAGCGCCCCGACTCCGGCTGCGGTCATCTCCGCCAGCTCGCGCTCGTCGACCGGGGTTTCATCCACGCGGACGATCGCCACCCGGCGCTCTTCCAGCGCCCGCAGGCGGACTGGATAGTCCGGCAGCGCATAGATCGTGCCCGTATCGACGCTGCGGGCCGGGTCACCTTCGCGGTTGACGTCGGCGTAAACAACCAGGTTCTGCTCCACCTCGTCCCACAGCATCACCGTGCAGGCATCCGCTTCCAGGGCGTGCAACACCTGCTGGGCCACGCTCCGGATCACCTCATCCAGGTCGAGGGTGAGCGAGGTCGCCTGCGACGCTTCGAACAGGGTCTCCAGTTCACGGGTACGGACGAAGGATTGTTCGAGCAGGTTGGCGTTCTGAACCGCGATCGCGGCCTGGGTCGCGATGGTCTGGACCAGCTCGACCTGGCTGGACGCGATCCGGCACGGCTCGCCGATATGCTCCAGCGACAGCATGCCGATCACCTGGCCGCCGACCGTCAGCGGCACGAACACGGCCGAAGTCACGCCGCGCTCGGTATAGCCGGTCTGGACCGCCGCCAACTGGCGGTGCTGGGTGAAATCCTCCACGACCATCGGCTTGAGCGTGCGGCGCAGGTAGTCAACCACCGGGTTCCCGTCCAGGGGAATCAACTCGCTGGGCGGCGCGTCGCCGCGCGGCACGGTCACCACCACCGAGCCGACCTGGTGTTCGGGGGAAAACATCACCGCGCGCCCGTAATTCATGCCCTCGACGGCGCGCAGGCTCTCCTGCAAGGCGACCTCGAGGATGTTCTCGATGTCCAATGACTGGGCCAACAGGGTCGAGACGCGGTTGAGCAGGCGCAGGCGGCTGGTCTGCTGTTCCAGGTCGGCCGCGCGGCCGCGCGCGTCGGCGAAGAGTTGGGCGTTTTCCAGGGCCACCGCCGCCTGGTTGGCGAAAGCCAGCGCAAGCTGCTCGTGGTTGGCGGTGTAATATCCCGGCTCGGCTTTTTCCAGGGCCAGCAGACCGATGATCTCGCCCTTGCTGATCAGGGGCGCGCCAAGCCAGTTGCGGTTGAGGCGCTGCTCGCCGCCGGGGAAGCGCGGGTCGCCCACCACGTCCGGCACGTTGAGTGACTGACGGCGCTCCGCCATGTCGCGGAACAGGACGCTGTCTTCAATGGCAACCGACAGCCCCACCAGCTCGTCCGCGCCGCCCGCGTAACCGCGCGCCGCCCGAATTTCGAGGTTATTCCCCCGGCGCAGCCACAGCGTCACGCCGTCGAAGCGGAGCACCTGGCCGAGCTGATCCAGCACCTCGCGCACCACGTCGTCCGGCTCCAGGTTGGCCGTCAGGCGGCTGGAGACCTCGGTCAGCGCGGAAAGCTGATCGGCGCGGGCGGCCAGGTCGGCCTCCAGCGCGGACTGCTCGGTCACATCCTCGACCAGGACCACCGCGCCCGCCACGCCCGCCGTTTCCTTGAGCGGGTACAGGTAGAAGTTGAGCACGATCCGCTGGCCATCCGGATTGGCGCCCGGCACGCCAAAGCGCGTGCGCGGCTCGCCGGTGGTCAGAACCGCCTGCAAGCCCTGGGCCAGCATGGGCACATAATCCGGCCGGTAGTCGAACAAAAGCTGGCCGTTGGCCTCGTCATTCCAGCCAAAGCGAGCCTGCATGTAGGCGTTGAAGGTCGTGATCCGCCCGGCGCGATCCACGGTCACGATCCCTTGCTGGATCGACTCGACCACGGCGTTGGTGAAACGCTGCAAGTCGCGCGTTTCCTGGTAAAGCCGCGCGTTCTCCAGCGCGATCGAAGCCTGGGTGGCGAAGATCGCGGCGCGCTCCATCGCCGATTGGGTGAACGGGATGCGATCACTCGTCTTGACCAGGCTCAGCACGCCCAGGGCGCTGCCTTCGCGCAGCAGCGGCACGCCCATGATGGCGCTCGCGGTCAGGAAGTCGCCGAGGACGATCTCCAGGTCCTTATGACCGGCAACGTCATTGATGTACATCGGAATCTGGCGGTTGTAGACGCGCACGTCCAGCACGCGCTGGTTATCCAGCGCGATCCGCCGCCCGATGAAGGCCTCCTGGCCGGGGCCAACGCCCGCGATCCCCACCAGGTCGCCGCCCTCTACCTGCCAGACATAGGCGCCGTCCACGCCCAGGATGTCAAGACTCTCGCGGCACACGCTTTGCAGCGTGGCCGACAGGTCCAGGGTCGCGTTCAGTTCGCCGGACAGGCGGGCCAGCGACGCGGAGAAGCGCTCGCGTTCCGCCGTCTGCTGGTAGAGCCGCGCGTTTTCGAAGGCCACCGCGGCCAGATTCGCCACGCGCTCGACAGTGGCGATGTTGGCGTCGTCGAACCCGAAGGCGTGGGCCAGTTCGCTGTTCAGAGCCATGACTCCGACCAGGCTGCCGCCGGCCACCATCGGCACGAGCATCGTGGTGAACTCGCCCGCGTCCCACCAGGCCCGCAGGTCGGCCTCCACCACGTCCTCGCCCAACTCATCCAGGAAGTACACGCGGCCCTGCTGCTCAAGGCAGACCAGGCCCAGCGCCGTCCCTTCGACCGGCATCTGCGCGCCGCCGCGCACCTGGACCCGGCTGGCGCTGACAAAGCGCGCCTCCAGCAGCTCGAAGTTGGGCAGGTCCGGCTCGTAGAAGGCCACCATCAGCCGCGTGAACGGGATCAGGCGCTGCAAGCCATCGGCCACCGCCTCGATCACGCGCTCAATGTCGAGGGCGCTGGTCACGGCGCGCATGATCTCGTTGAACAGCGCTTCCTGTTCGGCCGACCGGCTGGTCTCCAGATAGAGGCGCGTCATCTCGATCGCGCTGGCGGCCTGGCTGGCGAACAACTCGATCGGGCGCATGCGCTCGGCGGTAGGCGCGGCCCCATCGGCCGGCGTGTTCATCCCGATCAGGCCGATCAGACGGTTTTCCGCGCCATAAATCGGCAGGTACAGCTCGTCGCGCGGATGCCAGCGGTCGGCCGCGACCGGCTCCCCGGCCCGGCTGACGTCGCCCTCCCAGATGTGCTTGACGACCCACGGCGCGTCGTAGCGCAGATAGAACGCCGCCCCCACCCCCAGGTTGTAGAAGTCAGGGTCGGACATGCGCCGCCGCCAGACCGGGCCGGGCGTCAGGTTGGCGTGCAACTGGTCGGCCTCGGCGTCAGTGTACCCGGCGTAGAACAACGCCGTCGGCTCAAGGTGCTCGTCGCGCAGGGTGATGTGGACGCGCTTCCAGCCCGCGTCACGGATACCCTGGGCCACCACCTGCAAGCGGGTCGGCACGTCGGATGAGCGCTGGATTTCGCTGGAGACGGCGTACAGGCGTTCCAGCACGTCGCGTTCCTGGCGGGCAATCGCGGCTTCGCGCTGGCTCGTCGCCAGCAGGCGGTAGTTCTCGATCGCGATCGCGGCCTGGTGGGCGAAAATCTCCAGCGGTTCGATCGTGGAGCGCACCGGCCGCCGGCCATCGACCGGCGCGTCGACGCTCAGGATGCCCAGCATCGCCCCGCGTGAGTCGCGCAGGGGGACGACCAGCGCATCGTCCGGGTGCCAGCGTGCGAAGCCTTCCGTTGTCCCGTAATACTCGCGGTGGTAGTAGACGGTCGACTCGATATCGCTGAAGCTCTGTTCCCAGTCTTCGGACTCTTCGGCGGGCAGAAAGTACGACTGGCTGATCTGGTATTCCTTGCGGAGCACCTTTTCGATTTCGTCGCGCGGGATCGTCTTCTTGCGAATTTCTTCGAACTGCGTCAGCGGGATGCCGGCCTGAGCCACCCGGCGATAGACCCCCTTGGCCTCGTCGAGCAGGCTGACCAGGATCACGGAGAACCCGGCCGACACCTGAATGGCGACCGCCACCGCCTCCATGACCTCTTCCAGATCGCCGGCCGTGCGCAGCACCTGGCTCAGCTCGAAAATCTGGTTGAGCTGCTCCACCCGGCGGCTGAGCAACTGGCCGCGGCTGATCTGCTCGCGGAAGCGGGCCGCATTGCCATAGGCGATCGAGGCCTTGTTGGCCAGGGCGGTCACAAATCCCCGGAGTTCCTCGTCGAAGGCATGCGGCTGGTCGGCGTAGATATGGACCAGACTGACCAGCTTGTCGCCGTAGTAGGCCGGCACGGCCAGGGCCGACATCGCCTCCGCCGGGACGGGCGTCAGGTCGGACTCGACGTAGTCCGGCACATAGACTTCGCCGTGCTGCGCCACGGCCGCATCCTCGATCGGGACGGCCTCGCCGAACTTGCCCTCGGCCCCATAACGCAGCAGGACCTCCGGCGCGTCCAGGTCGGCCCATTCCTCGCGCGGGGAGAGCATCAGGATGGTGCAGTCCGTGGCCCCGGTCACCCGCAGGGCTTCCTGCCGGATCACGCCCAGGATACGCTCCAGCTCGACGGTGAGGTTCAGTTCGTTGCTCACCCGCCCCAGGCCATCCAGCACAGCGACCCGGGTAAGCAGACTCTGGTCCGTCATCCCGACCAGGCGGGCGCGCTCCACGGCCATGCTGAGCTGCATCGCCACGGTGAAGAGTACGTCCAGATCGGCGGACGTATATTCCCCTGACCGGCGGTTGGCGACCGCCAGTTCCCCCACCCCTTGCCCGGCGATCTGGAGCGGGGCCAGCATGATCTGGCGCAGTTTCAACTGATCCGCCAAGGGCTGGTATTCCGGCAGCAGGCCCGCGCGGGTGTCGTTGCTCAGGAATGGCTCGCCGGACGCCACGACGCTCTTCTCGAAGCCGTAGCTGTAAGCGTCCATGACCAGCGGCGCGGCCAGGGTCAGGCCGACCGCGTGGCGGGCCTGGACCACCAGCCGGCCGCTCTCCGACTCCAGAAAATCGACGAAGGCCACGTCGCTCTTGAAAAACTCGGCCAGCTCGGCCAGGACCCGGCCGATGGTCTGATCCAGCGGCTCTTCGGCCCGGACCTGGGCCGCGACCCGCTGGAACAGGCGCGTCTCGGCCCGGCGCGTCTGGCTCTCTGCCTGGAGCCGGTCATTGGCCAGCACGACCGCGATCTGAGCCGCGAAAACGCTCAGAAGTTGGCCGTCGTCCACCGTGAAGCCCGCGCCGCCGCGCTTATTGGCGGCCAGGGCCGCGCCAATCGGCTCGCCGCCCACCAGCAGTGGCACGAACAGGAATTGGGTCAGCCCCACGAAGCTGGCCTGGGTGTCCAGGCCGACTTCCGCCGCGAGCGGGTCGCGGCTCACATCGTTGCACAACCAGGTCTCGCCCGCGTCGAGCAGGCGGCTCAGGCCCCGCTCCGGCGCGACCGGGATTTGCAGGTATTCCAGCAGGCTGGCGTCCAGCCCATACACCGGCGGCACGGCCACCAGGGCCTGCTCCTCCGGCCGGAGGAGCAGCACGCCGCAGAATTCGACCTCCAGCGCGGTCGCGATCTGGGCCGACAGATCGGGATAAACCGTCTCGAAATCGGCCGCGCGGCTGATGGTCTGACCAATACGCCGCACCGCGTCGAATTCCTGCCCGCGCTGCTTCTCGCGCTCGGCAAGCTGGATGCTGTCAATGGCAATCGCCGCCTGAGCGGCGAAAACCTGGAGCTCCTGCATGTCACGCGGGCCGAGCGGCTGGCTGTCCCGGCGGTTGCCGATCTGGATCATGCCCAGCCGCCGCCGTCCCACCACCAGCGGCATCAACCCGATCGAACGCATGCCCAGCACGTCAAGCAGGTCGAGCAGCCCGATCTCGGCAATCAGGGCTTCATCGCGCACCCAGTTGGAATACCAGCCATCGTCGCGGGTCCAGATTCGCTGCGCGACCGTGCCCTCTTGCAGCGGAATCCGGTAGCGGCCAAGAAGCGTCTCCGGCATGCCATGAAATGGTGCCTGGGCCACCAGACGCTGGCTGACCGGATCGTGCATCAGGATGCCGCACATCTCGACGCCGCAGGCCTGGGCAATGCTGGTCGTCAATTGGCCGAACAGTTCCTGGTAGCTGCTGGCGCCCATCCCCGCCAGGGCGATAGCCTGGACCCCGGTCAACTCCTCGGTGCGGCGCTGCTTTTCCTCCAGCACGCGCGCCTTGTCGATGACCGCCGCTGTCTGGTTGGCTACCGATTCCAGCAGGGCCAGGTCTTCGTGGTTAAAGCTGCCCGGCCGGCGCGCCACGAGCTGGACCAGGCCGATGAACTCGTCGCCGACCCGAAGCGGCGTCCCGATGTAACTCCGAAAAGGCAGAGAAACGCCGCCGCTGCCATTACCACCCTCGCTGCCGTTGCCGCCCCCGGTCACTTCCAGCCCGGCCAGGCCGTCCTCGACCAGCAGCGGCTGGCGATAGGTGCGCACCCAATCGCTGAAGCTGCTGGCGTGGACATTCGTCCCGCCCACGTTGTGCATGGCGTGGAGGAGGGCTTCGTTCCCGCGCGAGGCGATCGGGCGCAGGCCGCCTTCCTGGTCGTTGAGCGTCACGATCGAGGCGGCGTCGCACGTGATCGCCTGGCTCAGGCTGGCCAGGATGGCGGACAGGGTCTCTTCAAAGGGGGTGTTGCGGCTGATCGCGAGGCCGATCTCGCTCAGGGCGACGAGCGCCCGGCTCGTTTCCGGCCCGGTCTCGGACCGCGCCGCGGCCAGATCGCGCAGGACGATCACCATCTGGCGGCCATCGCCCGGCAGCCGGTGGGAAGCCGCTTCCACCCGGCGCGAGCCGATCCGGAACGACGCCCGGCCTTCCATCGCGAACAGGTCGCGGAAGGTGTCGGCCGGATGGACGGACTCGGCCATCAACTCCAGGTCGGGTTCGCTGCCGTTGAGGTCGAACCACTGGCGGGCCTGGGGATTGGCATACGCGATCTTACCGTAACCGGTCGTGACCAGGACGGCATCCGTCGCGCTCGCCAGGTTGACAGACACCGGAGGGCGCTCCTCCTGGACCGGGGATGTGCCCTGCCGGAAGCGCAGGAGCAGATAGACCCCCAGCAGAAGCACCACTCCGGCAGTAATCAGGTAGATAGCCAGGTTCATGGCAAGTACTTCGTCAGGTTGATGAGGCCGCCCGGATTACCACTCGGTTTCGTACTGCTCCATGGCGGCGCTGCCAGTACGGCGATTTTCGGCGGCAAGCTCGGTGATCTCCCGGATATCGGCAAAGGTCCGCGTGCGGGCGGAAACCGATCCGGACGAAATCGTCATCAGCGGCACCTGGCGGTCGTTGCCGTCGGTATCCTGGACGATCATGTAACCGCGCTCGCGATCGATAAACGAATAGTGCTGCTTGACCTCGCTGGCAAAGCGGGCCACGATCCCGGCTTCGATCTGGTCGGCCCGATCCGCATGGGTGATGACGACGAAATTGTCGCCGCCGGGGTGGCCGACGAAATCGTTGGCCGTGCCCAGCTCGTCCACCACCTCGCCCAGCAGGATTGCCGCGAAGCGCTGGACTTCATTGCCGGCCACGAACCCGTACACGTCCTTGAAGTATTCCAGAAAGTTGATCTTCAGGTCGATGTACGTCCAGGTGTTGGCGGCGGGGTCGCGCATCAGGCGGCGCAGTTGATCCTCGATCAGGCGGCCGCTGGGCAGACCCGAATTGGCGTCCGTCAGCGAGATCATCTCCGAGCGCTGGATGGCGTTCTGGACGCGCAGCTTCAGTTCCTCGATGTCGAACGGCTTGGTGATGTAATCGTCCGCGCCCAGCTCCAGCCCGGCGATCTTGTCGCTGCGCTCGTCTTTCTGGGTCAGGAAAATGATCGGGATGTGGCTGGTTCGGGTGGTCGTGCGCAGTTCCTTGCAGACCGCGTAACCGTCCATATCCGGCAGCATGATATCCAGCACGATCAGATGCGGAAGCTGCTTGCGGGTGTAATCGAGCGCGTCGCCGCCCCGGGGCGCGACCTGCACCTCGTACCCCTGCCCGCTGAAGTAGATGCGCAGCATATTGGAGATATCGACGTCGTCTTCAACCACCAGAATTTTGGCTTTGCTCATCCTGTGACTCCCCGGCGAGATGCGCTGGCTGGGAACCGGAGATTCGGCCTCCACCGCCAGACGCCAGATGGCATGCTAAGGTCTTCCTTAAGCAAGGCTTATTGGCATACTATACCATGCCAGGGCAGCGGCACGCCACCACCCAACTAACCATCCCCAAACCGTCAAGGTTTGTATGAGCGCCGCCATTCTCGCAGGGGAGACTCAGATTTTTGCAGATTCAGAGGGTCGCCGAACGATCGCGGGGCAGCCTTGGCGGCCAGCGCCGCCCGATTCGCGCCATATTTAGATAGGATTTGGTTAGAACCGTTATTAAAGTCTTACCGCTTCTCAATGCTCAAACCAGGCCCTCAGCGCGAATGCCGGGCCTGGGCCTTTTCGCGCACGCGGGCAATCTGCTCCTCCGTGACCGGCCCGCGCTCGAAACTGCGGAAGTACCCCAGCCGGAAGCCGTGGCGCGTGGCGATCGCGGTGATCTCCTGCACCTGGGCGCGCGTGATCTGCTTGCCCAGGCTGTAGTCCTCGTAGCGTCCCTCCAGGGCCAGGGCCATCGTCTCGGCCATGCAGGCGTAGGCCATCCGCGGCGGGAACCCGAAATCAAAGTGGAAGTCCACGTCCCCCGGCACTTCGACCATCCCGCCCTCGATCACCAGCACGTCGTCGCGCACCGCCGCCACCTGTTTGGAGACGTCGCGCGGGCGCGCCACGTCGCACACGACCGCGCCGGGCTTGAGGTGCCGCGGCTCGATCACGCTGGTGATGGCGCTGGTCACGGTCAGCACCAGGTCGGCGTCGTAGATGGTGTCCATCTCGGTGCTGATCCGCAGGCTGGCCCGCCCGCCCTGGCAGCGCTCGCGGACTTCGGCCAGCGCGTCCTCGCGCCGCCCGACGAGGTTCAGCTCGGCCACGTCATCGGAGAGCAGTTCCGCGCACACGCTGCCGATCGTGCCGGTCGCGCCGACCACGGCCGCCTTCGCGCCGTGCAGGGGGATGTCCATTTTGGCCGCCGCCGCGCGGACCGCCTCCACGGCCATCTGGATCGTGTAGGCATCGCCGGTCGTGACCGGCACGGTCAGCGCCTTGGCGATCGTCACCCCGGCGTCGCCCACGACCGAGGTATAGGCGCCCAGGCCCAGGATGCGCGCGCCCAGTTGTTCGGTCATCCGCCCGGTGGCGATGATCTTGTTGTAGACGCGCCTGACCGGCAGGCTCATCATGCGCTGGGGCGTGAACGGGCAGGCCACGAACCAGCCACGCAGCTCCTTGCCGGTACTGGTCGAGCGGATGCCGGTGATCTCCGAGATGTAGACCGGCGGGAAGAACAGCGAGAAGAAGTCCACCTGGCGCTGGGTGAGCATCTTGCCCAACCACGGCCACTTGCGCGAGACGTCCTTCTTGGGATCGATCGGGTGGATGATGAACGCAAACGTATCTTGCAGGGAACTGTCACTCATACCGTTTCACCTGGAACCAGACGGATTACAGAGGCAGGAGACAAGAGGCAACCAACAAGAAGAACAACCCCGTCACGGCGCAGACGTGACACATCAATGGAACAACTAGATTGGGCGCGAGCATTGGCGTCCAGCCTGAGGCTTTACGGTCTGCTGTGAATTGTCTACTTTTTACTTCCCTCTACCAGGTTTCTTCCTCCTGGACCTCGCCCGCGCGCGGGTAGTGGCGCGGATGGCGGTCCCGAACCTGTTCGGGCATGGTGTGGTGCGTGCTCTGCTCGAAGGTGATGTTGCGCGCCACGACCCGGTTGGTCGCCTCCGCGGCCAGGACCGTGTCGGATTCGATCATGCGCGCCGGGAAGATAATGAAGCCCGCCCCCAGCCGGCAATTGTGGCCCACGCACCCGCCCAGCACGATCTGGCCCACGTCCTCCAGGTCGCCGTAGATGTTGGTGGCTTTGATCGAGGTCGGCAGCAGGTTGAAATCGGTGAAGGTGCTGCCCGCGCCGATGAAGGTATTGCGCCCGATCACGCACATCTGCACGCACGTGTTCTGGGCCAGGATCGAGCCGTCCATGAACAC
>CAZHMJ010000032.1:0-25054 GCA_964533805.1 uncultured Anaerolineae bacterium | reverse complement strand
CCGGGCCGAGCAGGGCCAGGATGACGATCACGACGACGGCGACCAGAACGAGGATCAGCGCGTACTCGACGAGGCCCTGACCTTCTTCACGAGGCATGTACAGCATGATGACGCTCCTTGGAATGATTTCGAATTCTGAATAAAGAATACAATGAGATGTGGATTTGATCTTTAGGAAAAAGGTACTGGTACCATGAGGAAAAATTGATTCAGGAACCATCCCCAATGATTCGATGCGGAAAAATTGGCCCCGCGTTGAGGCGGGGCCAGGGGGCTTCAAGTCCGTTCGACTACAGAGCCGAAACGATGTTGCTGAAGATGTTGCCGATGGCCGGGCCGAGCAGGGCCAGGATGACGATCACGACGACAGCGACCAGGACGAGGATCAGCGCGTACTCGACGAGACCCTGACCTTCTTCACGAGGCATGTACAGCATAATGATCTCCTCAAGATGAGCAAATGGACACATGCACAAGATAGCACGCAGCCGCGGACGTTTCCTTAGGATTGTGGTACTACCCCTGTTGAGGCACGGGCTGTTCGGTTGTTTGCGGAATCTGGATCGGCTGGCTGGCGCGGGCCTTCGCCTCTGGCTGTGGGGTGCAGGTATCGAAAATCAGATGGCTGGTGAGTTGTTCCACCGATTCGAATGTCTTCAGGCAGAAAGGACACTGCGGTTTGTGGGGCATCGCTCGATCCTTAGGAAAAACGTAAGCTGTAGGGCTTTTCATTGATTTTATCTTAATGCTATATCACGTTAAATTCAATGATCGTGGGGTTGGTTCGGGGTTGGATTCTGGTTAGGGTGCCTGCGGCAGGCCAGTCGTGATCTCCCGGCCTGCCGCGCTAGGGGGGGGATGGGAGCAGCCGATTACGGCGTCTGTGCCGGGCGGCGCAGCAGGCGCATCCCATTGGCGGTGACGAGCAGTGACGCGCCCACGTCCGCGAAAACTGCGAACCACAGACTCGACCAGCCCAGCAGGGTCAGGCTCAGGAACACGACCTTGATCCCCAGGCTGAGGACCACATTCTGGTGGATCAGTCCCAGGGTACGGCGGCTGAGCCGGACCAGATCGGGCAGGCGGTGCAGGTCATCCTGCATGAGCACCATGTCGGCCGTCTCCATCGCCTGGGGCGTGCCCGCGCCGCCCATGGCGATTCCAACCGAGGCGGCCGCCAGGGCCGGCGCGTCGTTGATCCCGTCGCCGACCATTGCCACGCTGCCATAGCGGGCCGCGAGGGTCTGGATCGCGCTGAGCTTGTCCTGGGGCAGGAGGCCTGCCTGAACCTGATCGACTCCGACCTCGTCTCCAATCGCCCGCGCGACGGTCGGGTTATCACCGGTGAGCATCACCGTATGGGGACGCGGGCGGAGCCGGTGGAGCGACGCCAGCGCCGCCCGGCTGGCGGGGCGTACCCGGTCGGCCACGCCGATCACGCCGCGCACCCGCTGGCTGTCCTCAACCAGCATCGCGGTTTGTCCCTGGGTTTCGAGGGCATGGACCGAGTCGCACAGGGCTGCCGGGTGAGGGTATTCTCTGTCGAACAGGGCGTGGCTGCCGACGGTCACGGCCTGGCCGTTGACTTCGCCGCGGACGCCCTGGCCGGCCAGGCTGGTGACCTGGCGGGCGGCGGGATAGCGGTGCAGCAGCGACTGAGTCTCGGCTGCGGCGACGACCGCCCGTGCCAGGGGATGTTCCGACCGCCGTTCGACGGCCGCGGCCAGGGCCAGCAGGTCGTCGCAGGCCGGACAGGGATTGCCGGTCGGAATGGTGCAGTCGACCGCCCGGTGATGGGTCAGGGTAGGCTGGCCCTCGGTTAGCGTACCGGTTTTGTCGAAGGCGAAGGCCCGGATATGGGCCAGGGCTTCCAGCGGGGCGCCGCCCTTGACCAGCACGCCCAGGCGGGCGGCCTGGGTGAGAGCGCTGACGATGGTGACCGGCGTGCTGATCACCAGCGCGCAGGGGCAGGCGATGATCAGCAGCGCCAGGGCGCGGTACAGCCAGCCTTGCGTCCCATCTGGTGCGTTCCAGAAAGGGGCACCGGCCAGGAGCGGCGGGACGAACGCGACGAGCAGCGCCAGCCCGACCACCGCCGGGGTATACCAACGAGCGAAGCGGTCGATGAACCGCTGGGTGGGGGCGCGCTGATTCTGCGCCTCCTGAACCAGGTGGACGATCCGGTTGAGGGTGTTATCCTCGGCGCGGCCGGTGACCCGGACTTCCAGCGTGCCGCCGCCGTTGATCGTCCCCGCGAAGACACTGTCTCCGTCCGTCTTGCCGACCGGGATGCTCTCGCCGGTGATCGGGGCCTGGTTGACGCTGGATTCGCCGCTGCTGACCGTGCCATCCATCGGGATGCGCTCGCCGGGCGCGATGACGATGGTGTCGCCAATCCGTAATTCTGTGACCGGCAAGCGAAGCTCGTGGACCTCGCAGAACGGGCAGGGACCGCCGCTGTAGCCGTCCACGCCGAGATGCTCGGCGCAGTCCAGACAGGGGCGCAGCACGACCGCCTCCTGGGGGACGAGGTCGAGCAGGGCGCGCAGGGAATACCGGGCGCGGTCGGCGGCGAAGCCTTCCAGCGCCTCACCAATCGCGAAGAGCGCGATCACGGTCGCGGCTTCGCCGGTTTCGCCGATGATCAGCGCGCCAAGGGTGGCAATGCTCATCAGGAGATTGATGGTGACTTCGCGAGAGGTGATCAGACCGCGCCAGCCGCGCACCAGGATCGGAGTCCCGGCCAGGATCACGGTCGTCAGATGGAGCAGGGGGATGACCGGCGCAAGACCGGCTGGCTGCAGCAGGCTGATGACCCCGCTTGCCAGCAGCAGAACCACGCCGATCAGGGCCAGGGTCGTCTCACGCCGGGCGAGCAGATAGCCCAACAGGCCGCGTGACCGTGATGGGGGTGTCCCGATCTTGTCTGGGGCGTCTGCGGACGCCGCCGGGGCGGCGATGCCGTAGCCAAGGCTGGCGATCCGGGCCTCCAGCGCGTCCGAATTGACGTCACCGGCGATGCGCATCTTGCCGGTGGCGAAGTTGACTTCACACTGCTGGACTCCGTCCAAGCGAGCCACGCCGCGCTCCAATGTCTGGGCGCAACTGGCGCAGTCCATCCCGGTGATTTCGAGTTCAAGCGTAGGAACAAAGGTGGGTGCCGAGTCCAATGGAAGCCTCAATGTGATATATGAGCGAGTATTCATATGTTGGGCAACTTTACCATCAAAATAGTGGCGTGTCAACCTGCCTGTGGGTAAACTCTAAGCCTCTGGCGCGCTTCAAGGGGAAATCACAACATGGCAAACCAGCCGGTCTGGACGGTGATCGCGGGCGCCAATATGGAGACCAATGTCCCCGTCTATGGATTCCCGCTTCAACTCGGCACGGCCCATTACATCAATAACCTGATCATCGATGAGGTGGGTGGGGTCGCCTCCAACCTGGCGGTTGGACTTCAGACGTTGGGCCAGTCCACCCAGGTCGTCTCCGTGGTAGGGCAGGATTTCATGGGGACCGAAGTGTTGTGGCGGCTGACCGAGTACGGGATTCTGACCAGCTACATTCGGACGGATTGGGAGCGCTCCCCGCGGACGGTGATCCTGGTCGCGCCCAGCGGCGAGCGCCAGCTCCTGTGTGATTTTGGCGAAGCGTCCACTTACCGCTACCCTGAGGCCGCCCTGCGCGACGCGCTGGCGGGCGCCGGGCCGTGGGTCTACACGTCCACCCATGATTGGGTGCGTTACTCGGCCCGCGTGGCGCACGAGATGGGGAAGTTCGTGGTGATCGATGTTCACGATGTGCTGGATGTCGACGACTATCACCGCGATTTTTACCAGGCAGCGGATCTGATCTTCGTCAGCATGGCGCGCCTACGCCCATCCCTGGCCGAATATGCCCGCCATCTGAGCGATGGTTTTGGCGTCAAGACGATCGTGGGCATGGACGGGGCGCGTGGCGCGTGGCTCGCCGAGGCGGACACGGGCCAGATTCAGCACTTTCCGGGGGAGCGCATCCCGCACGTGGTCGATACGGTGGGGGCGGGGGATGCGCTGGCCGCGGGATTCTGTGCGGCGCTGTCTTCTGGATACAGCCTGGCGGAATGCCTCCAGATTGGGCAGCGCGTGGCGGCGCACAAGATTCAACATCGCGGCACGCTGGCTTTTCCTCAGCCCGTCGATGTCGGATTGGGCCGGCCCAAAGCATGAGTTGAAGGCGCGATCCACCCGCGGATCGCTGGTCTGAGTCGATAAGCCGATTTTTGTTGTCTAAAGAGACCCCATTGGCCTGACGATGACGGTTATTGTGGTCAGCGATATAATGATTTCTTTAAAGCGCGCCTAACATACCGGCCAGACATGCGCGGTCTGGCTGTAGCCTGCTGGAGGTTAAGCTCAGTGAAGGTCTATACCACTGACAAATTGAGGAACGTTGCCCTGGTCGGTCATCAGGGCTCCGGCAAGACGTCGTTGGTTGAAGCGCTGCTCTTCAATACCGGGGCGACCAACCGCCTGGGGAGTGTTGGGGAGAAGAACACCGTCTCGGACTTCGACGATGACGAAAAGCAGCGCGGCATTTCGATCAACACCTCGCTGGTGCCCTGTGAATACAATGGCTACAAGATCAACCTGCTGGATACCCCAGGGTTCACCGACTTCCAGGGCGAAGTCAAGAACGCGATCTACGCGGTGGATGCCGTCGCGGCCGTGGTTGACTCGGTGGCCGGTGCTGAAGTTGGGACCGAACTGGCATGGGGCTTCGCCCACGAGTTTAACCGCCCCCTGATCGCGATCGTGACCAAGATGGACCGCGAGAACGCGAACTATGACAACGCGATCCAGTCACTGCGGTCACGTTTCGCCGGGTACCGGTTCGTCCCGGTGACGCTGCCGATTGGTCAGGAACATGCCTTCAAGGGCGTGGTGGATGTCCTGACGCAGAAGGCGTACTTCGAAGCGGGCCAGAAGGCGAGCGAGATACCCGCCGACATGGCCGACGCGGTCGAAGAAGCCCGCATGGTGCTGGTCGAGGCGGCGGCCGAAGCGGATGACGCGCTGATTGAGAAGTACTTCGATCAGGGTGACCTGTCTCCCGAAGAGGTGGCGCGGGGGCTGCGCAAGGTCGTGATGGACCCGGAGCGCCGCACGGTGCCCGTGTTCGCGGTGAGCGGCTCGCACAACATCGCGGTGGCGACTCTGCTGGAAGCCTTCATCAACTTCGTCAATACGCCGGACCAGGCCGACTATAGGGCACTGAAGGGCGAAGAAGTGACGACGGTCAAAGGACCGCACACGGACGACGGCCCGCTGGCGGCCTATGTATTCAAGTCTTCCACCGACAAGTTTGTGGGGACGGTCAACTATCTCCGCATCTTTTCGGGCAGCATGAACCCCGACTCTCGCTACTATAATGTCACCCGCGAGAGCGAGGAGCGTGTTGGCTCGCTGCTGGTGTTGCGCGGCAAGGAGCAGATCACGGTCGACAAGCTACACGTGGGCGATATTGGCGCGGTAGCCAAGCTCAGCCACACCACGACCGGCAATACGCTGACGCTGAAAGCCAACCCGGTCCAGGTGGCGCCTGTCCACTTCCCTGCTCCGCTCTACGGTGTGGCGCTGACCCCGGCAACCCAGGCGGATGGCGCCAAGATGGGGCCCATCCTGACCAGCATCTGCGAGGCCGATCCCACCCTCCGGTGGCGCCAGGATTTTTCCACCAAGGAGACGATCCTGGAGGGCATGGGCGAGGTTCATATCAATGTGGCGATCAAGCGGGCTGAGCAACTTGGCGTCGGCCTGTTGACGGCGCTGCCCAAAGTGCCCTATCTGGAGACCATCACGAAATCGGCCAGTGCGGTCTACCGCCACAAGAAGCAGACCGGCGGCGCCGGCCAGTTTGCGGAAGTGCATCTGCGCATCGATCCGCGGGAGCGCGGCGCGGGTTTTGAGTTCGCCTCCGAGATCGTCGGCGGAGCGATTTCGCAGCCGTTCGTGGCTTCGACGGAAAAGGGCGTGCGCCAGACTCTGGAAAGCGGCCCGGTGGCCGGATACCCGGTGGTCGACGTCCGGGCGGCGGTGTATGATGGCAAGGAACACCCGGTCGACTCCAAGGACATCGCGTTCCAGATCGCCGGTCGCGGCGCGTTCCGGGAAGCCGTCCTGGATGCCGGCCCCGTCCTGCTGGAGCCGATCATGAACGTGCGCGTGATCGTGCCTGAAGAAAACATGGGCGACATCATGAGCGACATGAACACGCGGCGCGGGCGTGTCCAGGGCATGGACTCCGAGGGCGGGCGCAGCGTGGTGACGGCCCTGGTTCCGCAGGCCGAGATGCAGCGCTACGGGAACGATCTGCGTTCTATGACGGGTGGGCGTGGCATTTACGAGATGACTTTCGATCATTATGAGCCGGTTCCGACTCATATTGCCCAGACCATCATTGACGCCGCCAAGAAGGACCGCGAGGAAGAGGAATAACCTGCTTCGCGCCTCCGGCTTGCCGGTGAAAGACAAAAAAACGCGCCTCGACGGGCGCGTTTTTTGATCCTGGCCGGTGTTGTTATTCTTCCGGCTTGGACTCGTCCTCGGCGGCCGGGGGCAGCGGTGGCCCGCCGATCAGACGGCGCTTGATACCCAGCAGTCCCTTGAGGATTTTCTGCGTGCCGGACAGGTCGTCGATACTGTCCAGGCCGACTTCGTACAGCGCCGCGCCGGACATGACCTGGCCGCTGCGTACCTGGAGATCGCCCATCGCCAGCAGAGTCTTGCCGTACAATTCCTCCTCGCCCTGCGCCTTGAGGATGTCCGCGGCCTGGCGGTAGCAGGTCAGCGCCTGCTCGGTGTCGCCCTGGGCCGCGTAGACTCCGCCCAGATTGCCCAGCACCTGGGCCGCGCGCTTTTCGTCGTTGATCTCGCTGAAAAAGGCCAGAGCCTCGTGCATGAGTGCGGCGGCGCGGTCGTATTCGCCCAAGGCGCGGTGGACCAGCCCCAGGTTGACGCGCATCTCAGCGGCCATGTCCTGCTGCCCGGCGGCCTCATAGGCCTCGCGGGCCTGCTGGAAGCGCTGCGCCGCAGCTTCATATTCTCGCTGCTGGAAGAACTGAATGCCTTCCTGCTGAAGTTCAAGTGCGTTGCTCACTCACAGACTCCTCACTGGCAACCCGCCAGGTTTTACAGGGTGATGTCGTTCAGGATGCCTTCGGCAATCCGGCGCATCTGGTCGCCATCCAGCCGGCTCAGGTTGAGGATGCTCTCGGCCAGGCCACGCAGGTCGCTGGCGCTCAACTGGCTGAACCACATGGCCAGGTGCAGGAAGCTCTGGTTGCTGGGATTGCTGAGGAACGCGCGGGTGGGTTCATCCAGCGCCTGAAAACGCTGAAAGCTCTCCTGCAATTCGAGCTGGTGCCCCACACGGTTGTGGGCGTCGGTGAAGTGGTTGAGGGAGACCTTGCAAACGGATGCCAGGGTCGTCAGCTCAGGCAGCGGGATGGGCGCCTGGCCCAGCTCGTAGGTATTCAGCTTCTGCGCCGGGATGCCGCTTTGCTCGGAGAGGGCTTCGAGGCTTAGTTCCGCATTCTGGCGGGCCTGGCGGAGCAGCGCGCCGATCAGGCGGCTGCGCAGGATCACGTACTCGTCCTGCGGCAGTTGGGCGGGGGAAGTGTCCCCGGTGAGAGTCTGGTTCGACCAGAAATGGCTGACCGGGATGCCCAGCTCGTAGGCCAGCAGTTCCAGCTCAGGCAGGCTGGGGTGTTCCATGCCCAGCTCCCAGCTTTCCAACGTCTCAGGCGCGAGGCCCAGGCTGGCCGCGCATTCCTCCACCGAGCGGCCCCGGGCCAGCCGCGCATCGCGGATCAACAGGCCGTGTATGCGGGCGCGCAGGGCGTATAACTCCTTGAAGTTGACCGGTTTGTCCGCGGACGCGGGCGTCTGCTTTTCCCGGTTTTTCTTCAAGCGGTCGGCCAGGTTCCCGGAAATGTCGCTGAAGCTCATGGGCATCTCTCCCAGAAACATCGATTCTGGCTGCATTATAGAGCGATGCGGGGAGGGGGGCAAGCCACAAAAAGGGCCGCTCGATTGAGCGGCCCTGGTAAGACACACTGCGGAGAGCGAACTACATGCCCGCGCTCAGGTCCTCGGCCGTCAGGATGGTCGCGCCTTCGGGGGCCACCACCTCAAACGCGCTGTTGATCTGATCCATGGTGACCACGAAGTCCAGGAGCAGTTCGATGGGCGGAATCTGGGGTGTCTGGCTACCGCTGCTGCTGGGGCCCATCAGCGCGGCCAGGTCGAGGGTGGCGGCCAGGTTCAGGCCGTAGCTGTTGATGAACTTGTCCGCCGCGTTGTACCACTGGGTCTGGACGATCTTGATCGTCGTGCCGGCGAGCAGCATGGGGACCATCATCGCCGCCTGGGCCGCGCTGGGGTCCTCGGCAGACGCCGCCTGGGACATGGCCGTGTTGAGCAGGTTCTGGAAGTCCGTCGACGCGAAGAGCGGGGCAAAGTCCAGGGTCAGCTCGAAACCATTCATCCCGTTCTGGTCGGGCAGGCGCACATGGTTGATGAAGCCAGGGGTCTGGAGCAGGGCCGCGGCATCTTCACCGAGGCCAGCCGCCTGCATCATGGCATTTGGATCGCCGCCCAGCAGGTCGGCCGGGTTGAGTTCGCCGGAGGGCATTTCACCGCTGCCGCCGAGCAGACCGCCAAGGCCCATCTGCTCTTCGCCGACCTTCATGGCATCGGCCATCGCGATGCCCTGCCACGCGCCGGTCTCAGGATCGGTGAAGTACACGAAGTCGTCCACGATACGGACGTTGATCGTGCCTGACTGGCTTTCGGTGCCGGCATCCATCGCGGCATTGATCGCCAGGTCCAGCATAAAGGGCGCCAGGGCTTCGGTCTCGACCAGGGAGAACGGGCCACTGCCTTCGACGTGGATGGCGATATCGCCAGGGGCTTCATCAGCGCCGGCTCCCATCATGGCCGCCATCGCGCCCAGGCCGTTCAGATTGAGATGCATGGTGAAATTCATGTTGAAGGACTGGATTGCCTCGCTGGCGGCCATGCCTTCCAGCAGGAGGGTGCAGTCCTCGGCAGACAGGTTGTAGCAGGTGAGGTAAGTGTCGTCGCCCTGCGCGTTCACGGCGGGCACGGTAGCCAGCAACAAAGTAAATACGAGAACTACACTCAGCAAACGGGACTTCATGTAAATCTTCTCCTTCTTCAGTGGTTAAGATTCCTGCAACGAGTACCAGCAACACACAGAAACAACCATCTTGCCTTCAGAAAGGACAGGATGGTTCAGGTTGTCTCTCCCATCATATTCTACGTAAGGAGCGAACGCAAGTTGCGATGTTTGAAATCCATCTGAAATGGGGCCCGCGCGCCGCCGCGATGGACAGAAGCCAGGGCTTCAGTTATACTCGATTGAAGTGGTTGGATATGGTCTAATTTGAACTCAAGAGGAGTACTGGTCATGGCTGATTTCCCCGGCAAAGGTAAAGTTGCCGTTCTCAAAACCCAGCCGGGCACCGTGTTGGAGGATATTCGTCAGGTCATGCGCCTGGCGGGTTACCAGGATGCGCTGCCCCGCGATAAGGATACCCTGCTCAAAATCAACATCTCCTGGGATACCTGGTACCCGGCCTGTTCCAGCACGCCCTGGCAGATCGAAGGGGTTGCTCGCGAACTCCAGAGCGCGGGCTATCCGCGCATCGTCGGGGCGCATAACGACACCGTGGTCGTCGACGCGCGCGCGGGCGAGGAGAACAACAAGCACCGTTATGTGACGGATAAACTAGGTCTGGAGAACTGGCACCTATACGAGCCGCAGTTCAAGTGGGTGCGCTACGAGCCAAAGCAGCCGCTGCTGGTCCTGGATCGCGTTTTTCCGGAAGGAATCTACATTCCGGAATGCTTCTACGGGCGCAATATCGTCCATCTTCCCACGGTCAAGACTCACGTTTTCACGACCATTACTGGCGCGATGAAGAACGCCTTCGGCGGTCTGCTGAGCAAAAATCGCCACTGGACCCATTCGGTGATCCACGAGACCGTGGTCGACCTGCTCCAGATTCAGCAGGATATCCATACCGGTATCTTCGCGGTGATGGATGGCACCTTCGCGGGTGATGGGCCTGGGCCGCGGGCGATGCGCTGGCACGAGAAGGACATTCTGCTGGCTTCCGCCGACCAGGTCGCGATCGACGCGATCAGTGCCAAGTTGCAGGGGTTCGATCCGATGTCCCTGGACTTCATCCGGCTGGGCCACGAGCGCGACCTGGGCGTCGGCGATCCGAAACAGATCGAGATCGTGGGCTACGACATCCGCGACGAGCCAGCCTGGGAATTCGTCCAGGAAGATACCTTCGCCAGCGTCGGCCAGAAGATGATCTATCACGGCTGGTTGAAGGGGTTCGAGAGTCTGCTGCTGCGCACGCCCATCGTGCCGTGGAGCTACCTGGCGAGCCACGTTTACCACAATCTGTACTGGTATCCCTTCGTGGGACGCCAGCGCGTGGAAGATGCTTTGCAGACCAAGTGGGGCCAGCTCTTCAAGCAGTACGGCAACGGTGAAGTGGTGATGCCCGGCGAAGATCCGGACAAGATCATGAGCATGGCTGCCGGTGGGGCGGCGGCGGTCGCGGGCGCGCTGTTCCTGGGTGGGATGTTCCTCTTCCGCGGGCGTAACAAGTAGCCGTCTGGTCACGCGAGACGAAAACAGCGAGGTCAAGCCGGCCTCGCTGTTCTTTTTGGGGGTCAATCTTCGCGCCTGGCGCTGATCCGGTAGCCCGTGTGGGGGACGGTTTCGATGAAGTCCGGTGGGGCGCTGCCGACCTTGAGCTTCTGGCGCAGGCGCGAAATGTTAACGCGTAGGACCGAGTAGTCGCCTTTGTAGCCCGGTCCCCAGACGCTGGTCAACAGACTTTCGTGGGAGACAGTGCTTCCGGCCTGTTCCATCAGGAGTGTGAGCAGCATGAATTCGATGGGGGTCAGCAACAAGAGCTGGCCGTCGAGTCTGGCCTGGTGACGGGCCAGATCAAGCTCGATGTTCTCGACCCGGAGGATATTCGGTATGTGGGGGATCCACGTCACGCGGCGCAGAAGGGCGTGGATGCGTGCTGTTAGCTCGTCCGGATCGAACGGCTTGGTCACATAGTCATCGGCCCCTTCTTCGAGCGCGAGGGCCTTCTGTTTGTCGTCGGTCGTCGAACTTAGAATCAGTACGGGCAGGTTCGATTTCGCCCGAATCTGCCTCAGTACGTCCATTCCCTTGATGTCGGGCAGGCGAAGATCGAGGATCACCAGCCGGGGTCGGTGTTTCTCCAGGGCAAGCAGGCCCTCCTGGCCGTTCAGGCCGGACACGACCTCGAATCCTCGCTGGTTCAACAGGATACTCATGATCTTCACCAGCAGGTTGTCGTCCTCGATTATCAGGAGTGGTCTTTCAGGCACGGCTTCCTCTGCCCAGTTGGCTACATACAGCCGTTTGCGTCACTATTGACAGTAACATAATAGCTTATTTAGATGTTAGCGCAATACTAGTTCGCCGCCGGCCGGGCGACCAGCCGGAAGACCCGTGGTTTCCAGCGTAGATCGCCGTCGGACGTCTCCAGACGGTTCAAGCCGCATGTGATCGCGTGCAGGCAAGCCGCGCGCGGGCGGGGCGGCAGGGCTTCGATTTCGAGCCAGCGGGGTGCCCAGGCCAGAGTATAGACCAGGAAGCGCCTGGTGGTGAGCCGGAGCGTGACCGGGCGGCTCTCCGACGCGACCAGAACCTCGAAGCCGGCATCCGTCAGGACGTCGATGTAGTCTTCCACAGCTTGAAGACGCATTTCCCAGGGCCGCGGTTCCGCGAGATGATCGCGCAGCGCCTGGAGGTCAGCGCTGGCATCGGTCTGGGCAAATTTCGCCAGGGCGCGGTCGACGATCGTCCGGGGATCGCGCCAGGGATCGAGCGGGCCCCATTCCTGGAGGTAGAGCCGCCCGTCCGGGCGCAGCACGCGCCGCAGGGCGCGCCAGACTCGATCTGGGTCGCAATCCGCCAACCCGAAGGACGCAAAGGCCAGGTCGAAAGACTGGCTCGCCAGCCCGCCGAGGGTACTGGCATCCATCTGGACGAAGGCTGGAAGGGTCATGGACCCGGCGGTTGGTAAGGTGTGGGCCTCACGCAGCATCGGAACGCTGAGGTCGACTCCGGTGACCCACAACCCGCGATTGGCCAGGCCGCGGGCCAGAATCCCGGTGCCGGTGCCCAGGTCCAGGGCTTTTTTCCCCGGCTGCAAGCTACCGTCCTGGACGGCCATCTCAGTCAGACTGAGGGCGAACCGGCGCATGACCGGCCCGATGCAGGCCTCGTAGCGCGGGGCGGTCAGTGCGTAGATCTGGGCGGTGGCTGGGCCTGGGCGTAGCATAAGCGCGTCCTAAGCGTAGGGTTACCAGTATCGATCTGATGCTATAATGGTGGCGTTTTTCCACTTTTGCCAGGCCAGAAAGCGCTGGCCTGGGGTGGACCCCCTGAGCTGGGGATGATACTGGAATAGGTCGAAGGGGGATAGCCACAGCCGGGCGTGTCTGACATGAGGCGCCGCTGTGTGGGAGCAACAAGCATGCCGAATACACCAAAAGATCCAACTCTGAAAGTATCGCGCTCGTCGCCTCCGACGACGCCCTCCTTCCAGCCGATCGATCAGCCGCTGACGAGTCTGCGCCGGCGGCAACAGAGCCGGCGTGGCGGTGGCGGGGCGCGGGGGAGTCGCGGCGCGCTGAAGTGGGTGCTGGTTGGGCTTGTGGTGCTGGGGATCGCAGGCCTGATCGCCGCGCCGCTGGTTTACCGCAGCCTGCGTCCGGAGTACCGGGAGCGTATCAAGCACTACGCGCCGTTCATGTCGGTGTTCGACCCACAGCGCGAATACACCGCCGACACGTTGCCGACCGTGGCGCCAGCCGAGGGTGGGATCAACCCGGCGGACCTGCTGCTGACCCCGGAGGTATTGCGTCCGGCGAGCGGCGGGGACGCGCCCAGCCCGACTCCGGCGGAAAACAACATCATCGTCATCACGGCGACCCCATCGCCGACGGACCTGCCATTGCCTACCCTGGAGGCGACCGAGATTGAGGCGACTCCGATTGCCGTGCAGCCAACCGTTGCGCAACCCACGGCGGCCCTGCCCACCGCGACCTGGACGCCCGCTCCAACGGTGACGCCGCTCCCGGTGACGGCCGTGGCGCTGCTCCCGGCGGCCCGGCTGTATGGGTTCACGCATATTGCCCAGACCTGGAATAACTGCGGTCCGGCGACCCTGACAATGGGTCTGAGTTATTTTGGCTGGACGCAGGACCAGAGTGTGGCAGCCAGCTACCTCAAACCGGACCCGGAAGACAAAAACGTCAGTCCGGGCCAGATGGTGCGCTTCGTGAACAACAATACCGGCGTGCGGGCGCTGTACCGCTACGGTGGCGACATGGACATGATCCGGCGCCTGGTGCTGGAAGGTTTCCCGGTCATCGTCGAGGCGGGTTTCATGCCGGAAGGGTATGACTGGATGGGGCACTACAAGCTGGTGGTGGCCTATGACGATGCCTTGCAGACCGTGTACCTGTTCGATAGTTTCCTGGGTGCGGGGGAAAACGGCCAGGGCCGGACGGTCTCCTACGCGGACTTCGACCGGACCTGGAAGCATTTCAACCGGGTCTACATCGTGCTCTACGAGGCTGCTCGCGAGAACGACCTGCGCGTGATCCTGGGCGACAACGCCGATCTGACCCTCAACTGGCAGCACGCGCTGGAAGTTGCCCGCCAGGAAGCATCCGCCGATCCCACCGATCCTTTCGCCTGGTTCAACATGGGAACCAGCTATGTCGGGCTGGGTATGTACGAGGAAGCCGCGCGGGCCTATGACCAGGCGCGCAATGCCGGATCGGGTCTACCCTGGCGGATGCTGTGGTACCAGTTTGGGCCGTACCAGGCGTACTTCGAAGTGGGACGCTACGATGATGTGCTGGCCCTGGTCCAGGCCAACCTGGGGACGACTGAGTATGTCGAGGAGACCTACTATTGGATGGGCATGGTCTACATGGCGCGCGGGCAGTACGGCCCGGCGCGCAACCAGTTCAACGTCACGCTCCAGCACAATGTCAATTTCGACCCGGCGCGGGAGGCGATTGCCGAGCTGGATCGTGCCCAGGCTTCGGCAGGTTCCTGAGTGGGATTGCCGGGCGCTGCCCGGTCTCGAATTGAGCGATAAGGACGGGGCACGGCTGGCCGTGCCCCGCTTTGTGAGACGGGAGGACAGCCATGACTGAGGCTCAAACGATCTCGACCCCGAATGGGTCTCCAGATCGGCCCACCACCGGGCAACTGGCGCGCTCGACCGTGCTGTTGATGGTCACCTTTGGCCTGGCCAAAGCCATCAGCCTGGCCCAGGTCTTCATCATCGCCAACGTGTTCGGCGCGGGATCGGAATGGGATGCCTACGTCACGGCCAACCGCATTCCGGAACTGCTGGTCCTGCTGATTGGCGGTGGGGCGCTGGGCTACGCCTTCATCCCGGTCTTTGGGGGCTTGCTGGCCCGCAACGAAAAGGACGAGGCCTGGCGGCTGGCCAGCCATGTGATCAATACGATCTTCAGCGTGACGGCCGTTCTGAGCATGGTCGCTTTCCTGCTGGCCCCCTGGCTGGTGCGGACGGTGGTCGCGCCGGGCTTCGACGAGGCTCAGGTGGCGCAGACGGCCAACCTGATGCGCATCCTGCTGCTTTCCACGCTGATTTTCTCCGTTAGCGGTATCTTCCAGGGCATTCTGCACAGCTTCAATCACTTCCTGCTGCCGGCCCTGGCTCCCATTCTGTTCGACGTGGGGATTCTGTTTGGCGTGGTCTTCCTGACCGGGCCGCTGGGCGTGTATGGCATCGCCTGGGGCGCGGTGATCGGCGCGGCGCTGCACTTCAGCATCCAGGTGCCCGGCCTGATCCGCTACAAAATGCAGTGGCGGCTGGAGTGGGGCCTGCGCGATCCCCGGCTGCGCCAGGTGATCCAGCTCATGATCCCGCGCCTGCTGGGGCTGGGCGTGGTCAGCTTCAACTTCGTGGTCGCCAATAACGTGGCCTCGCGTCTGGGGCCGGGATCGGTCAGCGCGTTCGACTGGGGCTGGCGGCTGATGCAGATTCCGGAGACGCTGCTGGGCAGCGCGATGGGTTTCGTGATCTTTCCGACTCTGGCGGCGCTGAGCGCGCTGGGCGATGCGCACGGCAAACGGGAGGCGATGAACGGCGCGTTGCGCTTCATCCTGGTGGCGACCATCCCGTCCGCGGTCGGACTGATCCTGCTCGGCCGGCCGTTGATCGGACTGCTGGAGCGCGGCGCGTTCGACGCGGCGGCCTCGGACCTGGTCTACAGCGCCCTCCAGTTCTTCGCGCTGGGGCTGATCGTCCATTCCATGCTGGAGATCGTGGCCCGCAGCTTTTACGCGGACAAGGACACCATGACTCCGCTCTTCGCGGCAGTCGCCGCGGCGATCGTCAACCTGGTGCTGGCCCTGACCCTGAGCAACACCATCGGCGTCGGTGGTCTGGCGCTGGCCAATTCGGCCGCGGTCGCGGTGGAAGTGGGCGTGCTGCTCGTCATCCTGCGGCGGCGCTGGCAAGGGCTGGGCGAGGCCGGATTGCTGGCGACTCTCGGCCGGACGGTGCTGGCCTCGGCCGCGATGGCGGTGGGCATCCTGGCGGCGGGCGCGCTGCTGGATGCGATCGGCCTCGCGGATGGCGGGCTGCTGCTGGAAGTGGTGCGGCTCGGCCTGTTGGGTGTGATCGGGCTGGCGGTGTATGTGATCGCCGCGCTGCTGCTGGGCCTCCATGAGATTCGCGATGTGGCGGAGACGCTGCTGCGCCGCGTCCGGCGCGAGGCGCCTTCGGCTGACGCGGCCTGAACAGCTAGTCGATGGATGATCTATCCGGACCTGGAGGCGACATGCCGGTCGAGATCGTGACCCTCCCCCTGGGATTGGTCCAAACCAACTGTTACATTCTCGGCGACCCCGCGACGGGCGAGGCCGTGGTCATCGATCCGGCGGACAGCGCCGCCGTGATCCTGTCCGCTGCTGGCAAGCGCGGCTGGACAATCCGGCTGATGCTGGCGACTCACGCCCATTTCGATCATGTGTTGGCCGTGGAGAGCCTCCGCGAGGCGACCGGCGCGCCTTTCCGGCTCCACGAAGCGGATTGGCCCCTGTTGCAGGCCATGCAACTCACCGGCCAGTGGTTCGGGCTGGAACTGGCTCCGCCGCCGCGGGTCGATGGCACCGTGACGGCGGGCGAGGTCATCACGGTGGGTGGGATCGCGCTGGCGGTGTGCGCCACGCCAGGGCATTCAGCCGGCCACGTGTGCTATGTACTGGAGTCGGAACGAACCGTCTTCAGCGGGGACTGCTTGTTTGCCGGGTCGGTGGGACGGACGGACCTGCCGGGCGGCGACCATGCCGTGCTGATGCGCTCGATCGCCGATCAACTGCTGCCGTTGGGGGATGATTACCAGGTGCTACCGGGCCATGGCGAATCGACAACCATTGGCTGGGAACGGCGCGCCAATCCTTTTCTGGTCGAATGGAGTCGCCAGGGGGATGAACGTGGATGAGGGCGGTCAGCCCTCCAGGACTTCTCGGATCTGGGGCGCGGTCTGGTTCATGGCGGTGATGACCGGCCCCAGCCGCGCATCCTTCTCCACCAGGACGGCCAGGAAGTTACGGCCGCTGGGATAGATCAGCAGGACTCCCTCCTCGCCCTGGACCAACAGACGCTCCAGATTACCCTGAGCCAGCCGGTCCAGCGTGCGGCGGGACAGCCCGGCCATGACACTCGCCATGGCGGCCACCTGGGGACTGCTGGTGGGGTTGATGTGGCTGTCCTCCGTGTCATCGGTGGGGTAGGCCTCCACGAGCAGCCCTTCCACACTCAGGATGACGGCGGCTTCGACGCCTGGATTGCTCTCACGCAGATCGTGCAGCAACTGCCACAGGGCTTCGGAGCGATACATAGGGGCGGGATTGGGACTCATACGGTATTCCTGTCCTGACTGGCAAACGGTAAGCCAATAACGCCAATTGTAAAGCAAGCGGCTTAATCAGACCAGCCGCTTTCCGTTAAAAAAGCGAAACCTGCCTCAACCCGAATTCAAGCGCGCGGGACAGCCCTGTTCGGCTGTCCCGCGCTGTTTCTATGCCCGGAGCCGGGGATTCTGGCGGGCGTTAGCCCTCCACCGGCAGCGAAAGCACGCCAGGGCAGTCCTGAGTCGGGTCACGCCCTTCGAAGATGACGACCGGTTCACCTGTGACGGGCACCAGTTCCACCTGGACGATCGAGCCGGGGTTGTAGTTCTGGTAGACATCCACCTGCTGCACGGTCACCGGGGTGCTGAAGTACAAAGTCAGCACGTCACGTCCGTCGGAATAAAGCGAGGCCCAGGCGGTGGTCGCGTCGCCGCATTCGAGTGTGTCGGGCGCGCCGGTGGCCTGACTGGCCGCCCAGGCGTCGTCGCCATACTGGCTGGTGGCCGTGGCTTCCGCGGCCCACTGGCGCAGGCTGGCCCCGGACGCATCCAGGCCGATCAACTCAACTGCGTCGATCTCGTTCCAGTTGCTTGTCCGGGATTGGTCGAGCGTGATGCGTACCTCCGTGATCGGGCCGGCGCTTGTGACTGGTGCTGGCTCGGCATTGATGGCGACGCTGAACACACCGGGACACAGCGTGGTGCGGTCAATACCGTCAAAGACGACAATCGGGGCGCTGCCATCGGCCGGGAGCACTTCGACGCGGATGATCGAGCCGGGGTTGGCGTTCTGGTAGATATCTACCTGGTCTGGGATGACCGGCGTGTCATAGTAGAGAGTCAGGCTGTCCTGGCCGAGACTGGTTTCCGAGGCCCAGGCAGTCTGGAAATCGCCACATTCGGGCGTGTCCGGCTCACCCGTGGCCTGAATGGGCGACCACACTTCTTCGCCATACGAGCTGGTGGCTTCGGCGCTGCTGGCCCATTGCCGCAGAGCAACGCCGTTGGTATCAACCCCGATCAACTCGACGGCATCGATCTCGTTCCAGCCGCCGCCAATCGTCTGATCCAGCGTGACGCGCACGCCGCTGACGGGGACTTCCACGTGCGGCGCTTCAGTCTGGGGCGCGACCTCCAGGCTCAGCACGGCGGGGCAGGTGGTGACGGCGTCGATGCCGTCAAACACGACGATCGATGCGCTGCCATCGACCGGTAGCAGTTCTACATGGATGATCGAGCCAGGATTGAGGTTCTGGTGGATGTTGATCTGCGAGGCTTTGACGGGGACATCGTAGTATAGGGTCAGCGTGTCCAGGCCGGTATTGGATGCCGAGGCCCAGGCGGTCGTGGCGTCCGTGCATTCGAGGGTATTCGGTTCGCCGGTCGCCTGTGCCGCCGACCAGGCATCGTCGCCGTACTGGCTGGTCGCTTCGGCCTGGGAAGCCCACTGGGCGACCTCGAAGCCGCCCACGTCGGTCCCGATCAGTTCCACCGCGTCGATCTCGTTCCAACTCCCACGGATCGATTGGTCGACGGTGATCCGGACCCCGTTGACGAGGACATCGGCGGCGGCTGCGGTGCTGGCCGGCGCGCTGACGGCGATCGAGCCAAGCATGGCCTCGAAGGTTGCGCTGAAGCTGTCCCACTGGTCGGGGGGGGTGATGCCCACCAGGATGTAGGTAAAGGTGCTGCCCGGCAGCACGACCGCATCCAGGCTCACGCCGTCCGCACGTGAATCGAAGCTGGTGCGCAGGCCACTCAGCCCACCAAAGGTGACTTCCGTGGTTTCTGTGAGCACGCCTCCGAACTCGGTCACGAACAGCCCCAGAATGTCGGCGGGTTCGCCGAGCGCGGCCGCTGTTGCCTTGTCCAGTGCCAGAATCATGACGGCCTGGGTCGGTGGCACGTCCTGGGCGGTCGGATCGAGGTTGGGATCGGAGCTGAGCAGTACCGTCTGGGCATCCATCGGGATTGCGGCCCAGCCTGCCGGATAGCCGACGCTCAGGCCGGTTTCGGGCCAGGTGAAGGTCTGATCGGGACCTTGCGCCAGGGCCAGGGCTGGACCCAGAGCCAGAATCAGCGTGCATGTCAGAAGCAAGAAAGCACGTGCTTTGGGCATGATTCATTCGTCCTTTGCTGATATGGCCAGTTGAGTTGACCGGATCACTCCAATTTCCTGCGACAAAAGCGGACGGCACGTTAGAATAGGATGTCCGGATAACCTTTAGCATAGCGAAAAGCATCCTGTCCGCAATTGTCGCCTGCCAGTCCTGCAATCGGATGGCGGAGATCGGCGTTCCCATGACCGCAGTCAAGCATGTCCTTTTCTTTTTCCTCGACGGCATTGGGTTGGGCGAGGACGATCCCGTTCACAATCCATTCGCTGCCGCCCGCACGCCACTGCTCGACGATCTGGCCGGAGGGCGCTGGTTGCGCGGGCGGGAACGCCGTTCCGGGACATGGGCCAGCTTTGTCCCGACGGATGCCTGTCTGGGAGTGGCAGGCCGTCCACAGAGCGCCACCGGGCAGGCGGCGATCCTGACGGGGCGCAACGTGGCGGCCGAGATCGGGATGCATTACGGCCCGCGACCCAACGCGCCGATCCGGGCCATCCTGGCCGAGGACAATCTGTTCAAGCAGGTGGTTGGGCGGGGGGATACGGCCGCGCTGGTCGACGCCTACCCGCCAGGGTTCTTCGATGCAGTCGAGCGGGGCAAGCGGCTGCGTTCGTCGATCCAGCAGGCGGTCCACGAGGCCGGGCTGGCGCTGATGGACGAGGACGCGCTGCGGCGTGGCGAGGCTTTCAGCGCGGATTGGACCGGGGAAGGTTGGCGCAGCGAGTTGGGCTATACCGACACGCCGATCTACACACCGCGCGAGGTTGGGCGGCTCCTGGTCGAACTGGCTCGCCAGCGCACGCTGACCTTTTTCTCGACCTGGGTCACGGATGTGATTGGGCACCGCGGGCCGTTTGAGCACGGAGTCGGCATGCTGGAACGGTTCGACGGGGTCATGGCCGGCGTGCTGGAGGACTGGCCGGATGATGGCCTGATCGTGATGACCAGCGACCACGGCAACATGGAGGATCTATCCACGCGCAAGCACACCGAGAACCAGGTGCCGACCCTTATCGTGGGGAAAGCCCATGCCACCTTCACGGATGGCCTGGCCGATCTCACCGGTTTGACTCCGCTTGTCCTGCGCTCCCTCTACGGTGAGCCTCTTTGAGGTCAGCCGTGATAGAATGAAGGTGAGATCGTCGGTCGGGAAAGGCGGGGGAGAGCCATGAGCGACCAGTACACACTTCAGGAGAAGCAGATGCTGCTGCGTCTGGCCCGCGAGGCGATCAGCGCTGCGGTGTCCGGAGGCGGATTGTCGCTTCCTGTCCTGGAGACCTTGCCAGAAGCCCTTCAGGCCCCGCGCGCCTGTTTTGTGACACTCCATACGCGGGATGGCATGCTGCGCGGTTGCACCGGCGTGCTGGTCGCCCGCCAGCCCCTGGCGCACGAGGTCTGCCAGACGGCGGTGCAGACCGCCCTGTACGACCCACGCTTTCCGGCGGTACGCCCGCATGAAATGGCCGACATCGAGATCGAGCTGTCGCTGCTGACTCCGCCGGTCGAGCTACCCTTCGAATCCCCGGAGGAGTTGCTCCGGCTGCTGCGGCCCAATCAGGATGGCGTGATTCTGATGATTGGCCCCAACCGGGCGACCTTTTTGCCGCAGGTCTGGGAGCGCGCGCCTGAACCGGAGACTTTTCTGGACCTGCTGTGCCGGAAGATGGGCCAGCCAGGCGGCGCGTGGCGGCAGCCGGGCGTCCGGGTCTATATCTATGAAACGGTGATCATCCAGGAACAATCCGAGCCAGCCTGACGGACGTTGCACGCGCTGACCGGATAATTGTCAGGCAGGTGTCCGTCGATCGCGGTCATTTTGTGTTATGCTCTTGCGTGGGGATCGTCTCGATGGGAGCCTTGCGTCGAAGCGCGAGGCTGTTACAATGAACCCGTTTGTGTCCTGGGGGGCAGGATCACGGAAGTATGGGAGATATCATGGCAAAACCCCAACTTGTTGTTGTCGCACTGGCTTTGATGCTTGTCCTGGTGGTGGCGGCCTGTTCCGGGCCTCCGGAGACCCAGGTGTATATTGTGCTTTCTCCGACTCACCAGCCGCCGACTCTGACCGCGCTGGCGGCCAATGGGCCGATCACCACGCCGTCTCCGGAATCTGCGACGGGCGGGGACGTGACCGCGACCCAACCCGCGACTGGCGATGTGTCGGCTTTTCCAACGGCGATGCCCACCGCGAATCCGCTGCCGACCGCCCTGGTCTCTCAGATTCAGGTCGCGGAGCAGGGCTTCGAGCATGGCCGGATGTTCTGGCTGCAACCCACCGGGTCGATCTGGGTGATGATCAACGCGGAAGACTCGCTCACGGACGGGGAGTGGCTGGAGTTCGAGAATACGTTTGAAGAAGGCGAGCCCGAGAACGATCCGTCGCTGACGCCGCCTGCCAACCTGCTGCAACCGATACGCGGGTTTGGTGCACTCTGGCGCGATAATCCAGAGATCAAGGAAGCCCTGGGTTGGGCGACCGGGCCTGAGTATGGCTTTGTCACTCAATATGAGTACCGGCCCGGCGGGTATCTGGACACCAATGGCAACTATGTGCCTGGCCCTGGCGTGCATGTGCTGTACAGCCTGGGACGGCAGGCGTTTGCTTTTGAAGAGCGCGATAATAGCTGGCGTCTGATCGAATAGTCTGTCTGAGGTCGGACGGCTCGCCTCGATGGGTGTGTGCGGCCCATGCGGACGCATGGGCCGCATGCCTTAGGGCGAATCCTGGACCTCATTCTACGGGAGTCATCGACAAGGGGAGTCCGATGCGCAACTGGCAGCTAACCGTGTCTGATCCACTAAGCCTGTGCCTGGCGGCGGATGTCCGCCAGTTTCAGACTGACTATGCGGATGATCAGATCTGGGAGCTGGAGTTTGGCTCCGGGCAGTCCCCCGCGCTGGCCCTGACGACTCGCTATGGCGGTCGGTGCGGGCTGGCCCGCCTCGTCCCGATGTGGGTGATCGACGGCCGGGTGGTTTACGAAGCGGATGCCTACGCCCGCCCGCCGGTCCTGCACGACTTCTACCCCAACTATCTCCGCCTGACCGCCTTCGCCGCGCCGCATCTGGCCCTCCAGATCGAGTACTGGGCGATGGAATCGCACGCGGTCGGGGGGCGGGTAACCCTGCGCAATGATGGGGACCGGCCCACCGAGGCCGGCCTCGACCTGTTCGCCCAGTTCATGCGCGAGCAGGAGTCGGGCGAGATCAATCTGTTGGAGCTGAGCGACGGCACGGTTGGGCTGCACCTCAAAAATGTTGGCGGCTTGCAGCCGGTCATCCTCCTGGAAAAGGCCGGGCCGGTCAGCGGCAGCAGCCCGAAGCTGGCCAGCCGCGTCTCGATACCCGCCGGCGGACAGGCCGTGCTGCGCTGGGTGCACGCCGGTCGGCCCTCGCTGGGCGAGTCGCTGGCGCTGGCCCATCACTGGCTGACGGCTGTCGATTGGGAGCCTTACCTCAAGGAATTGCCCGAGATCAATGCTCAGACTCCGGTTATCCAGACCGGGGATCGCGAGCGCGACGCGGCAATCGCCTTGAGTTACCGGCTGGTCCTGGGCAGCCTGGTCGGGCCGACCGGGCGGCTGCCGTTCCCCTCGTTCGTGACCGCCCGTATTCCAGGACGCGGCTTCAGTCCCGCGGGCGACGGCAGCGATTATTACGCGGAGTGGAGCGGCCAGACCGCGCTGGATGCCTACCTGCTGCTGCCGGCGCTGGCCCAGGCCGCGCCGGAACTGGCCAAGGGCATCCTCCGCAACTTCGTGAGCGCGGCTGGCGCGGATGGCTTCATCGACTGGAAGCCGGGTCTGGGCGGCCAGCGCGCGGGGATGCTCAGCCTGCCGCTGCTGGCGACCACCGCCTGGCGGCTGTACGAGCTGACCGAGGACAGCGCCTTCATCGGTGAGGTTTTCCCGGTCCTGGGGCGCTTTTTCGAGCGCTGGTTCGCGGCCGACCTGGACCACGACCGGGATGGCTTGCCGGAATGGCGCTGCGTCCAGCAAGCCGGGTTGACCGGCCATCCGGCGTTTGCTCCGGTGCGGCGTTGGGCGGAAAATATCGACATCCGTCTGGCGGAGACCCCCGACCTGGCCGCTTACCTGATCCGCGAGGGTGAAGCGCTGCTGGCGATGGCCGGGCTGCTGGGCAAGAAGCGCGCGGTTCCGGTCCTGACCGGGCGGGTGGAAAGTCTGCGCGCGGCCCTCGGCCAGATGTGGGACGTGGCCGGTGGGCGCTTTCTGGCCCGCGATCGGGATACGCACCAGGTCTCGCCCGGCGGGCTGGTGGCGGAAGGCCCCGGCGATGAGGCGCTGATCCCTTCGCTGGAATTGACTCCGCCCGGCCGGTTGGTGGTGCGCGCTCTGGGCGGGCGCGATTACACGCCGGATTTCCAGGTGACTCTGGAAGGGTTGGACGCCGGGGGGCAGGCATTTTCCGAGACGTTGGCGCGCGAGGCGTTCGACTGGCACCGGAGCATGGGGGCCGCGACGACGAACGGAATCTACAGCCGGATCGACCGGGTGACGGCCCATGGCCTGAGCCGGGTATATACCTTGCGCGTGTCGCGTCCGGACTGGACTCGCCAGGATGCTTCCGGGCTGCTCCCGCTGTGGGCGGGTGGTCTGGACGAGACTCAGACCGCCCAGGCGATCCAGACCCTGACCGACCCGGCTCGCTACTGGCGGCCGCAGGGTGTGCCGCGTTGTGATGGCCAGGAAGCGGCCTTCGATCCGGAAGGCGCAAATGGCTGTGGGGGCGTGTATCTCCTCTGGAATGCGTTGCTGGCCGAGGGGTTGATTGAAGCTGGCCGGCCGGCGCTGGCGGCCGATTTGCTGGATCGCCTGCTCAAGACTCAGGTTGAGATTCTGCGTGAGGAGAAAGCGTTCCGTGAAGCCTATCACAGCGAGACTCCAGCCGGATTGGGCGAGCGCAATTCGACCGGCGGGATTGTGCTCCTGGATGTGTTGTGGCGGCTGATGGGCGTGCGCGTGATCTCCGAGCGGCGGGTGTGGATCGGCGGCGATTATACGCTGCCCTGGCCGGTCAAGATCACGCACCGGGGCGTGACGGTTGAGCGCGACGCCCGGGGGACTCGGATCGTGTTCCCATCCGGGGCGGAGAAACGGGTGCGCAGCACGAAGTGGCGGGCGATTGATGACGATGCGGCAAGCGGCAAGACCGCTGGTAAGGCGGCCGGGTTACCGGTCGCTAAGCCGTTTGTGGTTCGCAAACCCCCGGCGCCGCCCGCGCCCGAACCGCCGCGCTCCGGTACGGTCCGGGTGAACGTGGTCGGGGAGGATGACCGGAGCGACCCGTTCGCCTAGCCGTGTGGCTCACTTGGGGGAAGCCCTGATCCGGGACGTTATGGTTTTACGGGGCACAGGCGCAAAATGCACCGCCCACCGCCAGAAATGATTGCCGGGATGTCCCTTCGCGCGCACTATGACTATCTGTTTCGCACCACGTCCGATGGGCTGATCACGCTGGACGCGGAGGGCCGGATCGACCGGATGAATCCGGCCGCGGGCGCGATGCTGCGAGTCACGCCAGAGGACTGCCTCGCCAGGCTACCTTCCCAGGTCTTCAAATCGAACCGCCTGCTGGTCAATCTGCTGACCCTGCAAAACGACGTCACGGTGGACATTCGCCTGCCGGAACACCGGCTGGCGGTCGGCTTTGGCGCGACCTTCGAGGACGGCGGGCGTATGATCGTGCTGCAGGACGTGACCGAGCAGCGCGACCTGGAATCGCGGCGGGAAGCCCTGGCCCGGACGATTGCCCACGATTTGCGCAATCCTCTGTCTGCCCTGGAGGGATTCGCCGAGCTGGTGCAGAAATTCGGGGAGGTCAACGAGCAGCAGGAACGCTTTCTCACCCGCATTCGCCAGACCTCGCAGAAGCTGTTCG
>CAZHMJ010000031.1:9503-25979 GCA_964533805.1 uncultured Anaerolineae bacterium | reverse complement strand
AAGCCACGTTGATCGAGATCACCGAGAACAAGGAACTGCTGGAGAATGTCTTCGCGTCGATTGCCAGTGGCGTGATCACCATCGATCGCGCCGGCCATGTGGTCATCTTCAACCATGCGGCTGAGAAGATTTTTGACGTCGGCTCGGAGCGCGTGCTGAACCAACCCTTGCGCGAAGCCATTCCCGCGCTGCCTGCGGAAGCGTTTAGACTGGCCCGGCGTGTGCTCGATGAGACGGTCCGCGAAAGTCTGGAGATCCAGCCGGAGATCGCCCCACGCGGGCAGACCGTGCTCGATCTGCGGCTCAGTCCCCTCAAGACGGTCGATCAGGAGACGCATGGCGTGACCATCCTGGTCAATGACCTGACTGAGATTCGCCGCCGTGAAGCGACCCTGGCCGAAGTGCGCCGCTACCTCCCCCCTGCCATGGTGGAGAACATCCGAACCATCGACAACATCGAGTTGGGAGGCGAAGACCGCGAGATCAGCGTGGTCTTTGCCGACGTGCGTGGGTTCACAAGTTTTTCGGAACGCCTTGAACCTGAAGAATTGATGACGATCATCAACCGCTACCTGTCCGTCGCCAGTGATGCAATCCACCTCTACGAGGGCATCATCGACAAATATATGGGCGACGCCGTCGTGGGCATCTACAATACCCAGATCAACCCTCAGCCCGACGATCATACCCTGCGGGCGATCCGGGCTGCGATGAGCATGATCTACGATGTCCAGGCACTTCACGAGGTTTTGCCTCAGGAATTGCGGCTCTGGTATGGGATCGGCATCGACACCGGGATGGCAGTCTTGGGAAACGTAGGCAGCGAAGAGCGCAAGGAATTCACGGCCCTGGGCCAACCCGTCGACTATGCCAAGAAGCTCCAGGAGACAGCCGAACACGGGGAGATCATCATCTCGGAAGCAGCCTATCAACGCGTCCACGACCGGATCGAGGCTGAAAAACTCGAACGTTCCTTCCGCGGCGAGACTGAAAAACGAGTCATGTACCGCGTGCTTGGTTTCAGGCGCAAGCGCGGCTGAGGGCTATTCGACCGAGAAATCAGCGCGCGCCATCTCCTGGTCTCCCAGGAAAACCCGCACCTCATACACCCCTGCAGAGAACCCGGCCGCATCTCCGAAAAAATTGACCGTCTGGCCGGTCTCCCCGCCGGCCCACAGGTAGGCGCCACCCTGGATTGGATGGCCATCGCGATACAGCACGCGCTCCCACGCCGCGCCATCCGCCATGGCGGCATACTCCAGCCAGAAGTAAATCCGCTGCACACCTGCCTTGAAGATAGTCCCTGGCGCGACCGGCTGCAAATCGCCGGTCACTTCGCTGTCGAGCGCCATGATGCGCAGCACGGCATCCGCCGCTGGGGTGACCGATGAGACAACAGTCGGATAGAGCGGTGTCTCTGGGGAGGGCGTCGGCGTGATCGATGGCCACGCCGCCCGGGTCGGAGTCCGAATCGGCGCCTGGCTCTCAGATGAAGGAGGAGTTGCCGTCACCGTGGCTGGAGGCGTGGATCTGCCAGTCGTGCCGGTGGGCGTCAGAGGCGGCCGAGTAGCCAATGGAGATGGCAGCACGGTCGCCGTCTTGCCGGGCGTTGTCACGTTCCCTGTCGCCGTGCCCCGTGGTTGAACTGCAAGGACGGGCGATGCCTGAGATGCTATGGCGGCCGGGCCAAGGATCGCCTGGGCCAATCCACTGAACACGCAAACCCCGGCCGCCAGAAAGAACAAGATGACAGAAACCAGGAACAAGTCCCAGCCGTGTAGACTGGCTGCCCGGCGCAAGCGCCAATAGGGTTCGCGTCTGCCACGCCGGAAGTTCCAGAGCGCAATGACAAACAGCGCAGCCGCGAACAAAAGCATCCCAGCAACCAGGTAAGGGATCAGGTTCTGTACAATTTCAGGCATGAACGCCACCCTCAAACCCTGTGCCGTAAGACCGGGAGACTATTGTACCTGCTCTATTCAAAAACTGAGTGGGACGGAATCCTACTCCATGCCAAACCACCGACCGGACCTGCGTCATGACCCTCTCCCCTGTAAGAACGACACTGCTACAATAGGCACAGTCATCGACCTGTGGAGGTCACATGCCCGCCCTTGCCCACCCCAACTTGCATCGCTGGGATATCACGCCCGACGAGGCGATCCAGTTACAGCGTCAGCTTGTCGGACAACTGGCTCCTGAAGATAGCGTCGACCTAGGGCAAATTCACGCCATCGCGGGGGTGGATGTGAGTGTCAAAGAGGACCATTCCTGGGCGGCCATCGCCGTGCTTTCGTTCCCAGAGCTACGCCTGCTCGAAGTAGGTCGGGCCGATATTCCTACGCCGTTTCCCTATATCCCTGGACTGCTGGCCTTTCGCGAAGGACCTGTCATTCTCCAGGCTTACACCAACCTGAGTATCACGCCGGACGTACTCATCTTCGATGGCCAGGGGCAGGCGCATCCACGCCGGCTGGGTATCGCCGCCCACATCGGTCTATGGCTCGAGCAGCCCACGATCGGCTGCGGCAAAACCCTGCTTACGGGAAAGTATGTGGAACCGGAATGCGAGCGTGGCTCTTTCCAACCCCTGATCGCCTGGGACAGGCGCGTAATCGGTGTCATTCTTCGGACACGCACCGGCGTAAAACCGGTCTATATTTCGCCCGGCAATCACTGCGACCTCGATTCGGCCCGTCAGATCACGCTCGCCTGCACGACCCGCTATCGCCTGCCGGAGCCTATTCGCGCGGCCCACAATGCGGCCGGGCTATGCCAGGAACCGCGGTAGAAGTAGCCACAGCAGGCTCATCATCACCTGGCAAATCCATGCGGAGGCCAGACCATGCCGGTAACGCACATAGCTGTACAGCGCGCTGAGCATCACAATGAATGTGCCGATGATCAGGGCCAGCATGGGAAATTCGAAAACATCCAGCGTTGGAAAGAACATGAGGATGGACCAGGCGCTGGACAGGAGCGCCGTCATCCGCCAGGAGCGGTTTTCCTGGATCATTCCCCGGAAGAACAGGGTTTCGGTGGTTCCCATCACAAACACGATCGACTGGAAAACAGCGCCGCTGGGAAGCCCAATGAATATCCGCTCGGACGTCTGGGAGAGGACATCCGTGCCGACAAGCAGCAGCGGCAGCCCAAGCGCAAGTCCCCACGCACCACCCCTTAGTAAATCATTCATCCGGAGCGAGATACGCAGACCGGCGTTGTTGGCGATTGTCCAGTACAGCCCAGCAAGCCCCAGCAGAGTCCAGAGCAGGGTATACCGTTCAATAGGGTTATCTGTCGCCAGCGGAGTCGATCCAAAACTCAGCGCCATCAGCACGAGGTAAACAAACACCGGGTCAACATCCGCCTCGCCGCGTTGGCGAGCCATGCGGCCTGAGGGCGCGCGAGACGGCCTGATCTGAGACAGTTGGGGCACCCCAGTGGTTTGCGTCTCGCCGGGCCTGTCTGAAGAAGGAACGGGTATCGCGCCGGGCAGCGCCTCCGGCTGGTTTAGTGGCGGCGTGTCGTCCACCGGCTCATCCGGCAGGCTCGCATACAGCGTTTCGAATCCCTTACCTGACCGACTGGAAAGAAAGGAATCCTCGTGATCCCACTCGAACGACTCGAAATCAGGCAATCCCGGATCGCGATCCATCATACGAGCACTTCCTTGAAAGCCGCCACAACTCGATCGACATGTTCCGGGGTGATCCAGTAATGGGTCACCAAACGGAAGGCGCGTTCGTCCAGTGCCCCAACCCAGATTCCACGCTGGCGCAAACGCTCGGCAATCTGGCCGCTCGTCAGCCGAATGTGATCGGCCAGCCGACAAAACACCATATTAATCCGCACCTGGTCGGGGTCGATCACGATCCCGGGGATTCTTGCCAGCCCTTCCGCCAATCGCCGCGCTGTGATGTGATCCTCATGCACCCGGGGAGCGATCTCGCGCAGGGCCACGATCCCGGCCGCCGCCAACACGCCCGCCTGCCGCATCCCACCTCCTAGCGCCTTGCGCGTCCGCCGTGCCCGGTGGATGAATTCCTGGCTGCCGGTCACCACCGCCCCTACCGGCGCACACAACCCTTTGGAAAGACAGAAGGAAACGCTGTCGGCCGGCGCAGCCAGTTCGCGCACATTACATCCCAACGCCGCGGCCGCGTTGAATATCCGGGAACCATCGATATGGACTCTCAAGCCATACTCGGCAGCCAACCCAGCGACTTGGGCAGTATAGGCTGCGGTGACGGGCATGCCTCCAACACCGCACTGCGCGTTCTCCAGGGCGATCAACCTGGAGAGCGGATAATGCACGTTTTCGGGGTCGCGAATGGCCGCGCGCAGATCATCCAGGCGAAATGTGCCGTCCGGTTGAACCGGAATGGGATGGGGATGGATTCCACCCAACGCCGCGATGCTGCCCACCTCATACAAAAAGGTGTGAGCCTTGTCACCGAGAATGATTTCGTCGCCACGCCCGCAGCGAGTCAGGATCGCAACCAGATTGGACATCGTCCCGCTGGGAACAAACAGCGCGGCTTCCTTGCCCAGCATCCTGGCGGAGAGAGCCTCCAGTTCGTTGACAGTTGGGTCTTCGCCATAAACGTCATCGCCCACGGCTGCGTTCGCCATCGCTTCCCGCATCGCGGGCGTGGGCCAGGTCACCGTATCACTGCGCAGATCAATCCGGTTCATCGATCGTGGTCTTTCGCAAGGTTCTGGGAGCATCGGATTGGATAGTAGAGCCAAGCCAGCAAAAAGACAAGATTGCTGAACCTGGGCCCGATTTAGTCTACAATCGAGTCACATTCCTTGCATCCTGACGACCGAGGGAATCACATGGCTACCGCCATCACGCTGCGCCACATCACGAAAATCTTTGGCTCAGCCTCCGGGGACGAATCCACGAGTCTTGGGCAGACTCGTTCTGCTCCGCCGCCCGGGCCCGAGACAGCCTATGCGCTTGAAAATATCTCCTTGACCATCCGCCCAGGTGAGGTCCTGAGTGTGCTTGGCCCATCCGGCTGCGGCAAAACCACCCTGCTCAAGGTGGTGGCCGGCCTGATCCAGCCTACCCGGGGCGAAGTCCTGTACGACAATATCCCCCTGGAACAAATCCCGATGCGGGAACGTGGCATCGGGATCGTCTTTCAGAGTTACGCGCTTTATCCGCACTTGCCCAGCATCGACAACATTGGTTTTTTCCTCAAGTTGCGCCAGAGAGAAGAGGAGATACCTGAGCGCGTTCGGGAAATCTCCGAATTCATGCGAATCGATCTTAAACCTCTGCTCGCGCGCAAGCCGCCCACACTTTCCGGCGGGGAAAAACAGCGCATCGCCATTGCGCGCTGCCTGGCCCGCGACCCCAAGGTCTTTCTGTTTGACGAGCCGTTCTCAAACCTGGATGCCAAGCTGCGTTCCAGCGCCCGCCTGGAACTGAAACGCCTGCTGCAAAAATACCAGGTGACCAGCATCTACGTGACGCACGATCAACACGAGGCCATCGCGCTCTCCGACCGGATCGCGATTCTGAACCGAGGCCGTCTCGAGCAAATCGGCACCTTCCACCATCTGTACGAAACTCCGGCCAATGTCTTTGTCGCCGGATTCCTGGGCAGTCCTGCCATGAACCTTTTCCCCGGTCATGTCTCAGACGGGCTTTGGCGGGGCAAGGCATTTGACTGGGGTCCGGTCCGCGGCGACCTCGCCGACGGATCGCCGCTTGTGCTCGGCATCAGGCCGGAACACTTCAGTCTCGATCCGGAAGGACCAATCGTCGCGGTTGTGGACATGATTGACCAGATTCTCAGCGATCGCACCCAATACCTGCACACACGGGTCGGTCCTCACACGGTGACGGTGAAAACCGGCCTGGATCACAAATTCGTCCAAGGCCAAACTGTGCGGCTTTCAGTTCTGGCTGATAATGTTCACCTGTTCGACGAAAAAACCGGTTTGAGGTTGGGTTAACGGACTTCGAAGGAAATAAACGGGGCAATTTCCTCCAGGATAGAGGGGCCAATGCCGCTGACCTCGGAGAGATCATCCAGCGTGGCAAAGGGACCATGTGCATCGCGGTAAGCAACAATCTCTTGAGCGAGAGAAGGACCGATCCGGGGCAATTGCTCCAGTTCTTCGGCAGAAGCGACGTTGACGTACACGATACCCGAATTGTTGGGAGTGGCCAGCACCTCACCGCGTGCGACACGCTGTTCTTCCGACTGGAGATAGACGTGGACCTGATCGCCGTCTCGCAGGATTTGCGCCAGGTTGACTCGCGTCAGGTCCGCGCTTTCGATGGCACCCCCCGCCCCGTCAATTGCTTCTGATACCCGGCTGCCAAAAGGAAGCTGGATCATGGATTCGGGCCTGGCAACCGCGCCGGTCACATACACGGTGATAGGACCGGGCGTAGCAGTGGGCTGAGGCGTCACGGTTGGAGCCGGAGTCGCCGTGGGCGGAGGGGGAACAATCGTGATCGTGGTGGGGGGCGGCCGTCTGAGGGCGAACAACAGCCCCCCACTCACAATAGCCAGGATCAGGCCAAGACTGAGGACGTTCCGGTAACGGTCCAGCCAGGGTCTTGGCTCTGGGTCGGATGTTCCCATGGTCTGTCCCCTATCGGAACAATCCGAACAGGAATCCGGAACTAAAACAGACTGCGCAGCCAGCCGCGAGCACACCCAGCACAGCCATCACAACGATCCAGGTCAGCACGCCGCCGGCAAACACTTTGGCCAGGAAACTGACCGTCTCAGGCACTTCCGCAGCATTCGCGTATTCGGTCGGAGCGCCGACGTATTCCGGCTCTGTGCGGCGCGGTTCCGATTCGGATCGTTCGGTACTGGGAGGCTCAGACAGCATGGTCATTCACCCTTCTCACGAAGGATCAGTACTTGCGAACGATGCTGCGATAGACGGCAGGCTGCCGCGACTGGAGGGTCTGGAATTCCTCGCGATAGCGGCGGACTTCATCCAGATCGATGCGCGCCACGGTATAGCCCTCGAGGGGCTGCCCGGTTTCCGGATCGACCTCGTCGGTCAATGAGGCGTATACCTGTCCGCGCGGGCCAACCACCATACTCTCGCCACCAAAGGTCAGGGTGACATCCTCGCCCACGCGATTGGCCCCGGCCACAAAGAACGCGTTCTCGTAAGCCCGCGACCGCAGGTAAGTCTTCCATTCGTCGATGTTGCTGGCTTCCCAGTTGCCCAGCACACACAGCAGTTCGGCCCCATCCAGCGCGAGTGCGCGCGCGACCTCGGGGAAAGCAAGGTCCCAGCCCAGCGCCAGGCCCAGCGTACCGATCTCGGTTTCAAAGACTGGGAGCTTGTAGCCTTCGCGGAAAGCCATACGCTCCTCGCCCCGGAGGTGGATCTTGTTGTACGCATCCACCAGTTCGCCATCTGGGCCGACCAGCACGGCCGAGTTATACAACACACTTTCGACCTTTTCCTTGGTTACCAGGCCAAAAGCGATATACACCCCGTGCTCGTTGGCCCGCTGGGCCATCAGATTGACGGTGGGACCGGGCACGCGTTGGGCAATCTCGGTGAAGCGCAGGCCAAGTTCGTACCCGCTCGTCGCCAGTTCAGGGAAGATGATCAGATCAACCCGCTGCTGCGAGGCGATCGTGGACACGAAGTCCGACATTTTCACCAGATTCTCTTCCGGCTCGCCCAGGACAGGCTTCATCTGCACGACCGCAACTGTAATCTCGCGCATCAGTACTCCTCGAATGTTCAGACCGCATGGTCTGTTATGTGAAAACGCTCGTGGTAAACAGCCGCTTTACTGTATACTTTCCGAAACGAATACGCAAGCCAGAATAAGCGCTAGCGCTGGTCGATATAGGCATCGACGCCGATAGTCCGAGCCAACACCAGGGCAATCCGTTGGGCAGGCGTTGTCGCCTCATCAGGATAGAGAAACTGTGGCTCTGCCTGGCGTTTGCCCTGCTTGAAATGGGCGTCGACCATAACGCCTTCCGTCGCATCGATCTGGCCAATGGTCACATAGGCATCTTCAGGTTTCACGGCGCGATGCTTACCCACCTCCTGGCGAACGTCGTGAAGCAGCAGGTGCAGCCAGGCTTCATGGGTGGCCGAGTCCGGCTTTCCATCGCGACCGCGATGCTTCTGCTGCATAATCTGCGTCACAACGACAGCCCGGATGTCATCAAAGGCATACCGTTCCACGACATCACTCGTCATCTCAAGCTGGCGGCGTACCTCGCGTGTACTTCCATCCACGGTGATCGCAGTCGCCCGGAATACCGACCGGATTTGCCACAACCCAAGCAGCACCAGCACGATCCCAAGGATGATTCCGATCAAAGGCAGGCCGTAGGGTTGCACCGGCGCGTAAGGACTGCGCAGGGTCAGAATCGAGAGCACCACGAACAGGATGCCCACGGCTATCCGGAAAGCCACCCGGAGAAACAGGCTGGTGGACCAGAGCTGCGTGCGTGCCCACCGAACGCCGCCCTCAATGGCCTGGAGCGTCCATTCCCCCTGCTCGATCGGGAGCGAGATCGGCATTGCCGCCGGCCGCCGGACGACCCGAGTGACTTCGACGCCTCCAACCTCCGGTGTGGACTCAACCGTGTCAGAGATCGACACAGGTTTCGCGACCGCATACTCGGTCGCCGGCTCAGTCGATTCGTCCTGAAGGGCGACCAGTGTCAGTGCCTCAACCGGCGGAGGCGTTTCGTGCCGCGCCTCCTGCGCCGCGGCGAGCACATCAGGTGGCGCCTGAACGAAACGGAAGGAGCGCTTCAGGATAGCGGCAAGCTGAGTGCCAGCTTCCCGCGCATCCTCGCCATACAAATCCGCCTGGCGGTCCTGCCAGCGTCCCAACTCGCACCAGCGGCCTCCCCGTTCCTGCGCGCGGCGGGCCGTCAACAGCAGTCCCAGATGCCATGCCATGTCGGATCGCGACCACCCGACCACGACTTCGGCAATGTCACTGACGGTCAGTTGCCCCTCAGGCGGCAGGAGTCGCGCCTGGGCAAACGCAGGGCTGTATTCAATCAGATCGGCATCCATCCGGGCTGACAGCAACGCGCGATCGGGATACGTGCGTCCGACAAGCTGCCATAGATCTTCGTCGATCCGGATCAACAGATTGTCAGAGGTTTGGATAGTTTCCATTCGACCAGAACCTGGTGTGGAAGGCGAAAACCAGCGAGTTGATAGTACCGCGCCAGGGTCGTCTCGCCAATGGCGGTTCCGTGCAGGGTGTCACATCTTATCTCACCACGCAGAATACAGCAGCACAACGATTCTGCTGACCTTTGCCCTTCTTCGATTCTTCTGCGTATCGGTCCATCGAAAACACAGCCGCTCACTTATGCACAACAAAAAGAGATTATCTACTTCCAAGGAACATTGTTTTGATCGTATATAATGAATCAACGAATATAATCAGAAAACAACGCACAATGACAGAACATTCAAAGCCTCCACTTATAGACGAAATCGATCGGACAATCCTGCAACTCCTTCAAGAGAATGGGCGGATCAGCAATGCCGATCTCGCCCGCCGCACCAACCTGTCCCCCCCGGCAATCCACGCCCGGCTCAGACGTCTGGAAAAGCAAGGCTACATCCGGCAATACACGGCCATCGTCGATCGAGAATCGGTCGGATATGACATGTTGTGTTTCATCAACGTGACGATTCAGGTCCACCAGCCTGAAGCCGTGGCAAAGTTTCGCGACGCCATTCGGCAGATGCCCCAGGTGCTGGAATGCCATCACATTACGGGCGAATACGACTACGTTCTCAAGGTTGCCGTTCGCAACCGCAAGGAACTGGAGCGCTTTGTCATGGATCAGCTCACCCCGGCCCCTGGAATTAGCAAGATTCACACCAGCCTGGTGCTGTCCGAGGTCAAATCGACTACGGCCCTGCCGCTGGATTGAGACCACTTTCCGCCCGCCTATAATAGCCTGATCGAGGAGAACACCATGAGTGAGGATCGCAGCCAGAATCACAAGCCACAGACGATGGGCCAACAATACGGACGCCGTTCCTGGGCCGAGCCGTGGAAGATCAAGATGGTCGAGCCGATCTCTCTGGCCGGTCCTGAGGAGCGCCAGCGCGCCATTCGAGAAGCAGGCTACAACACCTTCCTGCTTCGCTCCGAGGATGTCTACATCGACCTACTCACGGATAGCGGCACCAGCGCGATGAGCGACCGCCAGTGGGCCGGACTGATGCTCGGCGACGAAGCCTACGCCGGCAGCCGCAACTTCTACCATCTGGAAGAAGCCGTCCAGACCTACTATGGCTATCGCCATGTCGTCCCCACCCATCAGGGCCGCGGCGCGGAACACCTGATCAGCCGGGCACTGATTGAGCCAGGCGACTACATTCCGGGTAACATGTATTTCACCACCACCCGCCTCCACCAGGAACTGGCGGGCGGCACCTTCGTGGACGTAATCATCGACGAGGCCCATGACCCTGAAAACACGCACCCTTTCAAGGGGAACATCGATCTTAACAAACTTCAGGTCTTGATCGATCGTGTGGGGGCCGAGCATATCCCGTACGTCAGCCTCGCCGGCACAGTGAATATGGCCGGAGGCCAGCCGGTCAGCATGGCCAACGTCAAGGCGTTGCGCGCCCTGTGCGACCGCTATGGAATCAAGATTTATCTGGACGCAACCCGGATGGCCGAGAATGCGTTCTTCATCCAGGAACGCGAAGAGGGCTACCAGGACAAACCGATTGCTGCGATCCTGAAAGAGTTCTGCGGCTATACCGACGGTGCATGGATGAGCGCCAAAAAAGATCATCTGGTCAATATCGGCGGCTGGCTGGCGGTCAACGACGACGATGTCTTCAGCGAGTGCAGCAATCTGGTCGTGGTCTACGAGGGTCTGCACACCTATGGTGGCATGGCCGGGCGCGACATGGAAGCCCTGGCGATCGGTATCACCGAAGCCCTCGAAGATGCCCATATCCGGACGCGAGTCAACCAGGTGCGTTACCTGGGCGATCTGCTCTCCGCCTGGGACATCCCAATTGTCAAGCCGGTCGGAGGGCACGCGGTCTTCCTGAATGCCAAGCTTTTCTACCCGCACATTCCCCAGAACCAGTTTCCGGCCCAGACGCTTGCGGCCCAGCTTTACCTCGATTCGGGCGTCCGGGCCATGGAACGGGGCATTGTGAGCGCCGGGCGCGACCCTGAAACCGGCGACCACCGCTACCCGGCCCTGGAGCTGGTGCGCCTGACTATTCCCCGCCGCGTTTACACCCAGGCCCACATGGACGTCACCGCCGAAGCCGTCAAAGCGGTTTTCGACGGTCGAGATCAAACCCGTGGGCTGAAGATGGTCTACGAACCGAAGTACCTGCGTTTCTTCCAGGCTCGCTTCGAGCCAATAGACTGATACCCTTCTCGCTCATGATCAACCGGCCTGCCCCTGGCGGGCCGGTTTTGTTTTGCCTCCGGGCCAGTCCCCAGCTAGACTCCTCCAAACCTTCCTGTATGTCGCTATCGAAAGGCCCGACCGATGCTTGAACCCGGCGCGATTGCCAGTCGAACCCGGACGATCACCGCCCACGAGATCGAACTATTCGCTCAGGCCACCGGTGACTTCAACCCGCTGCACATGGACGAAGCCTACGCTGCCAGGACTGGCTTTGGACGGCGTGTCGCGCATGGGATGTTGACAGCCGGCCTGATCTCCGCCGTGCTGGCCAACGACCTGCCCGGCCCGGGGTCAGTCTTCCTGAGTCAGTCGCTTCAGTTCAAAGCGCCCGTCTACATCGGCGACACAATCACGGCCACAGTTGAGGTGCTCACCTACCGGACTTCACGCCGGATCGCGACTCTGCGCACACGCTGTGCCAATCAAGATGGCACGGTCGTTCTGGAAGGCGAGGCGATGGTGATGATGCCCTCAGCGGCAAACGCAAGTGGATAGACAGTCTCATCGAAACGTGGGAGCGCCCCGAACGATTGATCCGGGGCGCTCCGCCTTGAGGGAAAAACTCGGAAACCGCAGAAAGTCCGGCCGGGCCTAGCCGAAACGTCCTGCGATGTAATCCGCCGTGCGGGGGTCGGCCGGAGATGAAAACAGCTTTTCCGTCCGGTTGAATTCGACCAGGTCACCGGTTCGGCTTTCATCGGTCGTGTAGAACGCCGTATAGTCGGAGACGCGCATGGCCTGCTGCATGTTGTGGGTGACGATCACGATGGAATAGTCCACCGAGAGTTCCTTCATCAGGTCTTCGATGCGTTGGGTCGCGATCGGATCGAGCGCCGAGCATGGCTCGTCCATCAGGATCACGTCCGGCTCCACCGCCAGAGTCCGCGCGATGCACAGACGCTGCTGCTGTCCGCCGGAAAGCGCCAGGCCGGACTTCCTCAGATCGTCCTTCACTTCGTTCCAGAGCGCCGCCTGTCGCAGACTTTGCTCAACGATCTGATCCAGAGCGCGCCGGTCGCGGATGCCCAGCACCCGGGGGCCGTACGCTACGTTATCGTAGATGCTCTTGGGAAAGGGATTGGGCTTCTGGAAGACCATTCCTATCCGGCGGCGCACCTCCACTGCATCGATATCCGGTCCATACAGATTCTGGCCGCGATATACAACCTCGCCTTCGACTCGCGCGCCCGGAATCAGGTCGTTCATGCGGTTGAGCGAGCGGAGGAGCGTGCTCTTGCCGCATCCCGACGGACCGATGAAGGCCGTGATCTTGTGCCGCGCGATCGGGATCGTGATGTGTTTGACCGCCAGCTTTTCGCCATAATAGACGTTCAGGTTGCGGATTTCGATGGCGTGCTTGCCATCGTTCAACAGCTCTTTTTGAGTCATGCTTTCCCGTCCCCCTACAGCTTCTTGCTCAGACGTTGACGCAGGATAATCGCGAACGAGTTCATGAAGAGGAGCAAGCCCAGCAGTACGATGATCGCTGCCGCGGCAATGTTACGGAACTCCTCCTGAGGCCGGGCGGTCCACTGCCAGATTTGGATCGGCAGCGCTGTAAACTTCGAAAACGGCCCGGACGGGTCGACGAAGATGACCGCCGAGGCGCCAATCACGATCAATGGAGCTGTCTCCCCGATCGCGCGCGACAGGGCGATGATCGTCCCCGTCAGGATGCCAGGCATCGCGGCCGGGAGCACTTGATGCCAGACCGTCTGCCACTTGGTCGCGCCAAGCCCATAGCTCGCCTCGCGGATCGACTGCGGGACGGCTCGAATTGCCTCTTGCGAGGCGATGATGATAACCGGCAGGATCAGGAGCGCCATCGTCGCCGAAGCCGAAAGGATGGTGCGGCCATTGACCCCGGTCACGCCAAAGACGGCCCCACTGGTCAGTTGTTCGAGCGTTCGGACGAAGATCGCCAGACCCAGCAGCCCGTAGATAATCGAAGGCACGCCGGCTAGATTGCGGATGTTGACTTCGATCAGGCGATCAAACCAGCCGCCACCGCGAGCATATTCCTCCAGGTAGATCGCCGCGCCAACCCCCAAGGGGAACGCGATCAACATTGTGAGCGCCATGATCCACAGCGTGCCCACGATCGCCGTCCGCACCCCCGCCAGCTCCGCATACGAGGATTGCGAGCCAGTCACGAAATCCCAATTCAGCCACGAGCGGAACTGAAGCTGCGGATTGGGCGGGTCGAGTTCCTTGACCAAAGCATCGAACTCGGCCTCAATGGTGCCATAGTCAAACAGCGTCGTGGACAGCGGCCAGCTCTTGAGCAGTTCCAGGCCAATCACATCCGTCTGGACATGGTCATAAAGCTGGTCCGCGCTAAGGTTGAGCGCCAGAAGCTGGATGACTTCTTCGTCGCTCAGCTCGGTAATGGTACGTTCCGCCATGCTTTCCGGCACCTGGGCATGAGCCAGCGCAACGCTCACCGGCACGGTCGTAAACTCGGCCGCATCGACGACGCTCAGTTCATCGCGGACGATCACGCGCAGCCGGCGCGGCGCATACTCCCCAAGCAAGGCCGCCAACGCCGGGCCATCCAGCTCGGACACAGGCACGTCGCTGATCTCGCTCTCGGTAAGCTTGCTCGCGAACGCGACCGTGCCAAAAGCCTCGTTGATCACGTTGCCAAACAGGGCCACCAGGGCGATCAGCCCAATCAGCGTGGACATCAGGAAGATGCCCCGCCACACCCTGGACCGCGTATGCCGCCGGGCCAGTTGGCGATCGAAAGTCTGGTCGTCCGGCAGATTGGACTGCCGGGTCGGATTGTTCTCGCTCATTACTGGTAGACCTCGCGGAACCGGGACGTAATGACGCGGCTGGCGACGTTCAGCGCAAAGGTCAGGACGAAGAGCAGCAAGCCAATCGCGAACAGGCTGTTGTAGTCGATCGAGTTGTAGCTGATGTCCCCACCGCTGATCCGGACGATGTGGCCGGTCATCGTCTCCGCGCCCTTGAAGGGGTTGAAGGTGAAGGCAGGCCCGGCGCCTGCGGCAATCGCCACGATCATCGTCTCGCCAACGGCGCGCGACATGCCCAGGATGAAGGAGGCGATCACGCCCGAAAGCGCCGCGGGAACCACGACCTTGAAGACCGTTTCCAGCCGGGTCGCCCCCAGGCCGTAGGAAGCCTCGCGCAGCGACGAAGGCACAGCGCGCAGCGCGTCCTCGCTGATGGACGCGATCGTGGGAATGATCATAATGCCCATGACCAGCCCGGCCGAAGCCGTGTTGTAAATCCCGACGACCTCGATGCCAAACAAGCTGCGCAGCAGCGGGGTCATGAAAGTCAGCGCGAAGTACCCGTACACCACGGTCGGCACGCCCGCCAGCAGTTCCAGCGTGGGCTTGAGTGCCGCCCGCACCCCAGGCTTCGCGTATTCGCTCAGGTAGATGGCGGCAAACAGCCCCAGCGGCACGGCGACCAACATGGCCGTCAGGCTGGTCATCAATGTGGAGTTCAGCAGCGGCCAAATCCCGAAGTTGCCAAGCTGCGGTTGCCACTCGGTCGAAGTGAAAAATTCGACCAGCGTCGCCGCGTCAGCGCGCAGGATCTCGGCATCCTGATTATGGACAACTGCCTCCGTCCCGTTGTAGCCACGCTCGACAGTAAGCACATCGGCTTCCAGATCGATCGCTGTGACCAGCATTTCCTCATCGACAATCCGAATCTGGTCGCCCACCACGAAAGCAGATGCGTCGGAAACGTGCAGCGTATTGCTGGTTGGATAAGTCAGTTCTTCCAGCGATTTGAATGAGTCAATCCAGGCTGGCGGGGTGAAAAACAGCAGCGATTCAGTGCCCAGCACAATCACGATTCCAATCGTGGTGAAGATCGAGATCGCGCCGGAGAACAGCAAGAGCGTCCGAATCACCTGTTCGAACCAGCGCGGGCGTTTGTGCAGCCCAGCTTGAGGGCTGACGGCCTGGCGGCTGAGCGCGGCCTCAATCAGTTCCCTCTTTTGAATAGTGATCTGCGATTCCATTGGTTTTTCCCTCGTGTCACTTGACACACGGAATGGGGAGGGATATTGGCCCACCCTCCCCATTCACATTTCACATTGCTATCGGAGACTAGCCGCCAACGGCATCCAACCACGCCTGGCGGGCGGTATTGAGTGCCTCATTGTTGGCCGGGAAGTAGCCCACGCTTTCGATCTCATCGTTCACCACCGTCAGGTAGTAGTTGATGAAGTCCGCCACCTGCGGCTTCTCGGCCATGATCTGGGCCGTCGAGTACATGAACAGCGGCCGCGCCAGCGGATAGGTGAAGCTCTGGACGGTCTCTTCCGTCGGCACCACTCCTTCCACACCCAGCACCTTCAGCGTGTCCGCGTTCTCGGCATAGTACGCATACCCGAAGAACCCGACCGCGTACGGGCTGCCCAGCACGCCCTGCACCAGCACGTTGTCGTCTTCGCTCAGTTGCAGGTTCGCCGCCGACAGAATCGGCGCTTCGTCCTTCTCGAACACCACTTCCACGAAGAAGTCGAACGTCCCGCTGTCCGTCCCCGGAATGAAGCGCAGGATCGGCTCCGCCGGCCACTCCGCCCGCACGTCCGCCCACGTCGCCGCCGTGCTGAAGATCAACCCCAGTTCTTCCAGCGTCACGTCCGTCACGAAGTCGTTCGCCTGGCTCATCACCACCGCCAGCCCGTCCGTCCCAACCCGGAACTCGATCGGCTCGCGCCCGTTGCCCCGGCACGCTTCCAACTCGCTGTCCTTGATCGGCCGGCTCGCGTTCGCTATGTCCGTCTCCGCGTTCACGCAGAACCGCTCGAACCCGGCCCCACTCCCGATCACGTCGATCGTGATGTTGCCCGCGTAGCCGTCGTCACGGAACCGTTCCGCAATCCGCTCGCTCAGCGGCGCTACCGTCGAACTGCCCGCCGTCAGCACATCCCCCGCCACCGCCAGCGGATCCACCGCCGGAAGCGCGATCAGGCCCAGGCCCATCGCATCCAACCACGCCTGGCGGGCGGTATTGAGTGCCTCATTGTTGGCCGGGAAGT
>CAZHMJ010000031.1:0-9403 GCA_964533805.1 uncultured Anaerolineae bacterium | reverse complement strand
AATCCGCTCGCTCAGCGGCGCTACCGTCGAACTGCCCGCCGTCAGCACATCCCCCACCACCGCCAGCGGATCCACCGCCGGCAATGCCACCAGGTTTTCAGTCCCCTGAGCCAGGATGGTGATCCCCGGCAAAACCATTGCACACGCGATAAGAAGTCCAGCCACTTTGTGTAACAAGCTACGAGTCCGCATTCCCTTCCCTCTTCAATAGTGAACCGTTAAAAGTGATCTCCGATTCATCCGACAGAGCTGGCATGACTCTGCCAGTCTCATGTATATCCAGACCAGTTGAAAATCCAGATAAAGCAGCATTAAATCTCCGCGCGATTCGCGTTAAGTTGGCTTAACATCCCACGCTAGCCAGAAAACAAAAAGAGGCGCGACGATTGGCATCGTCATGCCTCTGGTTAGCATCTCGCCTGCACGCTTATGAGAGCCAAGCCGATCATAAGCCGCATTCTGTACCCGGCATGTCGCCATACCGGGCGGCGATCATCTATCTAGCCCTGATGTTGCCATCAGGGTCAAGCGACCTACCCGGCGCTCAAACGAAACGGGCCGCTTCTTGCGCCTGCGTGGTCTTGCTCCCGATGGGGTTTGCCTGGCCGCTGCTGTTGCCAGCAACGCCGGTGCGCTCTTACCACACCGTTTCACCCTCGCTCCCGGCAAGCCGGGGGCAATGTACCTCTCTGTTGCACTCTGCCGTCGGGTCGCCCCGCCTGGCTGTTAACCAGCATCGCGCCCTGTGGAGTGCGGACTTTCCTCGTGCCGGGAATCCCCGGCCCGCGATCGCCCGATCGACTTGGCTCGTTTCCGATTATACCATACGGCCCAGCCTACATCGGCTCAATGCCCGGCGGTAAAGTGGGTGGGCTAAGCTGGGGAGGCAGATCCTCAAGAATGGCTTCGATGGTTTGCAGCTGATGGGCAGCATTTCGCCGCCAGGGCAAACCCGCCGCCCCATCGACCGCTATTCTCAAATCAGCCGCGGCAGCCGCGTATTCGCCCTGTGCTTGATAGGCCATCGCCCGGAAAAAAAGAAGCTCCGCCTGTGGCACCCGACCGCCGAGCAATGCGGAAAAATCAGCCACGGCCAGATCGGGGCGCTGTAGTTCCCGCCAATACAGCAGACCACGAGCAAGATGGACTTCCTCATAGTCAGGCGCAAGCGCCAGGGCGGCGCTGAATGCATCCGACGCGGCCTGGTAGTAAGCACGCTGCACGGTCCGGTGGCCCACCCAGCGCAGCATCAGCCCGCGCTGGAAAAACCACCAGGCTCTGAAATGCTGCCACCATCCCGTGTGCGCCATGCGACCGCCTCAGGAATTCTGAAGATGCACGTCGATATGGCCTTCAGGGGTTCGCCAGGCGACCGCCATATGTGGGGTATTGTGCGCGAACCCGATCCCGCCCTTTCGATCGACCACGATAATTCCCCCTTCGCCATGGACCCGCTCGTGGAGCACCTGAACCGCGCGCTCGGCCGCGGCCTGGGCCGTCAAGCCCGCCGCCAGGAAATCGGTCGCGGCCTTGCTGAGCACCACCCGCATAATCAGTTCGCCGTAGCCGGTGGCTGACGCCGCTCCACTCCAGTTATCGGCATACGCCCCCGATCCTACCAGCGGAGAATCGCCCACGCGTCCAGGAAGCTTGAACGCGATCCCACCGGTGGAAGTCGCCGCGGCGACGTTGCCGGCCCGATCGACCGCGACCGCGCCCACCGTGTCGAAGATCGCCTGAGCGCGCCCATTTTTCTGGGCCTCCGCTGCCTGCTGATGCTCGCGATAGCGGGCAACCTCACGCGGGACGGTCAGCTCGGCCTGGCTGCACAGCCGGAGTCCGATCTGCTCTGCATAGCGCCTCGCCCCACTGCCCACAAGCACGCTGTGCGAGGTATTTTCCATAATCCGCCGGGCCAGCGTCACCGGGTTGGCGATGCCGCGCACCGCCGCAACCGCCCCCAGACCCAGCGTTGCGCCATCCATGATGATCGCATCCAACTCGATCTCGCCCACGCTGTTCAAGACGCTCCCCACCCCAGCGTCAAAAATGGGGTTATCTTCCATCGAGCGAACGGCCGCTTCGACAGCATCCAGCGCGGATGCCCCCTGATCAAGAAGCATCCAACCGGCTTGATAGGCAGCCCGGCATCCGGCGATGTACTCAGGATGTTCCTGGGAGGGGATATCTCCGGCGCCACCATGGACAATCAATGCGGGAAATGACATTCCAGGTTCCTCACGACACCCACATGGGTCAGACCAAACATTGCCAGAACATAAAAGACAGTATAACTCAATTGGGCACCCTGCTATAGGTCTATTGTAAGCCATGCACAGTGAGTTATTGATCGAGTCCCCATGCCAGCAGCCGGGCGGCAAGCGGTCGATCAGGCAGGCTGAGCAGTTGCGGCACCAACTGCTCGGTAAACCCATCGCGCAAATACTGCGCCCAGGAGAGATTCTGCCCTGAGTAGAAGGGGTAGCCGCGCAAGCTGCCATACAACTCGACCTGTGCCACTTCCAACTGTGCCTGCGCGTCTTCATCCCCGCGCCACAATCCAAAGAGCGCGTCCCCAACTGCCAACCATTCCGCGTCAAACGTATTCTGGAGCCTGAGCCTGGCCGAATCCATCCAGAGATCGGCCTGGGCATGGTTGCCAGCATATTCGTAGAGCACAGCCAGGGTCACCCGCTCACCGGGAGATGCCTGATCCAGATCCGGGAAGTCGAGCAAAAGCTGCCGTGCTCCTTCGACATCTCCTCCGCGCAAGGCATCCATCACAGGCACGAGCCGATCAGGCTGAATGCCGCCCTCCTGCTCGAAGGCCTGCCGGGCCATTGGTCGAACCGGACCTTCCTCCCAGAAATCCGTCTCATACCAGCCTGGCATCAGGCGCAGTGTGTGAAGATAGGCCTCGACCGCTTCGTCCGGCCGGCCGGCCAGTTCGAGAAGATACGCGTAGTTCAACCAGATCAAGCCGGCTTCCGGGGCGCGTTCAACTGCAATGGCCATCGCCTCGATCGCACCGGCGCGATCGCCCGCCTGCCAGCGCACCGCGCCCAGGTTCGCCCACCAGGCCGCATAACGACCTTCCAGGCTGACGGCCCGCTCCCAGGCGCTTTCTGCCCTGGGCAAAACCGCTTCATCACCCTGATCGGCGGCAATGCTCAGGACCATTGCCTGGCCGGCTGGATAGATCGGCATCGCTGGATCGCGGGCAATCACCGCGTCCAACCGCTCGGCGCCCGCCACCCAGTCCCCCTCAATGGACTGGATCATGGCACTGAGATAGTCACTCTGAATCAGATGTGACCCCCATCCGGTCATCAGAAGTCCTACCCAGATCAGCGGCGCGATCAGCCGGTAAGAACGGGCCGCCATTCGAGTCTGGTTCACCGGACGTATCACCACACAGGCCAGCAGCCCCAACCCCAAGAGCGCAATCGACGGCATCATCATGGTCATGTCAGTGACGTGATGGGCCAGAAAAGCAACCATTGCCGCGCCCACAGCGCCCATTTCCTGGAGGTTTGCCCCAGGCAGCTCCGAGAGCAGCCTGCACCGAATCTCCAACCCGATCGCCACCAGCGCCCAACCCAGGACCAACAGACCAGGCAGGCCCGTCTCGGTCGCTACTTGCAACGGCAGGTTATGGGTGTGTGAATGGGGCGTTTCTGGCGGTGTGGATTGCCGGGCAAGCAGGGTGCTTCCAAACGTAAACGGGCCAGTACCGGTGAAAGGGGCCTCCAGAAACGCATCCCACGCCGCCTGCCAGATCCCCTGGCGGAGATCCGTGGAGCGACCGGGCTGGTTCACGGCGTTCCAGGCCACCGGCACCAGCATCACGCCCACACTCACCATGACCACCGCGGCACCTGTGACAAGCAGCCGCCAGCGCAGCCCATGACTGGTCCACCACCCACGAGCCGCCTGCATGGAGAAAAGCCCCCGGCTCCAGATCAAGAAGCCTATCCAGGCCGCCAGACCGGCCCCCAGACCCAGCCAGGCGCCACGCGAGAGAGTCAGAAAAAGCAGGGCCAGCGACAGGCCTAGGTAGATCAGCCACCCGATCCGGGAAAGCCACCGGCGAGCTTGGATCAACCGCCCAGCCTGAAGCAGGATCAGCACGATGAGAAAGGTGCCCAGCGCATTCGGATTGCCGATCAGGCTGCCGGGGCGCACCGGAATGAAGGGGACGCCAACTCCCGCGCCAGTCACCTGAAACCATCCGATTAGCCAGCCTTGCTCCTGCCAGAGTCCGACCAGGACAACCAGCACACCAGTGGCCAGCACCCCATCGATCAGCCAACGGCCCGGCAGTCCGTGCCGCAGCAAATCGGCTAAGAGCAGCCAGGTCGCCAGGTAGAAGGTCCAATACCACACCCCGAGGCTCACCCTGCGACCGGCATCCAGGTTGAACACGACGCTGATCGCAATGGCGACCAGCGCAGCCAGCATCGGCTTCTCCAGAGGCACTACCGGCCACTGCCAATCGCGTCGCCAGCGCAGGATCAGCCAACCCGCGATTCCGCCGGTCATCAGCATCAGACTCGTCCGAGCGATCGTATCGTTGACCAGCCCGTTGAACGTGCCACCCACTGTCAAGGTATAGATCACCAGCAGGATCACGAGCGTATGCAATGCAGAATTGCGACGTTCGACCATCGAATCCTCGATTCGTCGGGACGATTGCAAAACGTCATCATGATACTACAATCAGGTCGGATGGACACATCCTGAGCCAGCCTGAAACCCACTTCACAGGTCAGCCATGACGCAACAGACCCAATCTCGAGTCACGATCCGGCCCTGGCACGTTGTCCTGGTCGTGTGTCTGGCTTATCTGGCCAGTGTGTTCTTCCTGAATGGCACCGATCCGCGCGTGTTCGTCACCCTCGGGACACGCTTCACGGAAGGCGATCCTGATGGCACAGAGGGCTATGACGGGCAGTTCAACTATTTCATTGCCACGAACCCATCCAACGCAGCAGCGATGATCGATGTGCCCGCCTATCGTTATCAGCGCATCCTGCTACCTATCCTGGCCCGTCTACTCGCCCTGGGCCAACCGCAGATCGTTCCCTGGGCGCTTCTGATCGTCAACCTGGTCAGCCTGATCGGGGGAACGATTCTCCTGGAACGGCTGTTGGCGCGGGAAGGAGTATCACCCTGGTATGCGCTGACGTACGGCCTCTTCGCGGGCGTCTTCATGGCGGTCCGGCTGAGTCTGGCCGAACCGTTCGCCTATGCACTGGTTCTCCTTGCCATCCACGCCGAAAGACAGGAGCGCTTATGGAGCGCGGCAGTTGCTTTCGCGCTGGCCGCGCTGGCCCGCGAAACAACCCTCCTGTTCGCGGCAGGTTACGTGGTCTATTACTTCGCCCAACGGCGTTGGATCACCGGCGTATTGTTCGGGGCAATGACCAGTCTGCCTTTTTCCCTCTGGCAGGGCGTGCTCACCATCCAATTCGGCATTCCGGGCATCGGCTCAGGTGGGGCGATGGCGACCTCTTTCGAGTTGATCCCCTTCATGGGTTTCATCCGGATACTGACCGAAGGCGGGCTAAGCGTTTTCCTCATTCTGGGGACACTGCTGATACCAGGGGTGATTCTGCCTACACTGTGGAGTCTGTGGCAGGGGATCGGGGAACTCCACCAAGGCCAGCGGCATCCGTACATCTTCCTGCTACTGGCAAATGCCGCCGTCATGCCATTTGTGCCATTCAGCACCTACCGGGAGCCTTTGGGCATGCTGCGCTTTATCATTGGCCTGGTAATCGGCGTCGTGCTCTACGCCGCCTGGCGGCATCGACCACGCGCGCTGCGCTACAGCACGCTGTGGATCATTTCACTGTTATTTGCCATCGCCAGTGGGTAGAACTTACGTCCCGGCAAAGCTCAGCATCTTGCCTATGGTCCGGACTGCAATCTGAAAATCAAGCACCAGCGACTGGTGGCGGACGTAGTACAGGTCATATTGGAGCTTCATCAGATGATCCGCCGTGTCGCTGCCGTACCCGTAACGCACCTGTGCCCATCCCGTCACCCCCGGCTTGACCGCCAGCCGGGCACGATAGTAGGGAATCTCCGCTGTAAGCGCCTCGATAAACTCCGGTCGCTCCGGTCGGGGGCCGATCATGCTCATTTCGCCCCTCAGGACATTCCAAAGCTGGGGAACCTCATCCAGCCGGCTCTTGCGGAGCAACCGGCCAACCCGTGTGATTCGGGGATCATGGTCGGAAGCGAATACTGCCCCAGTCGCTTTCTCCGCGTCAGGAATCATAGACCGCAGTTTGAACACCCTGAACAAGCGTCCGCTCTGCCCAACCCGTGTCTGGCCAAAGAAGATCGGTCCCGGCGAATCGATCGCCATTGCAAGAGCCACAAAGGGCAGGAGCAGCCCAAACAGAATCAGCCCTATGCAAGCCATGGTTACATCCATCACCCGTTTGAGGAACGGGTAAGGATCGAAAATCGAAGCCGTCTCGATTGGCAAGACGATAGCCCAATCCTTGCCCACATACTCGACCGGCACGCGCCCGGTCAGACTCTCATAAAGCAACGTCATCGGCACGATCGAAATGCCTTGCTGGTAGCAGTCCATCACCCCTTGAAACAGCTCCCCGCTCAGTTCGCACGGAGTAGCCACAATCAACTCTGTAACACGCTCCTGGATCGCCAATTCAAGGAGATGACTGCCCGATCCGAGAATCCTCAGACCGTCGATCTGGTCGCCTTCCACCACGGGTCCGATCACGCCGACCAACTCATACTGGCCCGGCGCATAGTCGCGAATGGCCTGTACGATCAACGCCCCGCCCCAGTTCCAATCCTCGCCCACAATCAAAGCGCGGCGGCGCTCGCTGGCCCAGCGCATGAACCGGGGACGCGCCATTCGCCATAGGGTGATTAGAAGAAAAGAAGTCACCCCATAATACAAAATAAAGAGGCGAGGAAGGGCTTCGCGTGGGGATAGGAAGAAAATGATCAGATAGACGACAACCAATTGAAGGTTGATCACAACCAGACGGGTCGCCGTCGCCGTCCGGCTGGCATCGAGTTGGAGATCGTAGAAATCATTGGCCGAAGCCAACAGCAGCCACAGACCAGGCAATGTGATCAGCCAGAAGGCCTGATTCAGGATGAAGGCGAGGTTGTACGGGAGGCTGCCATCCACGACAGTCCAGATTCTGAGGGAGAAAAGCACGGCAACCACGGTGGCGACCACATCCCCTGCCCGCAAAATCCAGCGGCGGTCGGAGACGCGCAGTTGTGGACGGCGGCGAGGCCCCGGCCTCGGATCAAAGAACATAGCAGCCTCTAGATTTCCTTCACGAATCCACAACTATTATAGTGGTTTTTCGCGGGTGTGCGAACGGGCCAAACGTCCTACCCACAGCCCTACCCATACAAACAGCGCGACACAGGAGATACCCGCCCCCACAGTCACCGCTTCTGCGCCAAAAGGTTCTTCGGCCGGCACGTCCTCGATCACAATCACCTGGTCCGCACCGGAAACTCGCGATTCTAGATCACTCACAGCGCGAGCATACGTCTCCAACAGAATGGGATCGAAGTTATTGAACAGATAGACGCCATCGAGGATATTCAGGTTAGGCAACCGGCTGTCACGCAATTCGCGCCAGCGTGTGACCGCCACCAGGTAGTTATCCAGAGGGAAATATTCCTCGAACTTCAGGTGATCCTCATACGCTTCCGTCAGGTACAGGACATCATCCGTCTGGTTGGCGGTTCTCGCCTCAAAAAACTCAGCGGGAACGGTTGGATTCAGCCCGCGAGACGCCCAAAACAAATCAGCAGCCACGAAGACCAGGATGAGCACCTGCCAGGCGGGCCGCCACCGGCTGCCCGTTTCTGGCATGAGGAGAGTCAGAATCGAGCAACCACTCAGCCACAGACCCAGGGAGACAAAACCGCCCACCATGACTTGAAGCGCAAGGATATCATTCGGCAGCAGCCGTGGCGCCACCAGTCCCGCAACCGCCGCCATGCCCAACCCGCCCGCAGCCACCAGCCGGCTCCAGAAGACTGTCCAACGGCCTTTCCCCCAGGCATAGCTGACGCCGATTCCCGCCAATATGCTCAGACCAAAGACCGTCAGGATCAGCCAGCGGACCGGCCCCTGAAAGTCCTTGAATGTCGGCACAAATTGATAGAGGAAGGGGAATACCGGGCCATTCTTGCCCAGCGCGATCAGGAAAGCTAGAAACGCCATGCCTGCCCAGAATGGCACGCCACGCAGTGCAGCCGAGGATTCCGAGGGGCCGCTCTTGCGCGTTCGCCACCAGGTGATCACTGCGAAGAAACCTGCAACGAGCGGCAGCAAGCCAATGTATGCCGCATCCTCGAAATAAGCGCCTTCCGTGATGTAGGAACCGTCCGCCGGCGTGCCGTACAGATTGGGGGCTATCAGGGTCAGGGCGCGCGCGATCGAATAACTGAAATTCGTGGTCCAGTCGTAATCCAGGCCCGCAGCCCGATCGGACAAGACCAGCAATTGAGCTGTTGGAACGAGTTGGATGGCCGCCAATCCCAACCCCAGAAGGACGGCGGCAGTGGCCGCTGCCCACACGCGAAACCGCTCGCGCCAGCCGCGAATCGAACCGCTCAACCAGAGTGCATACGCGCCGCTTGCCAAAAGCACGTAGAATGCAGTCTGCGCATGGCCAGCCAGGAGCAGCATGCCAGTCGCCAATCCAAGCCACGCTACGCTGGAGGCCCTCTGCGTCGTCACGATCCGGTGGCAGGCCCACATCATCCAGGGAAACCAGGCGACCGCAGCCGCTGTGGGAAAAGATCCCAAACGCGCGACCAGGTATCCGCTCAAGCTAAAAGCCAACATGCTGATCCCGCGACCCAACAGAGGCAGGTTCCAGACACTCGCGAAAATCCACATCCCGACAGCCGCCCAGACCACATGACCGACAGCCAGCAGATTCATGGCAGCCACATGGGGGAAAATGAGATGTAGCCAGTTGGGGGGATAGAACACGGCCGTCTGATAGTTGGCCAGCAGCGGAGCGCCACCACCATTGTAGGGATTCCAGAGGGGAAGCTGGCCCGCCCGGAGTTGGTCGAAAGCATAGGCGCGCCAGGGATAGAACTGAAGCGTGGGCAGTCCCCAGAATAACGTCTCACCATCCAGAAGCGGCCAGAACCAAGCCAGCAAGACTCCGCCCAACAGGACGAACGGAATCCACCGCATCCAGGGCCGGTCCATCCCCCCTCCCCTAATTGACAAGTTCGAAGAGAGAGACATCCCGGAAGTCGAGAACGCGGCTGCTGTTCGCTGCCAGATCGGCATAGCACCGGTCGCTGTCGGGGATCTCCACGCCCAACGCTCGCTCCTGTGGCCCAAGTACGACAAAGCGCACGTGAT
>CAZHMJ010000030.1:24610-26715 GCA_964533805.1 uncultured Anaerolineae bacterium | reverse complement strand
GGATCAGCGTTCAGCAATCAGCTTTCAGCAGTCAGCCAAAGGCAAAAACAGCGGGCGGTTTGACGGGCGTCCCGGTCACAGTGCCGCTTGCCGCGCGGTCTGCGGCTCGTGAGCCTGCTTGCCATAGACGCGCGCGTAGGCCTGGCAGGACGGGCACAGGCTGCCTTCCGCGTTCCTGGCGGACCAGTAGGCAGCGCCTTTCCGCTCGGAACGGGCGCGACTGTAGATCGGGCAGGTGAGGCACACCTGCGCCATCCGGATGTCGATCTCGGTGATGTTGGGCTGATTCATTCCAGTAATCCCCTATTCATGCGCCCGCACCATTGCAGGCGGCAGTTACATCCGTTTATACGCACCCAACGGCGCGAGGTTGCGCAAAGGAGTATCACCGAGCCGGGTGAATGCGAGGCGTTCTTCCATGTCCAATGTCATCGATCAGGCAGACCATCTTCCAACACCCGGATCGCCGTATAGACGCCAGGTCGGGTTGGCGATACAATGCCTCAGTCTCAGACGGGATCTGCTGGCTTCACCACACTCTACAGGAACGCATGTCCATACGGCGTTTTGTGACCATCGTGCTGGCAGGCTCGGCCCTGCTGGTGAGCGTGACCCTGCTGCTCAACGGGCTGGTCGATCCCTATGCCCGCTATGGCACGAACCTGATCAATCCTCTGGTGGAGCAGCCTCGCCGCGACAAATACCTCCTGCTGCATGACCTGGCGCCGCCGCCCGACATCCTCATCCTGGGATCGTCGCGGGCGATGACTCTCCGCCCGGCCTTGATCGAGGCACTGACGGGCAAAACGGCCTTCAATGCGGGCGTCTCGCGCGCGATGCCACTCGACTACTATATCTTCTCCCACTACGCGCTGGCTGGTTTGAGCCAGCCGCCGGAGCAGATCATCCTATGCATCGATCTTCAGGCGCTGCATCCCACCATCACCTGGAACAATCCTAACTGGCTGGCCGACTCGCCGCTGCGCGCCTACGCCAAAGACGCCAGCCCGACGTTTTCGCTGGAGGGCATCCTGACCAGCTTGACCTCCGGCCGGCAGGCAGCCGACTCCGTGCAGGCCATCTGGCGCAACCTGACCGACGAATCCCTCGGCTGGCCGCTGTACGATCGCCAGGGCATGATCATCGACTACGGGGGAGGAGTGCCTGCCCGGGAGACGTTCGGGGATTACACATTCTGGGAGAGCTTCGACAGCATCCCTCCCGAACGCTTCGCGGAGATAGCCGACGTGTTCGCGCTGGTGGACGAGCACGGCATCGCGCTGACGGTCGTCCTGCTGCCTTACGCGGGGGATGCACTGACGATTATGCGCCGCATCGAGCACTTCAACCGCCAGCAGGCAGCCCTGGTGGACTTTCTGCGCGCACAACAGGCGGTCTACGGCTTCACGCTCCATGACTGGACCGATCCAGCGGCTTTTGGTGGCGATCCGGCTGGATTTGGGGATTACTACCACATGACCCAGACCAACGCGGATCGAGTCATCGAAGCCATCTTTGCCGCGCAGATGCCGGAAGACTGACCCATGCTCTTCAACAGCGCCGTCTTTGTGATGATATTCGCGCCGGTGGTTTGCTGGCTCTACTGGCGGCTGGCCCCCAGCCAGACGCGGCGGCTGTGGCTGCTGGTGGTCGCCAGCCTTGTGTTCTACGCCAACTGGGACTGGCGCTTCGCGTTTTTGCTGGCTGGCATTACGGCGATTACCTACGTCAGCGGTCGAGGGCTGACCGCCGCCCCAACTCCAGCCGGACGCAGAACCTGGTTATGGATCGGAGCCGGTGCGCCGCTGGCGATCCTGGCACTCTTCAAATACGCCAACTTCGCCGTGTCCAGCCTGGACAGTTTGTTGGGGGCCATCGTGCCTGGCCTGAGCCTGCCCCAGCCTGATGTCCTGCTGCCGGCAGGCATCTCATTCTTCACCTTCCGGGCGATCAGTATGATCGTCGATCTGTACCAGGGCAAGATCGAGGCCGCGCCAGGTCTGCTCACCCTGAGCGCCTACATCACCTTCTTTCCCCAACTGATCGCCGGGCCGATTTCGCGCTACCGGGATCTCGGCGGCCAGCTTCAGGCCTTGTTCGCGCGC
>CAZHMJ010000030.1:0-24600 GCA_964533805.1 uncultured Anaerolineae bacterium | reverse complement strand
TGGAGGAGGGCCAGCTCTATTCCGGCTTAGCCGTCTTCATCCTGGGACTGGCCAAAAAAGTCCTGATCGCGGACAGCATCGCCCAGATCATCGACCCGCTGCTGATCCGCTACACGGAGTTTCACCTGGTGGCGGCCTGGGGCGTGATGGTGGCCTACACCTTCCAGCTTTACTTCGACTTCTCGGCCTACAGCGAGATGGCGACCGGGATCGGGCGGCTGCTGGGGCTGGAACTGCCCATCAACTTCAACCGTCCCTATTGGGCGCGCAACGTGTCCGAATTCTGGGCGCGCTGGCACATCACTCTGTCATCCTGGCTGCGCGATTACCTGTACATTTCACTGGGCGGCAACCGCAAGGGCCTGCCGCGCACCCTGCTCAACCTCATGATCACGATGGTGCTGGGCGGTCTGTGGCACGGCGCGGCGTGGACATTCGTGATCTGGGGCGCGTATCACGGCCTGCTGCTGGTGATCCACCACCTGACCCGCGAACGCCACCTGCTCCGCTGGGGTGGGGTGAACTGGGCGCTGACCTTTGCCGGCGTCGTGGTGGGCTGGGTGTTCTTCCGCAGTACATCGCTGGAGATGGCCCTGCACATCATCGGCTCGATGGCTGGCCTGCACGGTCTGGGCGGACTGGCCGACGTGCAATCACTGCTGGGGATACGCTTGCTGGCCCTGATCGGCCTATGCGCGCTGATCGAGTGGCGCGTCCCGGCCCTGGCGACGCTCTCGGTTCCTCAAGATACGACCCGCGTTCCGCACCTGTGGGGCTGGGTGCCGCCCGTGCTGCAAGCCGCCGCGCTGATCGTGCTGCTGGTCGCCTCCATCCTCAGCCTGGATCAGGCCCAGCAGTTCCTGTACTTTCGGTTCTAGAAGTCTCTCTCTCAGCCAGCCGTCAGCCAAGCGTAGGGACGCACGCGCCGCGGCTGGGGTATAATGCCCTGCGCTGTCACGGTGATGGCCTTTTGGCCGACCGCCGACGGCTGAGTGCTGACCGCTTGCCTTTGAGAGAGACGGCCCTATGCGCAAGTACGCCCCTGACCTGGCGATCGTCCTGCTGCTGCTCGTGCTGCCGCTGATCCTGTTCAGCGCGGTCACGCTGGGCGACCGCACGCTGCTGCCCGCCGACAACCTGTACCAGTGGCAGCCCTACGCCGCCTACCGCGAGGTCGTCCAGGCCCCGGAGGTTCCCCACAACAGCCTGCTCTCCGACCTTATTCTCGAAAACTATGTCTGGCGCGGCTTCGTGCGGGAGAGCATCACCACTGGCGAGCTGCCCCTCTGGAACCCGCACCTGTTCGCGGGGGTGCCCTTCTTCGCGGCCGGCCAGGCCAGCGTGGCCTACCCCCTCAGCCTGCTGTATTACGTCCTGCCGCTGGCCAGCGCCTACGGCTGGACTACCGTGCTCCAGCTCTGGCTGGCCGGGCTGTGCATGCTCGCCTTCACGCGCGGGATCGGCCAGGGCCGGATCGGGAGCACGGTCGCGGCGGTGAGCTGGGAACTGGCCGCCTGGTTCGTGATCCAGGCCGTCTTTCCGATGATCCTGGGCGCGTCGGCCTGGCTGCCGCTGCTCCTGCTGATGGTCGAGTTCGTGATCCGGGCGCGGCCGATCCTGGGCCGTCCGGCTACCCTGCCCTGGGTGGCGCTCGGCGCGATCGGGCTGGCCCTGGTGATCCTGGCCGGGCATGTGGAGATCACCTATTACACCCTGCTGATCATGGGCTTCTACGCGGCGGCGCGCCTGGGGATGATCGCCTGGGCGGGCCGCCGGGAGCGGGCCACGCTCGGCGGACTGATCCGGCGCGGGATATGGCTGCTCGCGATGGTCGGCTGCGGGATCGGCCTGGGCGCGGTCCAGATCATGCCGCTGTTCGAGCTGGTCAGCCGCAACTTTCGCGAAGGCTCGGCCACGCTGGAGCAAATCCGGAGCTGGGCCTATCCGGCCCGGCGCGTGATCGCGTTCTTCATGCCGAACTTCTTCGGCAACCCATCCCACCACGCCTATTTTGACGTCTTCAGCGGCCAGACCGTGCAGGCCACGCTCAACGCCCTGGGCCAGCCGATCACGACGATCGACTGGGGGATCAAGAACTACGTCGAGGGCGGGGCCTACCTGGGCTTGCTGCCGATGATCCTGGCCGTCTACGGTCTCGTCGCGGCCTGGGGGCCGCGCCTGCGGCGCACCACCAGGACGACCGCGATGCTCGCATCGCCCCGGTCGTCCCTACAACCCTCCCCCTCTCCGTCTACGGAGAGGGGCAGCGTTGGCGCTAGCCAACGCCGGGGTGAGGTGGGCATTTTCGCCACCCTGGCCCTGGTTTCGCTGACGTTCATCTTCGGGATGCCCACCTACGCGATCCTGTACTATCTCCTGCCGGGGATCAACCAGCTTCATTCGCCGTTCCGCTGGGTCTTCGCGCTGACGCTGTCCGTGGCCGTCCTGGCCGGGTTCGGGGCGGAAGCGCTCCAGGCCGTGTGGCGCGGGCGGACGGAACAACGGATGGGGCACGATGCAACGCATCGACATGACCCGTCCCTACAGAACGACGATCAAGATTCGCGTGAATCCGTACAGGCCATCTCCCCTCTCCCTGAGGGAGAGGGGCCGGGGGTGAGGGTAATCACCGTCTGGGCCGCCCGCGTCCTGCTCGCCCTCGGCGCGCTGATCCTGCTCGGCCTGCTTCTGAGCCGCCTCTTCTATCCCCAGATCGAGCCGTTGATCGACCGCCTCCTGCACAGCCTGGCCCTGGCGGAAAACGCCTTCGCCGACGCGCGCATGTTCTACAGCTATCAATTCACCAACGTGCTGACCCTGGGCCTGGTGCTGCTCGGCGCGGGGATCGTCTTCTGGCTGGCCCGGCGACCGTGGCACCTGCGCGGCGCGCCGGTGTGGGCGCTGGCCGCAATCGGCCTGATCGCCGCCGACCTGATGATCGCCTCGTGGGGTTTCAACCCGGCCGCCGACCCGGCCCTGCTCGATTTCACCCCGCCCGCCATGGAATGGCTCCGGGGCCAGGACGCCGAAGCCCGCGCCGCCGGGCAAGGCCCAATCCGGATCACGACCTACGACGCGCCCGGCGAGGCCCTGCTCAACGCCAACATCCCCTGGCTGGCCGGGTTGCAGGACGCGCGCGGCTACGACAGCATCATCCCCAAGCAGTACACGGACTTCATGGCCCTGATCTCGCCCCAGTTCCAGTTGGAATACAACCGGGTCGCGCCGTTGTCGACCGATTACCCCCAGGCGCTCGATTCGCCGCTGCTGGACGTGTTGGGGGTGCGCTACGTCGTCACCACCCAGACGATCGCGCGCGAGGGCTGGAGTCTGGCCTACGAGGACGAGGCGCTGCGCATCTACGAAAACCTGGACGTCCTGCCCCGCGCCTACACGTTACCCCTCTCGACGGAGCTGGTCTACGGCAGCCCGGAGGAATTCGCGGCGCTGGTGCAGACCATCGACCCGCGCACGGTGACGCTGGTTTACCGGCCGCAAACGTCGCAGGATATCGCCACCCGGCCCGCCGACCCGGTCGCCCAGCCGATCACGGAATACCGGGGCCTTCAGGTCACGGTCGACGCGACGATCAGCGAACCGTCCTGGCTGGTCCTGGCCGACTCGTACTTCACCGGCTGGCGGGCCTACGCCCGGCCGTTGGGCGCAAGCGACGACGATGAGCAGGAAATCCCCATCGCCCTGGTCGATGGCAACTTCCGGGGCGTGTTCCTCGACCCGGCGGCTCTGGCCGGGCGCTATGCCGAACGGGTCGCGGCGGGCGAGGTGACGCTGTCCGACACATGGACGGTCCGCTTCCGCTACAGCCCGCCCAGCTTCCAGATCGGGGCCTTCCTGACCTTCATCGCCGGGGCGGCGCTGGTCTTCGCGCTGGGGGTGTGGCTGTGGCGCGCGATCACCGGCGGGCGGGCGACCGCCGAGGGCGAGGGCAGCGGGATGCGCCGCCTGGCCAAGAACAGCCTGATGCCGATCCTCATGAACCTGTTCAACAAGGGGATCGACTTCGCCTTCGCCTTCATCATGCTGCGCGTGCTGGGGCCGGAAGGCGCGGGCATCTACTACTACGCCATCGTGGTCTTTGGCTGGTTCGACATCCTGACCAACTTCGGCCTGAACACCTACCTGACCCGCGAGGTGGCCCGCGACCGGACTCTGGCCGGGCGCAGCCTGGTCAACACCAGCCTGCTGCGCCTGGGACTGGCCGGGGTGGGCGTGCCGCTGCTGGTCGTCTTCCTCCTGATCCGGCAGACGGCCGTCGCCGATCCGCTGGACGTCACGGCCATCGCGGCCATCGTGCTGCTGTATGTGGGGCTGCTGCCCAACAGCCTGAGCACCGGCCTGAGCGCCCTGTTCTACGCCTTCGAGCGGGCCGAAATCCCGGCCGCGATCGCCACGGTGGGCACGCTCTCCAAGGCCACCCTGGGCCTGGGCGCGCTCCTGCTCGGCTGGGGCGTGATCGGCCTGGCCGGGGTGAGCATCGTCACCAACCTGATCACCCTGGGCGTCATGCTCTGGGCGGCGCGGCCGCTGCTCGACGGGGCGCGGCCGGTGGAGACAACCCGGCCCCGGCCGGACGGCGGGCAATTGCGCCGGATGCTGGTCGACGCCTGGCCGCTGATGATCAACCACCTGCTGGCGACCGTGTTCTACAAGATCGTCGTGATCCTGATGGAGGCGATCAACGGGGTGCGGGTGGTCGGCTGGTACAGCACCGCCTACAAATGGCTGGACGCCCTGCAAGTCATCCCGGCCTTCCTCTCGGCGGCGCTGTTGCCCGTCCTCAGCCGCCAGGCCCACGACGACCCGGCCCGGATGGTGCGCAGCTACCGGCTGGCGGTCAAGCTGCTGGTGCTGGTCGCCCTGCCGGTGGCCGTCCTGACCACCTTTCTCGCGCCGACCCTGATCCTGCTGCTGGGCGGGTCGGAGTATCTGCCGGACGGCGCGATCGCGCTTCAGATCATGATCTGGAGCATCCCCGTGGGCTGGATCAACAGCATCACGCAGTACGCCCTGATCGCGCTCGACCGGCAGCGGGTGCTGACCCGCGCCTTCCTGATCGTCGTGATTTTCAACGTGGGGGCCAACCTGATCTGCCTGCCGCGCTTCGGCTACCCGGCGGCGGCGGTGATCACGATCCTGGGCGAAGGGCTGCTGCTGGCGATCTTCCTGCGGCTGCTGCACGCCACCCTGCAAACCCGCCTGGGCGCAAATGGAACAGAAAGCCGGGTAAGATTCTGGGGATTGGTCTGGCGGCCGGGAGTGGCGGCCGGGCTGATGCTTGGGACGATGGCCGCGCTGTGGCAGGCTACCAGCCTGTTGGCGCTTGGGGTGGGGATCGGGGTCTACCCGCTGGCGCTGGTCTTCCTGCGCCCCTTCGACCCGGCGGAGCGGGCGGAACTCGCGCCGCTGCTGCCGGGGCCGCTGCGTGCCAGGATGTCGCTCCAGCCGGATGCCGGCTAGCGACGGGCGCGCGTGAGCTTTTTCACAAAATAAGTAACAGCCCGGTCAGGGGCGGCCGGGCTGTGGGTTACGACTCTTCCTTCATCACGTCGAAGGTCAACTTGCGGACGGTGCGCCGGTGCGGCACCTGCTGGAAGTCGAGCCGGGCGTCGTTGACCAGGCGGTGCGAGAACGGGTTACCGAGCACGCGCATGGTCAGCTCGTGGCCACTGCGGCGCAGCAGGAAGTGATAAATCTGGACATGGCGGGCTTCGCCGAACCAGTGAGTCTCGACTTCGACGACCTGATCAGGCTCCCAGCCCTCGTCCAGGTAGTGCATCAACTGATCGCCGCTGGCGTAACTCTGGGCGCGCGGCGACCAGTAACGGAACAGCTCCAGGTCGGTACGGTTGAAGCCGAGTCCCTTGAAGCCGGGATTGTGGGGCATCGTTTGTTTTTCTCCTTGATATGGGTACTGTTGCAAGGGCACGTGTTTACCAGCAAAACTCTACAACGGGCACATTAAGGGCATGTGATCGCTTTTTTAAAAGTATATGATAGTTTGATTAGAGTTGGATAGTCCAAATAGAGTTTCTAACACACAATTATCGAATCCCAGGCGTCGATCGCTTGCTATCCCTGTTTCCGCAGGAATTTCTCCAGATCGAGCGAAGCAAACAGGCGCTGCTGGACGTCCTGGGGCAGTTCCTGAACGGGCGCGGTGTGGTACAACTCGACCGTCTTGGACAGGGTATTGATCACGATCCGGCAGTTTTCGCAGCCGGCCATGTGCGCCTCGATTTCCCGGCACAGCGCGTCGTCGAGCAGCCCGTCCACGTAATCGGAAAGGCTTGCCAGAAAATGGCGGCAGTCGTGATGTTCTTCGTGGGAAGCGCCCATACGCACCTCTGTCCTTGTCCGTAGCCTGAGCCTTGGCGAGTGTGCCTCCATCATAGACCCGCGGCGGCACAATCGCCAGCCCTGACCTCTTAGATGCAGCCCGGCGTGCCGGAGTTACATGCCCGGCCCGGTCAGGATGTCCACGCCGGGGAAGCGCACATTCGCCGGTTCGAGCGCGGCCGCGGCGTCGGCGTCGCCGGTCAGCTCCGCCAGCAGGAAGGCGGTCACGAACTGGTTGGTCAGGTCGTGGGCGCGGTCCAGGTCCCACACCGCGTCCGAGCACATCCCGTAATAGCCCAGCGCCGCGGCCAGCGGCGGACAGCCGTTGGCAAACAGGTAGTGGTTGGCATTCTCCAGCATAACCAGGGTCTTACGCGCGCTGCCGATGGCGGTGTAATACACGTAGGCGTTGGTTTCGGCCGGGGTCAGTTCGTCGGCCGTCCCGGCCACGATCAGGGTCGGGAGGGTCAGCGCGGCCAGGCCCTCCGCCCCGAAGTTCTGGGCGCTGGAGGGGGCCAGCATCACCGCCGCCCGGATGCGTGGGTCGGTCGTCGGCGGCCAGAGGCCCTGAGGCGCGGACTCAAGCCCGCGCGCGGCGGCGATCTCGGCCTCGTACTCGGCCAGGCCGAAGCCGCAGTTCTCCTGTTCCGGCAGGCTGACCGGCGCGAAGGCGGGATCGGCCCCCGGCGTGAAGCTCAGGCCCACGGGGTCGGCGCACCAGGCTCGCAACGCGGCGAAGTTCAGGCGCGCCCCGGCGGCGGCCGCCGTCGTATACCCGCCGAACGAGTGCCCGATCACGGCGCTCCGGCCGGTATCGATCGCCCCGGCGAACGCCCCGCCCTCGGCGGTCAACTCCTCGGCGAACGCGATCTCGCGCATGACCTCCAGCGGGCGGCGGGCAAAGCTGCGCGCCACGCCCAGCGCGCGGTCCTCCCCGCCCGACCCGAAGATGATCTCGGCGGTCGTCGTGCCGGGGTGATCGGCGGCAATGACCACGAATCCGCGCGAGGCCAGGTGCTCGGTCAGATACAGACTTTGAAAGCGGATCGCGCCCAATCCGTGCGAGAAGACCACCAGCGGGTACGGCCCGCCGCTGGCATCCACGGGCGCGTCGCGCAGGGCGCGGCCCTGGTAGGCCAGCAGCCCGGACCGGTAGGTGGCTTCCTCCGGCGCGCCGTCGGGATTAAGGGCCGGGTACCAGAGCGTGACGCTCAGGGGATACTCGCCCGCTTCGATCACCAGCTCGCGCGTCCCGACCGGGAACGGCCCGCGCAGGGCGTAGGGCGGCGCGTCCGGCCGCTGGGCCAGGGCCGGGAAGGTCTGCGCGGCCAGCAGCAGAACCATCAACAAAACGAGCAGGCGATGTCGTCGCATGGGAGCCTCCTGAGCAATCGCGGTCGGCGGTTGTGCCGCGTCGCGTCGGGATTGATGCACCTTCAGAATTTGATTCGGTAATGCTCGCCGGAGCGGATTATTCGGCGGATTGGGGCCGTTTTAGGGGCGGGTCACAGACCGCCCCTAAAAACATGCCATTTTTGATTGATTTATCCATGAGACATGCCTGTGGCAAGGGGAGGGGGAAACCCGCATGAGCGATTAACGGGTTTTCAGCCAGGCTATGGCAGCTTCCATATCCTTGAAGTGCTCCACTGCGCTACCAGCAGTTGATTCTGTAATGTCGTGCGCCCTGTTCATAGACATTTGCCCCAACACAGCCTCCGGCACGATGAAGGCAATCTGCTGCACGCCGAGAGAGTTAACGGTCGGAAACCACACATCTTTGACGTATTCCGGGGCGCCAGGGGCATAAACTGGTATCAGACGCAAATCAATAACGCATTTCTTCAATCGATAGTGACGAATGAGTTCATACTCGTATTCGAGTATTTTGACGAAGTCCTCATAGGGGGTGAATCGCAAGAACTTGACCAAAAGCGCCTCTAATTGCTTTTCCACCCGCACTTCTACGAAGTTATTGATCAAATCATCCATCTTTTTTCTCCTGATTTGTCATAGTATAACACGATTTATACAGAATAGCGCCCAAGCTGAGGTAGCACCACAGAATACCGTGGTCAAAGCGCAACCGCCAAACTGGACTTGGGCGGTCGACCGCGGCGTATGGGCGGGACCCAGGGTGGGGGGCACTTTGAAGGTCAGTAACTCCAGGATCGACCAGCGATGGTCGGTCCGACGCCGATTTCCGCCGGGCGGCGGGCATGGGCCGTTGGATTCCCCGATCCTTCGCTGGCCGCTTCGATGTCTGGATGTCTTCTCTTGCCCCCCTGCCTCTTGCCTCTGCCTTACTCCCCCCAGGCCGCGGCGAACTGCACGCCGTCAAAGGCCACACCCGCCGGGTCGAGCGCGGCCGCGGCATCCGCATCGCCATTCAATTCGGCCAGCAGGAAGGCCGTGGCGAAGTGGTTGATCAGCGGGTGGATGTCCTCGGCGGTCCAGGCGGCATCAAACTCACCCTGAGCCACGTCCGCGAAGACGCCATGCTCTGCCCCCTCGAAGACGACCAGGGCCTTGTCGGCGCTGCTGGCGTTGGCGTAGGCGGCGTAGGCGTCGCGGGCTGGCGGGGTGGTGGTATCCCCGGAGCCGACCTGGACCATGATCGGGATGTCGATCGCCGCGATGCCTTCCGGGCCAAAGATGGGCACGTTCCAGGGGGCCAGGGCGATCACGGCCTGGATGCGCGGATCGGTCGTGGCCGGCCACAGGCCGTCCGGAATGGCTTCCAGCCCGCGCGTCATGGCGATCTGCCCGCCCATCAGGCGCAGGAAGCACGAGGTGCCGCCCAGGCCAGCCGTCGCCGGGGCCGCCGTGAGCACCGGCGACGCCGACGGATCGAAGACCAGCGCTTCCGGATCGGTGCACCAGTCGTTGTACGCGCCGAAGTCCAGGCGCGCCCCGGCCGCCGCCAGGGCGGTATAGCCTCCGAACGAGTGGCCCGTGACCGCCGTCCGGGACGTGTCGATCAGGCCCTCCAGGGGACCCTCCGGCGCGCTGAGCCAGTAGGCGTGGTTGAGCGCGCGCAGCACGTCCAGGGGACGGTAGCCGTAGTTGGTCAGCATGGCGCTGATGTCAAAATCGCTGGCTGAGCTTGCCCCGCGCAGGCTTGCGTAGGTGCTGCCGGGGTGGTCGATGGCGATCACGACGAAGCCGTATGAGGCCAGATGCTCGGTATAGAAGCGGCTTTGAAAGCGCAGCCCGCCCAACCCGTGCGAGAAGATCACCAGCGGGTACGGCCCGCCGGAAGCGTCCGGCGCGGCGTCGAGCAAAGCCTGACCGTCCAGGGTCAGGTCGTCGTCCCAGGTGTAGGTCGTTTCCTCCGCCAGCCCATTCGGGTTGAGGGCCGGATACCAGACCGTCGCCGGGATCGGCTCCTCCCGGTCGTTGGGATCGTAGCGATCGTCGATGGTGAAGTCGAACGTGCCGACCGGGTAGGGGCCGCGTGCCGCATAAATCGCTTCCGCCGGGGACTGCGCCCGCGCGGGTACACCGCCCACCAGCAGCCCGATCACCACGATCAAAATCATCCACTGCCGTCTCATGTCAGTTCCCTTCCGCATTGAGCAGGATCACGCCCTGATCTTAGCACGTCTGGGGCGGACGGGGGCATATACCAGGCGGGTAAAAGGCAGGATGAACCGCCAAGCCGCCAAGAACGCCAAGGAAAAACAGGAAAGAAAAACCAAGCCTCCTGCTCTCCCTCTGCGTTCTCCGCGGTGAGATGTCTTTTGCTTTTGGCTGATGGCTGAGCGCTGACCGCTAACTCACATCCGACAGCGCGCCGCCGGTTTCGGAGGAGACGGCGCTGCGCGCGAAGTAGGCCGACAGCCGTTCGCGCAGGGCCAGCCGGGCGCGCATCAGGCGCGTCTTGACCGCCGGGACACTCAGACCGAGCTGATCGGCGGTTTCCTGGGTGCTGAAGCCCTCCAGGTCGCGCAGGACGAAAACCACGCGCAGCGTTTCCGGCAGGTCGTCGATGGCCCGGCGCATCTCGGCCCGCGCTTCGTCGCTGAGCAGGTCGCGCTCCGGCAGGCAGCAGAAATCGAAGAACTGGTGTGGCAGCTCGTCGCCATCGTCGGTTTCCAGCGGATCGTCGATCGAATAGGCGACCAGGTCCTTCTTGCGCAGGTGCATCAGGGCGGTGTTGTTGGTGATCCGGTACAGCCACGTCCCCAGGCTGGAGCGCCCCTCGAAGCTCTGGATGGCCCGGAAAGCGTTCAGGAACGTTTCCTGCAGGATGTCCTCGGCCTGGGCCTCGTCGCCCACCAGGCGCAGCGCCAGGTGAAACACGCGGCCGCTGTAGGTGTTGACCAGATCGGCATAGGCCGCCTGGTCGCCGGCCTGGAGGCGCGCGATCAGTTCGGATTCGTCATGGGTCGTCTCGGTCATGCTTCAACGATACCACCTCCGGCCGGATGAAACAAAATCGTTTCTCCTGCATCCAAAAAGAAAGTACACTGAAGCTCTGGATCACCTGCCAGGAAGGACCCGTCACCCCATGAGCAGTTCTCGTGCCAGCCGCCGCCCCAACAAATCGGGCGCGCCGCGCCTGCTGACCTCCCACTGGACCTGGATCGGCGCCGGGGTCGTCCTGATCGCGGTCGCGCTGCTGGTCGGCGCGCTGACGGGGCAGCAGCCTCCCGCCGCTGCGGAAAGTGTCCCCGCCGGCTTGCTGCCCTCGCTGGAGACGGCCCTGGAAGGCAGCGCCGGGCAGGTCCGGCTGGTCAACTTCTGGGCGACGTGGTGCCCACCCTGCCGGGCCGAGCTGCCCGATCTGGTGGCGTACTATGAGGCGCACGCCAACCAGGGCTTCCAGTTGATCGGGGTCAACGAGCAGGAATCGGCCGCCCAGGTGAGCGCGTTCCTGGCCCAGACCGGGCTGGCCTTCCCGGTCGTGCTGGATGGCGACGGCTCGCAAATGGCCCCGTTTGGCGTGACCGGGCTGCCGTCCTCGTTTCTGATCGGGCCGGACGGCGCGATCGTCCAGCGCTGGACAGGCATGATCAGCCGGGCGGTCCTGGAGCAAAGCGTGACGCCTCTGTTGGTGGAATGAAAAGCGCTGTTGGCTCTTGGCTGTTAGCTCCTGGCTAAAAGCCAACAGCCAACAGCCAACAGCCAACAGCTAATAGCCTCTTTTGAAATGAAAGGGTTGATTTTCAATGGCAGACAAAACTGCGAAAGTCGTCTGGAAGGGCGACATGACGTTCGATGGCTTCGGCAGCACGTTCCCCGACGGCAAGATCGTATTCGACTCCGACGAGTCGGTCGGCGGGCATGACCGGGGATTCCGCCCGCTGGAACTGCTGCTGGTCGGGCTGGCCGGCTGCACGGCGATGGACGTGATCAGCATCCTCAAGAAAAAGAAGCAGGACGTGACCGGCTTCGAAGTCGCGGTGGAAGGCGTCCAGGCCGCTGAGCATCCCAAATACTTCACCGAGATCACGGTCGTCTACCGCGTCACCGGGCGCAATATCGACCCGGCGGCGGTCGAGCGCGCGGTCGAACTGTCGGAGACGAAGTACTGCCCCGCGTCGGACATGCTGCGCGCCAAGGCGGCTATCACCCACCGGATCGAGATCACGGCAGTATAGAGGCCGGGGAAAGGCGTCGAAGGGCAAGCGCCTCAGCGTCAAAAGGCAGGGGCAGGCTTGTCCGGCGAAAAGACTGGATTGGCACACGGCGGACGGGTCAGTGACCCGTCCCTACACACCGCCTGATCGCTTCGATGCTTTTTCTTGCTTCCTGCCTCCTGCCGCGCTATCCTGTTCGGTGGGGGTGGATGTGTCCCGGTGGATGCCCCAGTCTTCAAAATTGGTGGCGGGCTGCGCAGAGCAGGCCGCGGTGGGTTCGACTCCCATCCACTCCCGCCTGGGAAGAAGCGCGGGGACGGTCGTCATGGCCGTCCCCGCGTTTGTTTCATTCAGCCGGGCGCAGCGACCCGATCCACAGCTCTGGGCCGAAGCCCTCGGCGCTCAGGTCCACCCAGCGCCCGGTGACCTGCACCGGCCGGCCAGCGTAGCGGCCCAGCACATCCGCGACGCCCGCCGCGTAGACAGGCAGCGCTCCCTCCGCCGTGACCAGCGCGTAGGTCAGCGCGTCGCGCGTGTTCGGGCCGGGGGCGACCTGGCGCGCTTCGAGCACGCCCGTCCAGACCTGTTCCGGCTCCGGGCGATCGAGGTACCACGCCTGCCCGGCGAAGATCACCGTCTCCGGCGCGGGCGGACGCGGCAGGCCGTCCGCCAGGCGAGCGCACAGCCCGGTCTGGAGCAGCAGCGCGCTCAGCGCCGCTACGGCCACCGAACGGATCAGTTGGGCGCGCGGTCGAAGCATCGAAACCTCGAAAGAAGCGATCAGCACTCAGCGGTCAGCCATCAGCCAAAGACAGAAAGACGTCACCGGTAGCCCGGCATAACGAGCCTTCTCTGGACTCTGGACTCTGGCCTCCTGGACTCGACTCTAGCGCAGGCGGACGTGCGACGCCCAGTAGACCACCTGGGTGTCGGTTTCCATCCGGTAGGCCCGGATGCGCAGAATCCAGCGGCCGTTGGCGACCCGCCCGCCGGCCTGGGCGCGCTCGAATACGCTCGGCGCCGAGATGCTGCGCCCCTGGACATTGCCGCTGGGATCGATCAGGTACAGGTCGATGTCGTTGTGCGGGTCGAGCGTCACGAACAGGACGCGCTGCGCCCATTCCGGCCACCACAGGGCGGCGTCGAACGTGTTGGCGTTCTCGCCGCTGATGGTGATCGGGATGTCGATCGTCTGCCCGGCCCGGATGGTGACCTTGCCCCACCAGGCCCAGCCGTCGGTCGGCAGGCGCAGCGGCCCGGCCCCGCTGGTGTTGTTGAAGGGCCAGGTCTGCTGGCCGGACAGGATCATCTGGGCATACACCTGGCCGGGATCGATCGAGAAGCTCGCGCCGCGCAGCCAGTTGCGCAGCAGGGCCGCCGCGCCCGCCGCGAACGGAGTCGCGCCGCTCGTCCCGCCGAAGCCGCGCAGGGCCGTGTCGGAGGCGTTGCTGGCCGTCTCGGCGTTGGTCGGAGCCTGGATGTCGGGCTTGATCCGGTTGTCGCCGGCCGGGCCGCGGCTCTGGCTGTTGACCTGGTTCTGCGACTGCACGTCGAAGTTACCCACGCCCAGCACGCGGTGGCCCACGGCCGGGACGTTGACCGTGCTGGCGTTGGGGCCGTTGTTGCCGTTGGCGGCGATGATCACCGCCCCGGCATCGAAGGCGTTATCGGCCGCGACTGCGATCGCGTCGAAGTAGTCGCCGCTGCCCTGCATCTCGGCCACGATCACCCGGTCCAGGACGCGCACCGCCTCCTGGAAGCCGCGCACCGCCGCGCCCGAATCCAGGAAGCCATTGCAGGCACCGCCCGAAGTAAAGCTGGTCGGGTAGACCTTGAAGCTATCCAGGGTGATGGCGGTCACGCCCCGGAAGGCCGCGCCCGACCGGTCGTTGCCGGTGATGATCCCCGCCGAGGACGTGCCGTGGTTCCAGCAGTCGTCGTTCGGGTTGAGGCTGCCGCCGGTGTTACAGTTGGCCCCGCCGTTGACGCAGTCGCGGGCGAAGTCGACGTGATCGGGGCTGTTGAACTGGACGTGGCTGAAGCGCACCCCCGTATCCAGCAGGCCGATCCAGCCGCCGGTCTGGCCCAGGGCGAAGTACGGATCGCTGTTCATCCGCGCCCGGCCGTCGTCCACGTCGTCGTTATTGTTGCCGTTCTGGGGCGGCGCGTCCTGGGTGAAATTGGGCTGGAGGTAGAGGATATCCTCGCGCTCGGCCAGCTCGGCCACGGCCCGGATCGGCATCTCGACCACCATGCCCCGGATCAGCCAGAAGGTTTCGATCACCTCGGCCTGGTAGCGATCCTTCAGCTCGGCCCCGATTTCCTCGTAGAACCCGGCCCGCCGGTCGGTGAGCTGGTTGACCAGCGCGTCGGCGCGGGCCAGCAACTCGCGGTTGCGGCCCGAATCGCGCGGCTCGTTGATGGCCGGTTCCGGGAAGCGCGGGATGTCCATGTCGTCCACGAACGTGATCAGGATCAGGTCGCGTTCGTCGGGGCGGGTATCCAGCCATTCACGCAGCAGGGGATGGATTTTCGTGGGCGGCTGTGGCTCCGGCAGGTCTTCCTCTTCCTTCTCCTCGAAGGGTGTATCGGTGATGGCGTCGCCGGGCAGTTCCTCGCGGGTCATGTCGGCGATCTTGGCTTCCTCGAACAGCGCACCGTAAATGATATTCTGCGGGTCTTCATCTTCCCGCCCGGCGACCGGGTCTTCGGCCGGTTGCGGCGTCTCGGTGACCTGCGGCTCCGGCGTGAAGGTCGCGGTCGGGGTGACGGTGGGGGCGGTCGGGTTACAGGCCACGACCAGTAGCGCCAGCGCCGTCAGCAACAAGAATACTTTTCTAAACATGGGACTCACTTTCCTGGTGGCCTGCCAGTGGCAGGGCCGCCGTGCATTGCATGAGGGTCATGGAAGAGCAGCGCGCGGATTCCAGCGATCGCGTGCGCCGACCGGGACGAGACACAGAAGTTATTGGACGCTGGTGAAAGGGATGGTTATTCACGTGTCGATAGGAGGCGCATTCCGTTGGATGAGCAGCGGTTGGGGAGAGCAGACCAATCCTCCGGCGGATGACAGGACCAGAGTTGGCGGCAGAAAAATCACTGCCTGGCGGATACCCAGGCAGCAATACGGGATTAACCTAATTACACTCCTTTTTATCGGATTTTGTCAATAGGTCCCGTTGGTACTCCCAGGGGGTGATAACGCCGGTGAGCCTGACATACCATAAGCACGGGACTGTAACCGATGTGCCAGGTCTGTAACCGCCCCACGATTTCCTCGTCACATCCGCCTGATACACTGCCAGTAGTGTGCTATCCGTGTCTGTGCGTATCCTGAGGAGACTCCCATGAATAAACCCTGGCGTTCGCTCGCACTGTTGGTCGTCCTTGTTCTGATTGTCGTGGCTGCGTACGACGCGGTCGCCCACAAAACATTCTCCGGCTCGAAGATCACCTTCACTGCGCCCGGTGGACGGGTCGCGCTGGAAAATTCCGGTGGCGAGCCGGTCGCTGCCGTAATGACCGCATCGACGCGGTTCAACATTGCCAGCGTCGACAACGCAGTCGAGATCGTTGGGGACACTCGGGAACGAGTGGGCAACCGTACAGTCATGAAGTATGAGGGCGAACTGCCGGCCGGTCCGCTCGACCTGCGCATCACGCGCGGCTCCGGCGTGACCTTCAACCTGACCGCCAATAGCGGGGAACTGCGGGCCACAGTGATCCCGCGCGAGGCCAATGACGCGCTGCCCATCATTCTCGTCACCATCGGGCTGATTTTGGGCGGGATTTTCCTGCTCTACCGCTGGAATCAGACCCTGATCAACGGCCTCCTCAAGCGCCGGGCGGCGCTCCCTGAATCCGTGCCCGTGCTGCCGGACAGCAACTGATTCCGCACTTCTGGCCATGCGCCGCGAGGGCTGAAGAAGGCCATTCAGCCCTCCGACTTTGCCTTCCCAGGTGGCCAATGCCCAACTCGTGTTATGCTTATGGCAACCCATCCTGCCGCGCGTGGCGCGGATAACCAGACAGGGCTGAGCTATGGATACTCGATCTCGAGTCCTGTTGGTCGATGACGAGACTGCGATTACCGCTAACCTCAAACCGCTGTTGGAACGCTCCGGCTTCGAGGTGACCTGTGCAGCCGATGGCGAACAGGCGCTGGACACCATCGCGACGTTCACGCCAGACTTGATTGTGCTCGACGTGCTGATGCCCGTCCGCGATGGTCGGGAAGTAGTGCGCTGGCTGCGCCAGAATAGCAACTGGACGCCGGTCATTCTGCTGACCCAGGTCGGGAATGCCACCGAGCGCGCTATGGCCCTGGAAGAGGGCGCGGATGACTACCTGAACAAACCCTTTGACCCCTACGAGCTGATCGCGCGGATTCGCAGCGTGCTGCGCCGCAGCCGGCCCGGACGCCCGCCGCTGATCACGGCCCGCCGCTTGGTCAGCGGTATGTTAAGCCTGGATCGGATGTCGCGCCGGGTTTCTTTGGACAACCAGGTCCTCAATCTGACACCCAAAGCGGTCACCCTCCTCGAATACCTGATGACCCACGCCGACGAACTAATCACGCGCGAGCGTCTGTTGGATGCGGTCTGGGGCTGGGATTACCCAGTCGGCACGCGCGCCGTCGATACGCGGATCGCGGAATTGCGACGGGCCATGCAGGACGATCCCAACCAGCCGCGCTACCTGGAAACCATCCAGACTCAAGGCTACCGGTTCATTGCCGAGGTGGTCGAAGGATGAGGTGGACGGGGCGGTTCATCATACTGCTCCCGGCAATCGCTGCCGTGCTTTTCGTGGTCATCCTGGCCCGTTTGGGGCTGCTGGAACTGACCATTTCACTCAACGCCGACCTGGACGTGATTTTGATCCTGGCCGGCGTGGCGCTGTCCATCATTCTGGCCCTGGTCATCAGCATTCGTACCAGCACCGAGTACATGCGCCGGCGCGCCATCCGCCAGGCGCTCAGCCAGGCTGCGGCCGATCAGGTGGGCTTCCTGCACCGCCTCGATCATGAGATCAAGAACCCGCTGATGGCGATCCGGGCTGCGCTTGCCAACCTGAACGACGTCGACGACGCTGCAAGCCGGCAAGCCATCCGCGACACGATCGAAACCCAGGTGCTCCGCCTGAGCCAGCTCAGCAACAACCTGCGCAAGATCGCGGACCTGGAAACCCATCCCCTGGAATGCACGCCGCTCGACCCCGGTGATTTGCTGCGCGAGGCGCTGGCAATGGTCGCGGATAATCCGGCCAGTGCTAACCGCGACCTGCGCGTGCAGATTGCCGAGCCATTGCCCTCTCTCCTGGCCGACCACGATCTGATGATTGTGGCCCTCTACAACGTGCTGGACAATGCGATTAAGTTCTCCCGGCCTGGCGATCGAGTCATCGCCAGAGCCTATGAGGATGGAGATCAACTCGTATTCCAGGTGGAAGATACGGGGCCAGGAATCGCCTCTGACGATCTGCCGCACATCTGGGAAAACCTGTTCCGGGGAAAGGACGCCCACCGGGTGCCCGGCAGTGGGATTGGATTGGGGTTGTTGCGGTCTATCGTCCAGCGGCATGAAGGCACTGTAACTGTCCTCAGTCCGCCAAATGCCGGCGTGACGGTCACGATCTGGCTCCAGCCCCACCATGCAGATCGCTGATCCCCTGGGGGAGGCTGCGTTTTCTCAAGGAGCCATCCCTGTCTGTGTCTTGCTCCCAAACGCACGCGGGCGGCGCGAGGAGTGCGCCGCCCGCCCCTTGGAGGAGAGAGCCTTTGGCTACTGTCCCGCCGGCTCGTAGATGCGAAAGTTGCCGCTGAGGCGCAGCAGGGCCATCATGGACAGCAGCCCGCTGTAGTAGCGCCACTGGCCGGTCGCCCACCGGGGAGTGGGCTCGCCCGGTGCGTACGCGCCCTCGCCGGGCGGAGCCAGCGGCGGGCGGTTGCCCTGCGCGCGGAGCGGACTGCGGCCGATCATCATCGTCACCGCCTGAAGACCAGAACCAGGCGTCTCATGTCAGCGCACCTCGACCGGGGTGGTATAGACCTTCCGGTCGCCCACGTCGCTGACCGGCCCTTCGATCTCGAAGCAGCCCGTCTGACGGATGTCCGTGCACGACGCGCCGACCATGACCACCACCGCGCCCGGCTCGACCACGTAGCGCATCCGGGCGTCGTAGAAGCCCAACTGGCTGACCGCCAGGCGGAAGGTCACCGTGCGGCGCTCGCCCGGCTGGAGGCGGAGCCGCTTGAAGCCCGCCAACTGCTGGACCGGTCGGGTCACGCTGGCGACCGTGTCGTGCACGTAAAGCTGGACGACTTCGTCCCCGGCCCGCGCGCCGCGGTTGGTCACTTCGACGCTGATCAGGACGACATCCTGCGCCCCCGGCTTGCGGGGCGCGATCTGGAGGTTGGCGTAGTCAAAGGTCGTGTAGCTCAGGCCGTGGCCGAAGGGGTACAGCGGTTTGGTGCTCATGTCGACATAATCGCCGTACCAGTGGGAGCGCCCGCCGGACGGTTTGTGGTTGTAATACAGCGGGACCTGGCCCACCGCGCGCGGCAGGGTTACCGGCAGCCGGCCGGCCGGGTTGACGTCGCCAAAGAGCACGTCCGCCACGGCGGAGCCGCCTTCCTCGCCGGGCAGCCAGGCCTCGATCACGGCCGGGATGTGCTCGGCGATCCAGGGCAGGGCCAGCGGGCGGCCGTTGATCAGGACTACGACCACCGGCTTGCCGGTCGCCGCGACCGCTTCCACGAGCTGCTGCTGGACGCCGGGCAGGTCGAGCGTGGCCCGGTCGACCGCCTCGCCGTCGGTGGACTGGTGGGTGAGTCCCGACCGGCCACCAACGACCAGCACGGCCACATCCGACTGGCGGGCGGCTTCGACCGCCTCTTCAAAACCTTCGGTGGAGAGTCCGGTCACGTCGCAGCCCTGGGCGTAGCGGACTGTGGTGCCCGCGCCGGCCGCGGCCCGGATGCCCGCCAGGATCGTGACCATCGGCGGATAGTACTGGGACAGATCGCCCTGGAAGGGGCGCTCCGGGGTCGGCAGCGCAGACTCCGCCCCCTCGACCGTCATGGTTTCCAGGTGGGCGGGGTAATGGTAGTCGCCCTGCAGCAGGCGCAGGCTGTCCGCGTGGGGGCCGATCACGGCGATTGAGCCGAGGTTCTTGGACAGAGGCAACAGGCCGCCTTCGTTCTTGAGCAACACGATCGATTCGGCGGCTACCCGGCGGGCCAGGGCGCGCTGTTCGGCGGTATCGAAGACCTGGGGCACGGCCTCCGGCTTGACATAGGGGTTCTCGAACAGGCCCAGCCGGAACTTCAGGCGCAGCATGTTGGCGACGGCAGCGTCGACCAGCGCCGGGTCGATCCGGCCATCGGCCAGCCCCTGGCGCAGCGGCTCGCCGTAACACACCAATGCGGGCAACTCGATGTCGATCCCGGCTTCCAGGGCCAGGCGGGCGGCATCGGCCGGATCGGCGGCGACGTGATGGTAGCTCAGCAGGTTCTCGACGGTGAAATAGTCCGCTACCACTGCGCCGTCGAAGCCAAGCTCGCCGCGCAGCAGGTCGCCAAGCAGCCAGCGCGACGCGCCGCACGGGATGCCGTCCAGCTCGTGGTAGCCGTTCATGATCGTCGCCAGCCCGGCTTCCTTGATCACCGTCTCGAAGGGGGCGGCATAGATCTCGCGCAGCTCGCGTTCGGGGATATGGGCCGGCGCCCAGTTGAGGCCGCCTTCCGACGCCCCATACCCGGCGAAGTGCTTGCCGGTGGCCGCCACGCCGTCGGCCAGGTTCGCGGTCTGCAGGCCGCGCACGTAAGCCGAGCCGATCTGGCCGATCAGGTACGGGTCTTCCCCGTAGGTTTCTTCGGAGCGTCCCCAGCGCGGATCGCGGATCACGTCCAGCACCGGGGCCAGGGCCTGGCGCGCGCCCACGGCCAGCAATTGCTGCCGGATGACATCGGCCATCTGCTCGACCAGGGCCGGGTCCCAGGTCGCGGCCTGCCCGATTGCCTGGGGGAAGCAGGTCGCCCCACGCGCCAGGTAACCGCCGCAGCTTTCCTCGTGGATAATGGCCGGGATACCCAGCCGGGTCTGCTCGACCAGGTAGCGCTGGAAGGCATTGAGCACGGTCGCGCTTTCCTGGGGCAGGAGCGCGGTCGCGCCGCCGATCCGGGTGATCTGGCCGATCCCGTGCGGGATTTTCGCGGCCGCCTCGGCCGGATCGAAGGCGCCATTGACCATCAGATCGCGCGACCAGAAGCAGCCGATCTGGGCCAGTTTTTCGTCCAGCGTCATCCGGGACAGCAAATCCGCCACCCGCGCTTCAATCGGTTGGGTCGGTTGAGTATAGACAGGGCGATCAGCGCCTGACATAGAAACCTCGCTTTACACTTGGGCGGTCCCAGGCCGCACAGTCCCAGGCCACGCGGCATCAAAGCCGCCGCGCGTTTCGACACAGATCGGCATGAGAAAGCTTGAACTCGGCAAACCAGGCACGAAGGGGGTCATCAACCTTTCAGATCGCCACCGGTCAGGCGGTGACGATATCACGTTCCAGGAACAGGTCGAAGATCACCGCCGGAATCATCAGCAAAGTCACGTAGGCCATGATCCCGACCCAATCGGGGCCGAACTGGCCCTGGAACTGCATGATGCCCAGGGGCAGCGGCCAGGCGTCGGGCGCGAGATCGGCATCAGGATGAAGCGGAAGAAGCCGCGCAGGATGACGACGGAACCGCGCCATAGCCCAGATAGAAGCGCGTGGTGCCATACTTGAACATGTAGGTGACCAGCAACCCGGTGGAGTTGACCGGCCCGCCTTTCGTCAGTGTCCAGACCAGGACGAACTGTTGGAACACGGCGAGGGCCGAGAGGTAGATCGTCATGCGGATCGTGCCGCCCAGCATGGGCAGGGTCACGTGACGCAGCAGGTCGATCTCCGAGGCCCCGTCGATCCGGGCGGCTTCCTCCAGATCGTTGGGGACGCCCTACAGCCCGGCCATGTAATAGGATCATGTGCAGGGCATGTTCACCGTTGCCCCGGTGAAACCGCCCGGACCGGGTCCACCTCAGACTTGAAGAACGATTCCGCGGATTCCAGAACTTCAGACTGACGCACCTCCTCTCTCCATCGCATGGAATACCTGATGCCCGTTCGGGATCTGGCACGAATCGCGGATGATCAGCTCTGTGTCAAGCTTGATCCGCCTGACCTCCCCCGAAGGGTGCTCGATTTCCTCAAGCAGCATCCGTGTGGCCTGACGTCCCATCTCATACAGGGGCTGGCGAACGGTCGTCAGCCGGGGATGGGTATTTTCTGCCTGGGGAATATCGTCAAATCCGATGATCGACACATCCTGCGGGATACGCAGCCCAGCCATGTAGGCCGCGTCGTAAACGCCAAAGGCGGAGATGTCACTCGCGGCGAAGATCGCGGTCGGCGGGTCCGGCAGGGCAAACAGGCGGCTGGCTGCGGCATAGGCTGTCGGCTGTTGAAAATCGCCGTTTTCCACCAGCGTCGGGTCAAAGTCCAGCCCACCGTCCTGGAGCGCCTGTTTGTAGCCGTTCAGGCGCTCGATGGCGCTGGCCAGCTCCGGTGTCCCGGCGACGAAGCCGATCCGGCGGTGGCCCAGCTCGATCAGGTAGCGGACGGCATTGTACGCGCCCTCGAAATTACGGGCGATGATGGTCGGGCTGAAGTCGTCGAAGCCCTGGTGATCGATGACCACATACGGGAATTGTTTTTGGTGCAGGGCGTCCAGGTAAGCGCTGGGATTCAGCGGCAGCAGGAGCAGCAGGCCGTCGGTCATGCCCCGCGTCAGGGTGGCGACGTAGATTGATTCTTTGGTGGGGTGGCGGTGGGTGGTGTACAGCATCAGGTCGTACTGGTTGGCGGCCAGCTCGGCGTCGATGCCGCGGATGACCTCGCCGACGTAGCCGTTGCCTACATCCGGCACCAGCAGGCCAATCACGCCGGACCGCCCGCCCGCCAGGCTGCGCGCCTGCTGGTTGACCACGTAACCGAGCCGGATCATGGCATTGATGACTCGCTCGCGCTTGTCCGGGGTGACGTGTTGGTAGTTGTTGATTACGCGCGACACTGTGGCATAAGAGACGCCAGCCGCTTGGGCAACGTCCTTGATGGTCACTTCCTGGCGTTTGTCGCGTGAACTCATCGCAAAAACCGCCTATGAAAACGCTTTCAATGACGCTGCAAAAAAAAAGCGAACCATTTCGCCTGATTCATCTGACCGGGTTCAAGCACAATACCCAAACAAACCCCCTTCCTGAGTCTGAGAAGGGGCTGTTTTTTTGTTTTGAACTTATTGAAAACGCTTGCAAATAGAGCTTACAGCCATTTGTGCAGACTGTCAAGCACTCCTCGGAAAACAGCGGTCAGCCGTCAGCCAAAGGCAGAAACAGCCAGGTCGCGCCGTCAGCGGGCCTGATTTTGATCCCTTTCGTGTGCCGTTTGGCGACCAAGACCGGCAGTTTCGCGTTCGCTTTGCGCTTTTCGCTTCGACGCTGCCAGCGCCATGAGCAGATGTCTTGGAAACAGGCAGGAATGATTTGCTCGGCAGGCGTCTTCAATCCCGCCTCGCCCGCGTCCCCAAGAAAGATGATTGTTTGATGAGAATTCGGACCGGCCCTGACGCACCGCCCAAAACAGGGTTATTCTAGATAGAAATAGTAGATATTATTGAGCTATCCATCATTCAATGAGGAGCATCCTGATGGCTACAGTTCCCTCTCGCCGCAAACAGCGCGCCCCGAAAACCGGCTGGCAGCGCTGGCTGACCACCGACCGGACGCTCATCGGCGGCACGGTCGTCTTTACCCTGTTGTTTTTCCTGTTCGCGGCGCTGGACAGCGCCCGGCGCTCGGCGCCCGCCGTCGACCTGGCCCAGGTTCCCGACCGCAGCCAGACCTACGAAATCCAGAGCCGCGACCACATCGAGGTCGGCGCGAGCCACCCGCCCTACAATTCCAACCCGCCCACCGGCGGCTGGCATTACGCCAACCCGGCCGACATCGGCTTCTACACCACCCAGCTCCCCGACGAGCAGCTCGTCCACAACCTCGAGCACGGCCAAATCTGGCTCTCGTTCCGCGACGCCGATGACACAGCCGCGATTGACGTCCTGCGCGCGGTCCAGGCCCGCCAGCCGGGGGCCGTGATCGTGACCCACCGCCCGGAGAACCCGGCCCGGATCGCGGTCGCGTCCTGGGGGCAGCTTCTGCTCCTCGACGAGCCGGACGTGGACCAGATGGTGGCCTTCATCACGCGCTACAAGAACCGCGCCCCGGAGCCTCTCGCAATGTAGGCAAATTGGGCTGCTTGACTCCCTTTCAACTCAACCCGGCGGTCACGGATTGAACGGATGGACACGGCTATTGAGAAAAGCCGTGTTCAGCCGTGTTATCTGTGAAATCTGACCCAGGCAAACTCAGCCGATCAGGATGTGGCGCCACTGGGCCTTGATCATCCGCACGAACTCGGCCGAGGGGTGGTCCAGCTCGCGGTCGCGCAGGGCGACCAGCAGCGGCTCGTTGAACAGGCGCGGCATGTCGTCGATGCGCAGGTAGACCAGCCGCCCTTCGTCGACGTGGTACTGCATCCGGCTGACCGGCAGGAAGGCCACGCCCTCGCCTTGCAGGGCGAGGCGGTTGATCATCACCGCCGGCAGGGTGATCATGGCCCGCCCGGCCTCGCGCCGGGACGTTTCCACCACGTCGCGCACGAAAGCCGTGGCCGAGGGGTGGAGGGCCACGTTGAAGACCGTGTGGGGATAGATATCGGCCAGCTTGAGCGAGCCGCGCTCGGCCTGCAAGCGGGCCAGGGGGTGGCCCGGCGCGACGACGGGCAGGATTTCCTCCTGAAAGTGGGCCAGGATGTGCAGGCCCCGGTCGAACAGCGGCGCACCCAGCAGCCCCAGCGCCACCGTCCCATCGTACAACTGGTCGATGATCTCCGCAGGCGAAGCGCGCCTGACCAGCACGTCGACCGCGGGGTATTCCCGCATGAAGCGGGCGAGGGGGTCGGGCAGCAGGTCGACGCCCATCGTGTTGATCGCGGCCACGGTGACCTGCCCGGCCCGCCCGGCCTGCAAGCTGCGCACTTCCTGCAGGCCATCGGTCAGCACGGCCAGCGCCCGCTGGGCGTACGGCAAAAAGCGGCGGCCCAGCGCGGTCAGCTTGAGCTTGCGCCCGCCCCGCGTGAAGAGAGGCCCGCCCAACTCGGCTTCGAGTTGCCCGATCCGGGCGCTGACCGACGGTTGGGTGAGGTTGAGGGCGTCGGCCGCGCGGGTGAAGCTGCCCTCGCGGTAGACCCGCTCAAAGGCTTCGAGCTGTCCCAGTTCCATATGACCTCCGGGAATACAGGTGAAGGGTGATTGGTGTGTGGTTGCTGGTGAAAGCAGAAAGACTCTGTCAATCTGTATCCCATAGATGATTTCTATGACACCCAGTTGGATCATTGTCTACCACTATATCAGGAGCGAGGTTAGACTGAAAGCATCTTGGCAAAACGAGGAGCAATCCCCATGAAAAATCTGAAGCAGATTATCAAGGAACGCCAGAAGGCTCGCCGCGCGGCGCAGCGCCGCGAAGCCGAGCGCCGCCGCCAGGAAGCGCACCTGGTCATGCTG
>CAZHMJ010000029.1:8417-26774 GCA_964533805.1 uncultured Anaerolineae bacterium | reverse complement strand
GCCTGGTCGGCGGGCCGCTGGCGCGCTGGGCGTCCGCGCTGCTCGGCGCGGCCGGGCTGGGCGGGACCTGGGTCGAGTCGCTGCTGATCGACGGCGTGCTGGCCGGGGTGGGCGGGATGCTCGTCTTTGTCCCGGTGCTGTTCTTCCTGTACCTGGCGATCGCCCTGCTGGAAGATTCGGGCTACATGGCCCGCGCCGCCTTCGTGATGGACCGCTTCATGCACATGCTCGGCCTGCACGGCAAGAGCTTCCTGCCGCTGCTGGTCGGCTTCGGCTGCAACGTCCCGGCCATCTACGCCACCCGTACCCTGGAACATGAGGACGACCGCCGCCTGACCGCCTTCATGACCACCTTCATGAGCTGCGGCGCGCGCCTGCCGGTCTATGTCATCTTCGGCTCGGCCTTCTTCGGCGCGGCCTCCGGTCACCTGATCTTCGCCATGTACCTGCTCGGCATCACGGTCGCCATCCTGACCGGCTTCCTGCTCAAGCGAACCATCTTCAAGAACAAGCCCACCCCGCCCTTCGTCATGGAGCTGCCTCCCTACCGCCTGCCCACCCTGCAGAGCGTGTGGCTGCACATCTGGGAGCGCACCTCGAAGTTCATCCGGGGTGTGACCACCACCCTGGCCGCCGCGTCGGTCGTGGTCTGGCTGCTGCTGGCGATCCCGGTCGGACAGCCGCTGGACCGCTTCAACCAGGTCCAGCCGGCCGACAGCCTGTTCGGCGCGCTGTGCCGGGGCCTGGCCCCCGTCTTCGCTCCAGCCGGGTTCGATCACTGGGAAGCCACCGGGGCGCTGATCACCGGGCTGGCGGCCAAAGAGGTCGTCGTCTCCACGCTCAGCCAGATTTACGTCGGCGCGGCCGAAGCGCCGTCGCCAGCCACCGAAGAGCCGGCCCCGACGCTGCTGGACGACCTGGGCGCGATCGCGCGCGAGCTGGGCCACGCCGCCCTGATGACCGGGCAGGAGTTGGTCAACATCGTGCCGCGCACGCTCAACCTGATCCCGGTCCTCCACCTGCCGGAGTTGAACCTCCTGCCCGAACACGCCGCGCTGGAGAATGACACCGCGCTCGAATCGGCGCTGCGCGGCGGTTTCACGCCGCTGGCCGCGCTGGCCTTCAACGTCTTCGTCCTGCTCTACACCCCGTGCATGGCGACCGTCGCCGCCATGCGCCAGGAATTCGGACTGCGCTGGACGCTCTTCCACGCCGCGTACACCCTGGGCGTCGCCTGGCTGGTCGCGGTGATCGTCTATCAGGGCGGCCTGCTGTTGGGATTGGGATAGATCGATGACTACGACACTGCGCCAGGTTTTGAAACTCTTCGAGGAAAGCTCGCGCCCCCTGTCCATGGCCGAGATCGCGCGCGACCTGGACGTGGAAGCCGGCGTGCTGGAAGGCATGCTCCAGTACTGGGTCCACCGCGGGCGGCTGCGCGAAGCCAGCACGGACGCCGCCCTCTGCCCGATGTGCAGCAAGCGCGAAAGCTGCGCGATCATGCCGGACATGCCGCGCCGTTACGAGCTGGTCAGCGGCAGCCAGAGCGAAATCCCCCTCAGCCCAAACTGCCTGTGCTGTAAATAGAGCGAACAGCTTTCAGCCAGCAGCGAAAACAAAGCACACAGCCAGCCCTGGCCCAATGTCAGGGCCGGCCGTCCCCCGCCGCCCGGTTGATTCGAACCGCCCAGGTGGCACTAACCACAAGGTCGTAAGCCACATCAAGCCCCGTGCCTTTCTTGCCTCTGCTTTTTCTGGCCTCTCGGCCTCTGGCCGCTCTTTCTTCACGCCATCTTACGGAAGAATTTAGATTGATTTAAGAAAAATTGGTTAGCATGGGGTTTGATATACGTAAAAACAAGGTATAATAAATGCATGGTTCACTACGTGATCCCCCTATAGCCGGCGTGATTGTTAGAGGATACTCCATGACCGCAGGTAACCGAGTCTTGATCGTGGACGACATGGCCGATGCCCGCACCCTACTGCGACTGCTGCTGACCCACAAGGGCCACTACACCGTCTTGGAAGCGGTCGACGGCCACCAGGCCCTGGAAGAAGTCCGCGCCAATACCCCGCATCTGATCATCATGGACTACATGATGCCAGACCTGAACAGGATCGAAGTCGTCCAGAATCTCCGCCGCGATCCCGACACCGCGGCCATCCCGGTGATCATGCTCACCGCGCGCACCGACCAGCGCACGCAGGACGAAGCCATGCGGGCGGGCGTCGACGCGTTCATCACCAAGCCGATCCGGCCGGATGTCCTGCTCTCGGAGACCCAGCGCTTGCTGGGGCAGAGCCAGGAAGCCCGGGCTGGTCTTTAGCGAACCGCCCTAACCGGCACGCGTCGCCTCCCGGCTGAGGCAGGTTTGCCTCGCCCGGAGGCGGCAACCGTTGGAGCAAGTATTCAGTTGGAGTTGAAGGCTGAATGCTGACCGCTACTTCCAGAGGCGCGCCTACTCCCAGTAGTCCGCGTCTTCCTCGCTGAATAGCTCCTCCAGGTACGTCTCGAAAGGATTCCAGCGCGGCTTGTTCTGGGGCGGCTCGTAATCCGAGGTCGGGCGCTGCTCGTCAAGCGAAGCCTCGTCCTGGGCCAGCAGCATGCGCTGCCACCAGGCCGGGACCGGCAGATCGCAGGGATGGTAGGCCTCTTCCAGGTCCTGGATGAAATGCAGCAGGCGGCGGTTGAACTCGCGCCAGTCGTCCAGAGTCAGCTCATCGGCCACCTGGTACATCGCCGTCTTCATGCGGATATAGACTTCGATCACGCGCGGATCGGTGCCGTTGGGGAAGTTGACCTCCACGTCGTCGCGCGCGGCCAGGCGCACCATCTGGGTAAACGAGGCCATGTCCAGTTGAGACACCAGCATCCGGAAGGGGTGCTGATCGTTCAGGACGCCATCCTCCGGGTTGGGCGGCAGACCCACGATCCACAGCGGCTCGTCCAGCACCGGCACGCCGAGCTGGCGCTTGATGCGGTTGCGAACCGGCTTCCAGGCCCCGATCGCGAACTCGACCTTCCACTGATCCTCCGCGCCCATCAGGGTCGCGAACCCGGCCACGTACATCGCCATCTCGACCAGGGCATCGATCAGGGTCAGCGGATCGCGGGAGAGCAGGATCAGCTCATCCGTCTGCATGTTGAACGTGAAGTGGTCGATCAGCGGCGTCTCGCTGTAATAGACCACGCTCGCCTCGTCGACAACCAGCGTGATCGGCCGGCTGAAGAGGGCCAGCGTCTGCCGCAGCACTTCCAGGGAATCCTCATCCAGGTCCCAGACGGCGGCGATCTGCCGGACCGTGCCTTCCAGATCGTCAGGCTTGAGTACGATGCGCTCGTTTGACATACCCACTCCTCGCAGCCCGGACTCCAGCCGGGCGGACCGTCGCACACGTTCAACGGGCGTGATTCCATGATACTCCGGCCCGAAAATCGCCGCCAGCACGGTTAGAAGGGAGGCAAGTGGCAAGAGGCAGGAAAAACGGAGCAAGCGACCGCCAGTTCGCCTCGCCGGGGCCACTCAAAGCGTCTGGCGTGGAGAGCAATTCACGCAGCGCCCGGCACGCGACCGGGTCGTTCCCGGTTCCACCGACCGCTGCTCAGAGTCGCGCCCCGGTGACGTAGCGGTACAGCAGGTCCTTGCGCACGAAGAGGAAGATCAGCATCCCGGCGAAGAACCCGGCGAGATGGGCCACGAAGTCGGTTGTGTAGTAGCCCTCGGCCTGGTAGCGCTGGATGACGGGCAGAATCTGCTGGGCCAGCCACCACAGCAGGTAGACCAGCGCGGGGATCTTGAACCGGATCGGGATGGGGATGATCCCGATCAGGGGAATGGTCGTGATGCGCGTGCCGGGGAACAGGAGCAGGAACGCGCCCATCACCCCGGCGATCGCGCCGCTGGCCCCGATACCGGGGATCAGCCGGTCGTACACGCTGCCCATGCGCATCAGCACGCTGGTCATGCTGGCGATGGTCCCCGCCAGCAGGTAGAACAGCAGGAAGCGCCACGGCCCGCACGCATCCTCGATCCGCCGCCCGAAGGCCCACAGGAAGATCATGTTGCCCAGCAAATGCCAGGAAAATGGGAGGCAGAACAGGGAACCGGGCGCGTGCAGGAAAGTGGACGTGATCGCGCTCAGCGCGCCCATGCCCTGCTGGCCGCGCACCGCCTGGGGGACCGTGCCATACACGAAATGGACGATTTCCCCGGCATAGACGGGGCCGAAATCCGTATAGAACGGTTCCGGCTCGAGCATGAGCTGGACCTCGGTGTGGAACCAGATCGCCACGTTGATCAGGATCAGGCCCACCGTCACCCAGGGAATGGACCGATAGCGAACCCCCGTGGAATCAGCAACAGGCAGCGGAAACACCGGCGCGGCCTCCCCTCACTGTCCCAACCGAAACAACTCACTCAGAATACCGTTCAGGTATTCCGGAAGCTGGTGACGATCCAGCATCCCCAGCGTTTCCTGCATCGCCAGCAGGCTGTTTTGCAGCACCAGGACGATCGCCACGGCCAGCAGCACCCCGCCGATCGTGCCCAACACGGCCCGCACTTCCAGCGGAAGCATGGGCAGCGGCTGCTCCGAGGTCATGGCCGGCAGGTACGCCTCGCCCTGGGCTGGGGCCGGGGCCTCGTCAGACGCCACCAGGAAGCGCTGAAAGACTCGCTGGCAAGGCGAGGACGTCGCCGAGACCAGCAGGTACCCGCCCGCGAGGCTGAGCAGCATCCCCGCCCACCCGGCCAGACCGATCCCGGTCAGGGTCAGGCCCGCGTCCAGAATCGCCAGGCACACATACAGCAGGAAGATGCCCGCCACTTCGCGCAGGGCGTAGATCAGGTTGGTCTGGACATCGCGCGGGATGTGCGGGCTGACTTCGAGCAGGATGCCTTCCGCGCGGCGGCCAAGCGGCGTGCGCGCGCCCAGGTCGACCACCCGCTGGAGGTACTGGCGCGCCCGGTCAGGGTGTTGGAGATCGCGGTAGGCTTCCGCGAGACGCATCAAGGTCGGCTGGTGGCGGGGATCGCGCTGTTCGGCCTCGTGCAGCAGTTCCAGGGCGGTTTTGTACTGGGACTGGCCCCAGTACAGCTCCGCCGCGTGCAGAAGGTGGCCGGGCAGCAGGTCCGGCAGCTTGCGTAGCGCCGTCAGGACTTCCCAGGGATTGCCGCCGCCCCGGTGCAGACGAATTTCCGCCAGAGAGAGGTAGGCCACCGGATCGCGGTTCCCGGCGGCGATGCTGCGGGTGAGCATTGCCCCCGCCTCCGCCAGGATTTTCAGGTCCGAGAACATCCGGACCGACTGGGCCGTGGCCTGCTTGTGGGCGGGATCGCAGTCGAGGATGTCCAGGTAAAGGCGCAGCGCCCCTTCGATATCGCCGGCCTTGCGCCGGGCCTCGGCGGCCTGAAACATCGTCTCCAGGGGGTCCTCCCCTGGAACAGGATCGGGGAGCCGGCCCGGCATGGCCAGGAAGCCCGGCACAGCGGCCAGTTCGGGCAGTATCTGGGGCTGAACGTCGGGATGCGCGCGCTGGAACCGCTGGAGCGCCTCCCGCGTGCGCGTGGCCTGCGGCGCGACGCGGTGAAGCTGCGCCAGGCAGTAGGCCTGCTCGGCCGGATCGGCGCATACCCGGAGTAGCGCCACCCAGGCGCGGGCGTGATCTGGCTCGGCCCGCGCCAGTTGAATCCACAAAGTCCTGGCTCGGGGCTGGTCGTTGAGCAGATAGGCCTGCATGCCGGTCTCATACAGGCGATCGACAGAAACGGGGATGTCGCTCATCGTGTCCGGAAGGTCTGGAACTGTGCGAACTGGTGTGGTCACTATAGACGACAAACGCCCCGCCATGCAAATATCAAAACGGGGCGGCAAGGGGCATCCTTAAGCAAAAGGGGCGGCCAGTGGCCGCCCCAGGTGTTTCACCATCGACAAGACTACTTGACCGCTTCCACCATCAGGCTGTACTCAGCGCCGTCATAGCTGCTGTCGTTGATATCGATCGGGAACGTGCCGGTCTCGGTCACCATGAAGGTCATCGAAGCTTCCATGGCATTGCTGAAGTTCAGGGAGTACCAGTCGTCGTCGACTTCGATCTGGACGTAGGCCGAAGACTCATCAGTGCTGGTGAGGGTCAGACGATAGGTCGTGCCCGCCGCCGTCTCGAACAGGACGCGGTCGGTGCTCGGCGCATCCTGACCGCCCAGGGTGACCACGTACGGCTCGGCGCCCAGGACCGGGATTTCGGTGGTTTCGATCGTCAGGACGACCGTGCCAACGGCCTCGAAGACCGGTTCCATCTTCAGGGAATAGGTGCCCGTGGCGGGCAGGGTCGCGCGGCGAATACTGGCCGCGTAGCCGGGGCCGCCGTCGTCATCGTAGAAGATTTCGTAGCCATCGGCGTCCAGCACGCTCAGGCGCACGTCGATGTCGGGATCATCCGTGAAGATATTGACCACGTCGCCTTCCGTGCCCTGAAAGGTGAAGAAATGGGCCGCGTTGTTCATCTCGACCGTCAGGGGGGTGTTGTAGGTCAGTTCGACGACCTGGGTCTCGGAAGCCGTCAGGACGTACGCGCCAGTCGCGGCTTCGCCACCGTAGCTGCTGACAACGACGGTGTAGGTCCCGGCCGCGGTCGCGGTGTAGACCAGGGACGAGTTCAGATTGCCCGCGCTGTCGTCATCGTAGGCAACTTCGACCCCACTCGGATCCTGCAAAGTCAGATAGGCATCAAAATCATCAGAGGTGAGCGTAATGTTGACGGTCTGCTCAGCCGCGAGATCGATCGTGTAAGTCATCGTTGAGCCGTCGAGCGAACCTTCGACCGGAGTGCCGATCGTCAGGGAGCCACCCTGAGCCAGCGCCGCCGATACTGGAACCAACACGAGCAGAGCAAGTACCGCCCCAACCAATACTTTCCGCATTGTTTACTCCTCATCCATAGATGAACACTTATCAGCCTGACGGCTGTGCAATCCACACAAAAACTCATTGTAGTCGAAAACAGATTGGAGACAAGTCCCCTGAAAGCACGACAATAGTACTATTCCGGCCTCACGCCTTCCGCCCAATCGCCAGCAGGCTCGTGGCGGACTGGATGCCGACCTCGTCCAGGCGGCGCTGGTAGACCGCAGCCTGGGCCAGCCGGTCGTCGTAATCAGGCAGGTCGCGGGCGCGCCGCAGGTCATCCGCCAACCGGGCGCGCAGGCGCCTGATCCGTCCCGGATCGCGGGGATCGTCATCCAATTGAGCCGTGTCCCAGAACGACCAGTCCAGGCCGGTCGTTACGACCAGGTCGATCAATTCGGCCCGGCCGAAGGTCGGGTTATGGACGTAACCCAGCGCCCGGTCGATCGCCGCCCACCAGTGATGCAGCAGGATGTGAGTCTGCTGGGCCTCGGTCTGCTCGCCGTCATTGACCATCTCCAGAACGACGAGCGCGCCGCCCGGCCTCAGGACGCGCACCGCCTCGGCCAGCGCCGCGCCCGGCTCGGCCAGGTGGTGCAGCGCGGCCGCCAGTGTGACCGTGTCGAAGCAGGCCGCGCCCCAACCCAGCCGGTGGGCATCCATCCGGATATACCACGCGCCCGCCGCGAAGACGCTGTCCGGCTCCGGCAGCGGCTTCGGCCGCACATCGATCCCGATGGCCTGCGCCAGCCCCTCGCCCAGCGCGGCGCGCATCCGTCCGATGAACCAGCCGCCGCCGGTCGCCACGTCCAGCAGCCGTTCCCCGCCGCACGCGCTCAGGGCGCGCTCGATCTCTGCCGTTGAATTCATGGAACGCTCCTTGCACCGCCGCCAAGCATACCCTGACCGGCGCACCGGGTAAACGCCGATGTTTCGTAGGACAACGGTACCTTCACAGCCACCCCTGATTCACATATGATTGTGCTGTACTGAAGTATCTGAGTGTTCTTTGAGGTCAAAATATGAAACGTGGGATCTGTCTCTTGTTGTTGGTGACGTTACTCGTGCCGCTCTTTCCCGCCGCCGCCCAGGGGGGCGACTGCCCCGGCGCGCCGGACACGCGCCTGGCCGACGCGCAGCATGGCCTGGTGATGGCGGGCCAGTCGGTGGACGCCTATACGAGGGCCGGCGGAGGTGACCTGGTCGGGACTCTGACCGAAGGGACCCTCTTTCAGCTTCAGGGCGACCCAACGTGCGTCAATGGCACCCGCTGGTGGCCGGTCACCGACGGCGGCATGCTGTGGCACAACTATATTCCAGAGAGCATCGACGGGGCCTATGTGATCGAGCCATTCCGGGTCATCCGGCCCGATCCGGTCGTGCTGGGCGTGCCGATGACCGATCCGGTCATCTCCAACCCGCAAGTCCCCCTGCCCGCCGTCATCCCGGCGGAGCGCCCGGCCAGCCTGGAAGGCGCGTTCGCCGCCTGGGACTGGGAAAGCTACATCGCCGATAGCTGGCAGCAGGCCCCCGACCCGCTGGCCCTGGACATGCCGGACGCCTACGCGGGCGACTTCCCGGCGCTGCCGGTCAACCTGGATGACGTGGACTTCGTGGTCGATGCCGGCCTGAACGCGGCCCAACTGGCGCTGCTGGCCCAGAACGGGTTCGTAGTCGTGCCGGGCGGGCTGGCCCAGTTCGACGATGTCTACCGCGATTCCGACCGGCCCTGGCCGCACCAGGAGGGCAAGGGCGACTTCATCACCACCGACGCGCTGCTGCACAGCCTGTACCTGACCTACGAGAACGCGCTGCGCTTCCTGGAACAGGGCAGCTTTTACGTCCGCGTGGCCAACTTCACAGGCAGCGGCCTGCTGGCCGCCCAGGCCCAGTGGCGAGAGGCGATCGGCACCCCGGTCGAAGAGGCCGCCTACCGCGCCGCAGTCTACTACGCCGTGCCCGTCCTGCTGCTGGGCGACGGCGAAGCTTACTACCTGACCGGCTTCGAGCCGCAGTCCGCCTGGCAGGCAGGCGATACCCGCCCCTCCGACGTGCTGGCCCAGCTTGACCCGGCCCTGCTGGAAGGCGCGCAGCCGATAGTCGACCTGATCCGCGCCGCCGAAGGCCGCCAGGCCGTGCCGATCCTGGAAGACTACGAGGAAGACTTCAGCCAGTACCAGGTACGCGGCTACTACGCGGGAGACCCGCTGCTCGAATCCTACTTCCGGGCGGTGATGTGGCTGGGCCGGATCACGTTCACGCTCAAGAGCGCCGCCGATACCCAGACCGGGCTGCTCGTCCTGCGCGCCCTCCAGGCCGCGGACGGAGCCTATGCCCACTGGCAGACCGTGACCGAAACCCTGACCTTCCTGGTCGGCCCGGTGGATGACCTGGGGCCGGAAGACTACGCGCCGCTGGCCGAGTCGGTCTTTGGCGCCGGGCTGCCCCTGGCCGCGCTGAGCGACGTGATGGGTCTGACCCGTTTCCGCGAGCAGGCCAACGCCCTGCCGGGGCCGCGCGTCAACAGCATCGTGCTGCCGGCCGGGATCACCGCCGAGGACGTGGACGCCTTCACGCGCGGCTTCCGGCTGTTCGGCCAGCGCTTCACCTTCGACGGTTACGCCATGCAGCAGCTCATCTACCCTGAGGTCGGCGACGCCCAGAACGGGCGCGCCCTGCCCCTCGGCCTGGACGTGGCCGCCGTGCTCGGCTCCGACATCGCCTACAGCCTGGCCGACACCGCCGGGGCGACTGCCTTCCTGAACTACACCGAGCACGTGGCCGCCCTGCGCGACGAGGTCAACACGATCCAGGGCGCGAGCTGGTTGGACAATCTCAACGGCGGCTGGCTGTGGGCGCTCCAACCCCTGCTGGCCCGCGACCCGGCCCTCTACCCGCCCCTGATGCAGACCGACGCCTGGCACCGCAAGGACATCCAGACCATGCTGGGCAGTTGGACCCAACTCAAGCACGCCACGGTGCTCTACGCCGAGCAGCCGATGGGCGGCATGGGCGGCGGCGGGATGACCCCGCCGGTGCGCAGCTTCAGCATCGTGGAGCCGAATCCGGAGGTCTTCGCCCGGATCAGCATCGTCGCGGCCCTGCTCCGCCAGGGGCTGCTGGAGCGCGAGCTGGTCAGCGACGGGGCGATGCAGAGCCTCAGCAGCGCGCTGTACAGATTGAGCGCGCTGGCCGCCCAGCTCGCCGAGATGGCCCGCAAGGAGCTGGCCGGCGAAGCGCTGACCCATGACGAGCTGTACTTCCTGCAGGAAAACTTCGGCGACGCGCTGTGGCACATCCGCTACGAGATCGAAATCTGGATCGCCGACCCGCCGGACAACATCGCCATCGTGACCGACGTCGCCAGCAATCCGGCAGCGGGCACGGCCTTGCTAGAAGGGATCGGCCTTGCGGACTACATCTACGTGGTTGCCAACAGCGAATACGGGCTTCAACTCACGCGCGGCGCGGTGTACAGCACCTACGAGTTCGTCAACCCGATCGACCAGCGTCTGACCGACGACGAATGGCGGGCGCGGGTCGCCGCGGGCGATCTGCCCCCCCGGCCGGACTGGATCGATCTGTTCTACAGCGAGTAAGCCCGCAAGAATCACCCGGGACGCGGTGATGAGCCGCGTCCCGGTCATTGTCCGGGCAAGATCGCCTCACCGGGCGGTCTGGAGCCGGCTACGCGCCAGTTGAATCCAGGTGCGCAGCATGTTGATCTCCATGATCGCGGCTTCCACCACGAGCTGCTGGTGGAGCGACCATTCCCTGGCCTCCGGATTGCGTTGGGTGCGGAACATGTACTCGTAGGCGTCCGTGGACTTCGCGTAGGCGTCCAGCCAGGCCAATACCTGCTCGCGGGGGAGGCGCTTTTCCGCGAACAGGAACTTGAGCAAGGCAATATCGCGCTCCTCGGAGACATCGAACTTGGTGGGCAGCACGCCGAGCCATGCGTCCAACACCCGCTCGCCTTCGGGCAGCAGGCGGGACATCTTGCGCGGGCGAGTCTCCCGCGCGGTATCCAACTCGCCGGCGATCAACTGGCGCTTCTCCAGCCGTTTGAGCATGGGATAGATCGAGCCGGGACTGGCGCTCCAGCGGCGGTAGACCTCGCGGTCGAAGGCCGTGATGATGCTGTAGCCGGACTGCGGCTCGGTGCTGATCAGCCCCAGGACGGCATATTCCATGAGAGTCAGATCGCGGTTGGGATCGTCGGCCATATGCCTCTCGCTTCGTAATACAATGGGGCGATATATATCGTCTCATGTTTTTCTATCGTAACCTGAAAATCGCCGCCCGGCAAGCCCCTGCATTGTGCGGTCGTACAACCCGGGCTGACGGGAGTATTAGCCCCCTCTCCAAGCGTAGTACCCCCGTCCTGTTTGACACTGCCGCCCACTCGTGCTAAAGTGTAGTTACGAAACGTAATATCATAACTCGTAGTATCTTTGACCCGGAGCCGTCCCATGCCGCACAAGCTCGCCATCGACTTTGGTACCACCAACAGCGTCGTCGCTCGCTGGGACGAGGCCCACGCGCGCACCAGCGTTCTGGCCCTGCCCGGCCTTAGTTTGGCCGAGCCTGGCTTGCCGCCGCTGATCCCGTCGCTGGTCTACGTCGAGGACGGGCACGCCGGCCAGATCGTCGCCGGGCAGGCCGTGCGCGTCGCCGGACTGGATCAGCGCGCCGACAACCGCCTCTTCCGCGATTTCAAGCGGAGCATCGTCAGCGGCGAGCCGCTCTTCCGCCGGATCGACTCCGCCGACTGGAGCGCCCGCGACGCCGGGCGGCACTTCCTGCAAACCCTGGTCGGCGCCCTGCCCTGCCCGCCGGACGAAGTCGAGCAGCTCGTCCTGACCGCGCCGGTCGCCTCCTTCAGCAGCTACCTGGCCTGGCTCCAGGAGACTCTACACGCCATCCCCCCGGAGCGCGTCCGGATCGTGGACGAATCGACCGCCGCCGCGCTCGGTTACGCCGTGACCGAGCCGGGCGCGATCGTCCTGGTCTTCGACTTCGGCGGCGGCACGCTCGACCTGTCGATGGTTCAGCTCCCCGAAAGCCGGTCCCAGACCGGCGGGCTGCTCCACCGGCTGCGCGGCGGCGGGCGAGGCCAGCCCACCGCGCGCGTGATCGCCAAATCCGGCTGCGTGCTGGGCGGCAGCGACGTCGACCGCTGGCTGCTGGCCGAAGTCCTGCGCCGGGCCGGCCTGGATGAGGCCAGCCTCGGCGACGGGCTGATCCCCCTCCTCAACCGCTGCGAGGCGGCCAAGATCGCGCTCTCCAGCCAGGAGTCGGTCAATGTGGCCTTTGACGCGGCGGGCTTCTCGCACAGCGTCGCCCTGACCCGCGCCGATCTGGAAGCCCTGCTGGACCGGCACGGTTTTTACGCCTCGCTGCAAGAAACCCTGGAGCGCGTGCTCGTCACCGCGCGGCGGCAGGGCATCTTCACCGAGGACATCCACGCCGTGCTGCTGGTCGGCGGGACGGCCCTGATGCCCTCCGTGCAGCGCGCGCTGGTCGAGGTTTTCGGCCCGGCCATCGTACACGCCGACCGGCCGTTCACGGCCGTGGCCGAGGGCGCGCTGCTGGTCGCCGCCGGACTGGGGCTGGACGACATCCTCATGCACAGCTACGGCCTGCGCCACCTCGACCCGGCCAGCGGCCAGCCGACCTACGACGAGTTGCTGCCCCAGGGCAGCCGCTGCCCCTCGACCCGGCCGGTCGAGGTCGTGCTGGGCGCGTCCCAGGCCGGGCAGACCGAACTGGAGCTGGTGATCGGCGTGATCGATCACAGCCACGTCTCCCAGGTCGACGTGCGGATGGAGGGCGGGCAGGCGGTCTTTTTCGCCCAGGCTCACACCCACGCCGACGAGATCGCGCCGCTGAATCCCGGCGCGGCCGCGCTGCGCCTGCCGCTCCAACCGCCCGGAAAACCCGGCCAGCCCCGGATCAGGGCCGTCTTCCAGGTGGACGCCGAGCGCCGCCTGCGCGTGACGGCGACCGACCTGCGCAGCGGCCGCGCGCTGCTCGACAACGCTCCGCTGCTGACGCTGAGCGAAGGCGAGTCCGCCGGGCCGGGCGGCGGAAAATCGCTGATCCCGCACGACGTGGAAGACCTGGCGGCCTACTTCCGCCAGCAGATCGAAGCCCGGGCGGCGGCCGAGAACGGCCAGGCCGCCGAAGCGGCCGCGCCGGCCCTCTCCGGCCGGGAGCCGGTACTGCTCGACGGAGATGCCGCGCGCGGCTTGCAGCGCCTTTCGTTGCGCCGGCTGGGGGCCATGCTCAACGTCCTGCCGCCGGAATCGATCACGCTCGACGCAGCGGCGAGTATGCTCCACAGCGACGAGTTCTACGTGCGCTACAACGCGGCGCGGGCCATGTCGCGCCGCGCCGACCGGCCCGCGCGCCAGGTCATGCAGGCTGCGCTCGGCAGCGGCCGCGCCCCCACCCGGGCCAGCGTCGCCCGCCACCTGCACGGCTTCACCTGGTTCGCGGGCAGCCCGTTGATCCACCAGGCCCTGGCCGATCCCGACCTGCGCGTGCGGGAGGGGGCGATCTACGCCCTGTGCGACTGGCGCGACGATAACGCCTACGCCCTGGCCGCGAGCGTCCTGCGCCGGGCGGCCGGCGCGCCCGGCGGCGATACCCTGTGCGCGGCGGCGGCCTGGGGCCTGCGCGAGCGCAGCGAGGAGGCGGTCGTGCCCGTTCTGGAAGCCGCCCTGCTGGCCGACAGCCCGGAGGTGCGCACCCAGGTCCTGGAAGCGCTGGGGGCCAATGCCACCCCACCTGCCCTGCCCATCGTGCGGCGGACCATCACCGCCGACCCGGACGAGGGCGTCCAGTACGCGGCCGCGCTGAGCCTGGTCGAACTGTTGGGCGAAGCCTGCCCGGAGGACATCTGCGGCCTGCTGGCCGGGACGTCCGGGCAGACGCGGCGGGCGGTGCTGCGCGCCTTCTTCCACGCCACCAACTACCTGCACATCGACCTGGCTTCCGGCCCGGCTGCGGCCCGGTTGATCGACGCGCTGCGGCTGGCGCTGACTGACTCGCAACCGACCGTGCGGATCGCGGCTATCTGGCCGCTGGCCTGGCTGCGACATCCGGGCGCGGCCGGCGCGCTGGCCGAAGCCTACCAGGCCGAGTCCGACCAGACCGTCCGGGCGGAGATGGCCCGCATCGCCACCGCCCTGGCCTCCCCCGCCGCCGAGCGCATGGCTGAAAGCAGTTGAACGGCAAAAGACGCCAGGGGCGAGGAGGAAAGCCCTCATCCCCGGCCCTTCTCCCTTATGGAGAAGGGAGAAAACGTCCCAGGAATTCCTCACCCTGAGGAAGAAAGACCCGCCATTGTGCCGAATGGGGAAGGCCAGTCAAACAAGCCCACACTTGACGGCCTTTTCTCTGTCCGCTGGTCTTTCCTCTGCGTTCTTGGCGTCTTTGCGGTCCAATTGCTTTTCCCCGGATTAGTCAGACAAGCCCTCCCCGCATAGAATAGACTCCAACGAGTCTTCTTGTCGGGAGAATGGGACGCCGCATGCCAGCCGCCGCCCCTGAAGCACTGGATTTTGTCGTGATCGGCTCCGGCTTCGGCGGGAGCGTGGCCGCGCTGCGTCTGGCCGAGAAGGGCTACCGCGTCCTGGTGCTGGAGCGCGGGCGGCGCTTCAACGACTCCGACTTCCCGCGCCGCGACTGGAACCTGCGCCGCTACCTGTGGATGCCCCGCCTCGGCTGCTTCGGATTCCAGCAGATGACCTTCTTCAAGGACATGCTGGCCCTGCACGGCAGCGGCGTGGGCGGCGGCAGCCTGGCCTACGGCAACGTCCTGATGGAGCCGGGCGACGCCCTGTTCGAGGCCCCCGGCTGGTCCGACCTGGCCGACTGGAAAACCGTCCTCCGGCCGCACTATGCCACCGCCAAACGGATGCTGGGCGCGAAACCCAACCCGCACCTGTGGCCCGCCGACCACGCCCTGCGCGCAATCGCCGGGGAGCTGGGCACGGGCGAGTCCTTCCGCCCGACCGAGGTCGGGGTCTACTTCGGGGAGCCGGGACGGCTGGCCGCCGACCCGTACTTCGCGGGCGTGGGTCCGGCCCGCGGCGGGTGCATCCAGTGCGGCGGGTGCATGGTCGGCTGCCGCTACAACGCCAAGAACACGCTCGACAAGAACTACCTCTACCTGGCCGAACGCTTCGGCGTCGAAATCCGGGCCGAGGCCGAGGTGATCGACATCCGCCCCCTGCCGCCGGGCCAGCCCGACGGCGCGCGCTACGCAGTCGTCTACAAGCGATCCACCGCCTGGCTCGACCGCAAGCCGCAAACCGTCCGGACGCGCGGCGTCGTGCTGGCGGCGGGCGTGATCGGCACCCTGCGCCTGCTCTTCCGCTGCCGGGAGGTCACGCGCAGCCTGCCCCGCCTCTCCCCGCGCCTGGGGGAGCGCGTCCGCACCAACAGCGAGGCCCTGCTGGGCGTCACCGCGCGCCACGACAGCCCCAATTTCAGCCAGGGGATCGCCATCACCTCCGTGATCCAGGCCGACCCGATCACCCACGTCGAGCCGGTGCGCCACGCCGAAGGCTCGTCGTTCGTCCGGGTGGTCTCCGCGCCGCTGCTGGACGGCGGAGGCAGCTTCCTGAGCCGGCTGGCCGAGACTCTGATCAGCGGCCTGCGCCACCCGCTGGACTTCCTGCAGGCCAAGTTCACCGCGCCCTGGGCGCGCCGCACCACGATCCTGCTCGTGATGCAGACCGCCGACAACACCCTGCGCCTGCGGCCCGGCCGGAGCGTGTGGACACTCTTCCGGCGCGATCTGGTCTCCGAGCGCGGGCCGGAGACGCGCATCGCCCCGGAAAAAGGCCCGACCAACGCCCTGGTGCGCGGCTTCGCCCGCCGGGTGGACGGCGTGCCCCAGGCTTCGCTGACCGAAACCCTGCTCGGCATGGCCTCGACCGCGCACATCCTGGGCGGCTGCCCGATGGGCCGCAGCGACCGGGACGGCGTGGTCGACGCGCGCTGCGAGGTGTTCAACTATCCGGGGCTGTACGTGGTTGATGGCTCGATCATGCCCGCTAACCCCGGCATCAACCCCAGCCTGACCATCACCGCCCTGGCCGAATACGCCATGAGCTGTATTCCGGCCAAGGGCGACTAACCGCGAAAAACATCTCACCGCGGAGGACGCAGAGAGCGCAGAGAAAGGCAAATCCGTTCTCCCTTTGCGCACTTTACGCTTTGCGGTTCAATTGCTTTGTGCTCTTCTCCGCGTTCTCCGCGCCCTCTGTGGTGCGCTTTTTCTGAAAGGGAATCACCCATGCCTGATCTGACCGGAAAGATCGCGCTTATCACCGGGGCCAGCCGCCGGATCGGGATCGGCGCGGCCATTGCCCGCGCCCTGGCGGGGGCCGGGGCAGACGTGGGCTTCACCCACCACACCCCCTACGACGCCGAGATGCCGTGGGGCAGCGCCCCGCAGGACGTGCCCGATCTGCTGGCCGAACTGCGCGCGCTGGGCGTCCGGGCGGAGGCGCTGGCCCTCGACCTGGGCGACCCGGCCGCGCCGGCCGCGACCCTGGCCGAAGTCAACCGCCTGCTCGGCCCGGTCGATATCCTGGTCAACAACGCCACCGTCTCGATCAACGCCGGGATCGACGACCTGACCGCCGACCTGCTCGACCGGCACACCGCCGTCAACATCCGGGGCATGCTGCTGCTCTGCCAGGCGTTCGTCCGCCAGTGGCGCAAGCCCTCCGGTGGGCGGATCATCAGCCTGACCTCCGGCCAGGGCCTCGGCCCGATGCCCGGCGAGCTGCCCTACATCGCCACCAAGGGCGCGGTGGATGCCCTGACCGTCAGCCTGAGCGCCGAGGTCGCGGCGCGCGGGATCACGGTCAACGCCGTCGATCCGGGCATCACCGACACCGGCTGGATGTCCGACTCGTTCAAGGCGGAATTCACGGCCCGCGCACCGATGGGCCGGGTCAGCCAGCCGGAGGATGCCGCCCGCCTGATCTGCTGGCTGGCCTCGGACGAGGCGGCCTGGATCACCGGGCAGATCATCCGCTCGCGGGGCGGTCTGTAAAAAAGCGGAGGCCAGAGACCGGAAGGCAAGGCAAGACGAGGCCAGAGACCGGGAGACCCGAGACAAGGGGCGCTGCGGTCCAGACCGCGCGCGGGCGCGATCGGAGTATAATCGAAGCCACATCGGGCAGTAACAGAGAGGCGGATCGCGGTGGAAGCTCCGGTTCTGATCGTGCTGGCGGTGGTGATCCTCGGCGGACTGTGGCTCCTGCGCCGCCGCGCGGCCGCGCCGTCCCAACCCGCGCTGGCCCCCGCCGAAGCCTGGACGCTGCCCCCCGACCTCCCGGAGCCGGAGCCGGGCTGGCTGTACTGCGCCCTGACCTGCACCCCGGTCGGCGACGACCGCTGGTGGATCAGCCTGCACCACTATGACCAGGACGGCCTGCGCCACTACGAGCGCACGCCCGAACAGGTCAGCGGCCGGACCGTCAGCGCCCGCCGCCGCCAGCTCGCCGCCCAGGGCTGGGATGAAATCCTGTGCACCCAGGATGGCGCGCGCCTGCTGTGCGCCTACCGGCGCGGCGCCTGATCCCCGCATTGTCTCCGGTATGCCTGAGGAGGAATCCCATGCCGGCCGACTCGATCACGCTCCAGCACGGCCTGCCTGAAGCGCATTTCGCGCGCGCGGCCGCGATCTATTACGCCGCGTTTGGCCGCAAGTACCGCCTGCTGATGAACGAGGCTCAGGCGCTGGAACTCTTCCCGCGCCTGTTCGATCCGGCACACGCGCTCGTGGCCCTGGACGGCGACCAACTGGTCGGCCTGGCCGGCCTGCACTACGAAGGCAGCGGCTTCGTGCGCTGGCACTGGCCGGCCTACCGCGCCACGTTCGGGCTGCTCGGCGGCGTGCACCGCTTCCTGTGGATGCGCCTGGACAATGACCACCCGCCCGCCGGGGAAGTCCTGCTCGAAGCCCTGGCCGTCGACCCGGCCCGGCGCGGGCAAGGCATCGGCGCCCGCCTGCTGACGGAAACCTGCGCCTTCGCCCGCGCGCGGGGGTTCCGGGCCGTCCGGCTGTCCGTGGTCGATACCAACCCCCGCGCCCGCGCCCTGTATGAGCGCGAAGGCTTCCGGCCGGTACGCACGATCCACGTGCCGATCGCCCGCTGGGCGACCGGCTTCGGTGGCTTTACCATCATGCGCAAACCGGTGGGCGACGATTAGGACGGTGCAAACGTATCACGCGAGGGGAGTGCCGGCTGCTCCACAGTTCTGCCTGGATTCTTTGGAAGTCTAGCGCCTCTGTGACGAGCCTTGCCCGCCACCCAACAGGCCTGCGACCAGATCCTCAATGTCGAGGTCCTGGCTGCCCGATCCGGCCGTCGAACCGCCACTCCCCAGCAAGCCGGAAAGGATGCTGACCATATCAGG
>CAZHMJ010000029.1:0-8407 GCA_964533805.1 uncultured Anaerolineae bacterium | reverse complement strand
TGGCTGGTACTCGTCGCGCCGCCCAGAAGATCACCCACGATCCCCATGATATCGGCGCCGCCCTGGGATTGACCACCCCGCCCGAAACCAAGCAGGCTCTTGATGATGTTGAGGATCAGGCCGAGCAGCCCACCCCCCTGAGACGAAGTCCGCCTGCCGGTCGACCCGCCACTCTGAACGGCGGGACTCGCGCTGGGTGCCCCGCTGCTCGGAGCCGAAGCAATCCCGCCAAACAACCCGCCGATGATACTCTCGATATTGTCCGTGGCCTGCTCGGACTGTTGGGTGCCGGGCCGGCCCGGAAGGCTGACTTTCATGCCCTGACGCTGTCTTTCGATTTCGGTCAGGGCTGTAATAACCTGATTGCTCGTTTTACTCGATACCCCGTATTTTCTCTGGATTGCTGCCTGAAGTTGTTTCTGCTGCTGCTTATGTTTCTTTTGTTTCTGCATTTCCATTTCCCCATTCTCGATATGGGCGGAAGATGACACTCATTATACAAAAGATCGCGATTCCCCGCGCCAGGGGGACGCACCTGGTAAGGCAGTTAATCCGTCACCACGCCCCAGGCCAGGCCGGGCAGCCCGTCGATGGTCTCCGGTTCGAGCAGGGCGGCATCCGCCGTCCGGCCCCGGAGATGCAGCCGGAACCAGGCCGCGCCCAGATAGTCAAGCGCGTCGCCCCACCGGGCCGGATCGGCCAGGTCGTAGTGCCCGGCCTCCAGGGCCGAAATCAGGACCGGCTCGCCGCCCAGGTGACCAGCCATGAAGACCGCTTCGGTCTCATACGGGGCCAGTTCGTCGGCGGTGCCGCCCACGATCAGGACCGGCACATTCGCCGCGCCCAACCCATCCGCGCCGAAGAGCAGCGCCCGCGACGGCGCGATTGCCAGCACGGCCTGGATGCGCCCGTCCCCATAGGCTGGCCAGGCTTCGTTTGCGGGAGTCTCCAGGCCGAGATCGGCCCGGTAGGCTTCGGTTGCGGCCCAGGTCGGGGCATACATGCACACCCGGTTGTCGGCCTGCTCCGGCCGGGCGCAGGCAGCGAGATACGCCGCCGGATCGATCCGCGCCCCACTCAGGGTCAGGGCCGTGAAGCCGCCCAGCGAGTAGCCGATCACCCCCACCCGCTCCGCATCGATCAGCCAGTTCAGCGGCGAGATGTCGGGCAGCCCGTCGATCACGGCGAGCACGTCCAGCGGCCGGTCGACCGGGACGCGCTCGATGGGCACCCCATCGACGCCCAACTCGGCGTCCAGGTGGTCCGGCGCGGCGACGACGAAACCGCGCGCGGCCAGGTGCGCGGCCAGAAAGGCCAGGTCGGTCCGCGTCCCGCCGTTGCCATGCGAGATCACCAGCAGCGGGTACGGCCCATCCGCGAACCACACGTCCGCGTCGCGCCGCGGCGCTGCGATCGTGCCGGTCTGGGTGTCATCGCTCATCGCCGGGTACCAGACCTCGACCGTCAACTGGCGGTCGGGACGCAATTCGTCGGTCAGGGACACCGTCCGCACGCCGACCGGGTACCCCGGCCGGACCGGGGGGAATTCCCCGCCGCCCTGGGCCGCGGTCCTCCCGCCCGGCAGCCCCGCCGCCAGCAAGCCAAACAAGATCAGGCAGGCCAGACTTCGTTTGAACATCGCGCTCCCTCTCCTCTGTGACCACGCGGGCGCCATTGTAGCGCGCCGCCCGCGGCGCTACCCACCGCCCGACCGGCGTCTTGCCCACGCCCCCGATCAAAACGGCCAGGGAAATCCCTGGCCGCGTCCTGTTGACTGCGCGCCTCAGCTCAGGGTTTGATGAGCAAGAAGGCCGCGACCATCACGATCGCCGCCACCACGCCGATGGTGAACGAGGGCGAGTCCCCGCCACCGGTGGCGGCCATGATCCCATTGCCAAACAGCAGCCCGCCCAGGTAGGCGGCCAGGGCGCACAGCACGACCACGATCAGCAGGCTCAGGAAAGGCAGCGTCCCGGTCGCCAGCCCGACGATCATGCCGATGACCATCCCGACCGCCACCATGATCCGCGTCACCGTCATGTCGGTCTCGTTCTGGCTCGGCTTGGCGAAGATCAGCGAACCCACCAGACCGACCAGCGCGCCGATCACGAAACCCAGCAGCCCGCCCGTGAACCCGGCCGTCAGCCCGCCGATGAACGATCCGCCCATGCAGCAGGCGGAGTTCAGAAAATGCTCGACGAAGTCGGATTTCTGCATCAGGGCAGACGCCGTGATCGTGATGAAGTAGTAGACGGTGAAAACGACAACCGCCAGCAGCAGCAGGTTGACCAGCAGGCCGAAGCTCAGTTCGGTCGCCGGAACCTGCGGCCTGGCCCAGTGAACCAGGAGCGCGCCCACCACGCCCAGCAGCACGCCCACCACGATGCCCTTGATACTGATCTTCATTGTTGTCTACCTTTCAGGAAGGGAAACAAATCGCCGCAAGCGCAGGTTACCAGAACTTCCACCACGGCTTGGCGGGCACCACCGCCCTGGCGGACGGCGTGCCGATCTTCTGTAGCGCCCTTTCCGCCTGCTTGCGGACACTCGCGTCGCCATCCTGCAAGGCCCGGATCAGCGCCTGCACGACCCACTCGACCAGTTCGCTGGCGCGGCTATCGCCCAGATTGCTCATGGCCTGTCCGAGTTGGCCGAGCAGTTCGGCCGCCACCGCGCGCGCCGCGCCGGATGAATCCTGTTCCAGCACCTCGTTCAAGCCGTTGACCACGCGCACCACGCGGCTGCTGACCTCGGACGTCCCGCGCATTTCCGCCAGGGCCAGCATGCTCAGTTTCTGGGCCATGCCCGTCCGCTCGTTCAGATTGGATGACTTTAGCTTTTGGAAATACTCCTGAAGGACATCTTCAGCCACGGTAACCTCCTATGAACCGTCACAAGGGTCAGTCGCCCCCAATGCCACCGGCAGGGGACTCAAGGCAGGCAGCGGCGTGCTAAAGCGTCAGGCGGGGATGGGTCACAATCGCCTTGTTCATCGAGCATTATAGTCATGGCCGGGGGGCGGGCAACCGTCCCCGCTCCCCGCCTGCGTGCGAAATGGACTCCTGTGATACACTTCAAACATCCGGTTAATAATCCGCCAGCGTGGGCCTCCTCGCCATCCCGTCGTACGCCACGCGGCATTTTTGGGGTTTTAGCTTGAGTAGGAGGATAGAGTCTTGCACATCGTGGTGGGTACGCGCAGCGTCCCCGACACCAGCGCCCGGCCCGAAATCCGCGCCGGGCAGGTCACCTGGGGGGACGCGCCGCAAGTCATCAATCCCTGGGATGAATACGCCGTCGAAGAAGCCCTGAACCAGGCCGGCGCCGCCGGGGGCAAAGTCACCGTGATCGCCATCGGCCCAGAGGAGCATACCATCGCGCTCCGCCACGCCCTGGCGATGGGCGCCGAGGCCGCCATCCGGGTCTGGGACGAAGCCTGGGCCGGGCTGGACAGCCGGGGCTACGCCGCCGCCTTCGCCGCCGCCGTCCACAAGCTGGGCGACGTCGATCTGGTGCTCTTTGGCAAGGAAGCCGCCGACGAAGCCACCGACCAGCACATCGTCCAGACGGCGCGCAAGCTGGGCTGGCCGGTGTTGAGCAGCGTCTCCAAAATCCTCATGCCCGGCGCAAAGACAGAGAAGGACGAACCTAAAGTCTGGGCGCACCTGCCAGGCCGGGAGCCGGCGCGGAAGGAAGCGCAGCCGGAAGTCCAGGCCGGCCAGGTCCGCGTCGAACGCCTGCTGGAAGAAGGCCGCCAGACGGCCACTAGCCGCCTGCCCGTCGTGATGAGCCTGACCAAGGAGATCAACACCCCGCGCTATCCCTCGTTCATGGGCATCCGCAAGGCGACCAAAGCCGAGATCCCGGTCTGGGACGCGGCGGCGCTGGGCCTCAGCCAGCCCGCGTCCAAAGCCAGCGGGAGCGACTTCCAGACCCCGGCCTTGCCGGAAACGGCCTGTGAGATCATCGACGGTCAGACCGCCCAGGCGAAAGCGGCCGCGCTGGTTGACAGGCTGCTGGCGAAAAAGGTGATCTGACCATGAGCGTCTACGTCTGGATCGAACAGTTCCAAGGCCAGGCCGCCCCGGCGTCCTGGGAAGCTCTGGGCCAGGGCCGGACCCTGGCCGGTACTCTCGGCGGGCCGCTGACCGCGCTCGTCTTCGGGCAGGATGTCGAAGGGCTGGCGAAGCAGGCCATCCAACGCGGGGCCGACCGGGTCCTCCTGGCCGAGGATGCGACCCTGGCCGAGTTCCGCCTGGAGCCGTACGCCGCCCTGCTCGGCAAGCTGGTCGCGGCCGGGCGGCCCCAGGTCGTGCTGGCCGCCGCCACCAGCCGCGGCCGGGAGCTGCTGGCCGCCTCGGCCCTGGACACGGACTCGCCCCTGCTCAACGACGTGACCGAGCTGGCTCCGGCCGGTGGGGTGATGCAGCGGATCAGCCAGGCCCTCTTCGGCGGCAAGCCCTCGGCTCCGCCCGCCGAGCCGCCCGCCAAGGCCTCCACGATCGGTGGGACCGTTTTTGGCGGCAAGCAGCCTGCCGACAAGGACGAACCACCCGCTGACGCGCCCCGCCTCAGCCAGGGTCTCTTCGGCGGCAAAACACCCGCCCAGCCCGACGAATCGCCGCAGGACGCGCCGCGGATCAGCCACCCGGTCCTGGGGGGCAAGCCGCCCGCCGAACCGGACGAGCCAGCCGCGAAGCCCGGCGGCGCGCTGAAAGCCACCCGCCCGGTCTACGGCGGCAAGCTGCTCGCCAGCCAGACCGTCCAGCCCGGCGGTCCGGCATACATCACCCTGCGCAGCCGGGCCTTTCAGGCCCTCGCGCCCGATCCCGATCGTCGCGGCGAGATCACCCGCGTCGGCCCGGTGCTGCGCGAGGATCAGATCGCGACTAAGATCGAAGGCTTCGAGGCGGCGGCCGGCGAGGTCAGCCTGACCGACGCCGCGATCGTCGTCTCCGGCGGGCGGGGGGTGGGCAGCGCCGAGGGCTTCGCCCCGCTGAAGGCACTCGCGGCCGTGCTCGGCGCGGCGGTGGGAGCCAGCCGGGCGGCGGTCGACGCGGGCTACATCGACTACGCCCATCAGGTCGGCCAGACCGGCAAGGTGGTCAGCCCGGACCTGTACATCGCGTGCGGCATCTCCGGCGCGATCCAGCACCAGGCCGGGATGCGCACCAGCAAGGTGATCGTCGCCATCAACAAAGACCCCGACGCGCCGATCTTCAAGCTGGCCCAGTATGGCATCGTCGGTGACCTGTTCGAGATTCTCCCGGCCTTGACGGCGGAGTTCAGGAAGCGGTTGGGCAAATAGCCCCCGTCCTGATCCACCTATCTCCTGTACAATTGGGCGAGAGCGATCTCGCCCTTTTTGCTGCCGCGCCCCAGAAGGAGGCCTCCCCATGCCCCGAACCCTGACCGGAGTCTGTCTCGTCACGCCGGACGTGGCCCGGCTGCGGGCCTTTTACGAGCAAGTCTTGCAGGTGGAGGCCGAAGGCGACACCCGCCATGTCGAAGTGCGGACGGCGGGCGCGGGATTGACCATTTTCAGTTATCAGGGCATGGAGGAGATGGCCCCTGGCAGCATGGAAGGGGCCGGACACGGCGGGATGATCGTGGGCTTCGAGGTCGCGGACGTGGACGCGGAGGACGCGCGCCTGCGGGCGCTGGGCGTGCCGATCGTCAAGCCGCCCCAGACCTACCCCTGGGGCGCGCGCTCCGTCTGGTTCCGCGACCCGGACGGCAACCTCGTCAATTTTTTCGCCCGCGTGGCCGCGCCCGCGTGATCGGAGCGGCTCACCCCTCGACCCCGTCGGGCGCCAGGTGCCCGGCGTCGTTGTGCGTCAGGAGGCGCATCGCACCGCTGGAGTCGATCGCGATGGTCGTGATCGCGCAGGGGGCCATCTCCAGCGCGGCCCAGCGATCGGGCGGCGCGCCCATCACCCGGCACACAAAATAGCGGATCAGATTGGCGTGGGAGATCAGCAGCGCGTTTTTGTCCGTCTTGCGGGCGGTGATGAAGAAGCGCTCGAAGGCGCGCTCGGCGCGCAGCAAGCCGTCGGCCAGCACGTCCGGGGGAAAGCGGCGGTAGCGCCGGTCGAACGGCGCGGCGGGCATCCCTGGCACGCACTCCCACAGGGCGCGCGTCGCCCGGACGGGCACACCGGGGAAGCGCAGCCGGATCAGGTCCACGGTCTGAACCGCGCGCGGCATACTGCTGGTGTAGATGATCGTGACCGGCAGCCCGCTCAGCCGCTCGGCGGTCTGGTGCGCCTGCCGGACGCCCTCCGCGGTCAGGCCCAGGTCGCGCCGGTCGGTGGCGAGGTACTGGAGGCCGCGCATGGGCTGGATGTGGTGATACTGCCCGTGGCGGACCAGGGTGATCGTGCGCGTGGCCAATGGGGTCTCTCTCGCTCGTGCGCGCTGGAAGCGGTGCCGATTCCCATTGTAGCACCACGCCTCGCCCGGCGCTGAAGGACGGCTTCGCCCGCGATGGAACGCGGGCGAAGCTCAACACAGGACACCTTACCCAGTCGCGCCTGTTGGCGTCGGCAGCGGGGTCGGAGTCGGCAATGGCGGCGGCGTGAGCGTGGGCAGCGGAGCCAAAGTCGGCGTCGGGAAGGCCTGTTCCCGGCCGGAAGCCGGATCGGGTTCAGGGTAGGTGGTCGTCAGGGTCACCAGGCGTAGGGTGCGCAAGCCGTCCGCCATCTCGACCGCCCAACCCTCTACCCCGTCCGCCGCCTGAACCTGCCACCAGGTGTAGCCCTCGCCCTCGACCGGGCCGTCCAGGATCGTCACCTGGACGCCGTCTTCCAGGCGGGCCAGCAGGTTGGTGTCGATACGCGGCTCGGCGCGCACGTTGAGCCGGTCCTCACCCTCGACGTGCACCTGGGCGATCCGGCCCGGCTGCAGCGCGGGCACGCCCCACACCCGCACCGAGCCTGCGTCCGCGCCGGTTGCCAGCAGCGTGCCATCCGGCGACCAGGACAGGCTATGCAGCCCGCGATCGTAGCCGTCGGCCTGTCCGCCGAGGGCCACGAGCGCCGTCCCCGCGACCGCGTCCCACAGGCGCAGGGAACCATCCCCGGCCACGCTGGCCAGCACCCGCCCGTCCGGATGATAGGCCAGCGCCGTGATCCCGGCCATGTGTCCCATCTGGCCGGGCGCGTGGCCGTACAACCGGAATAACAGCGCGCCGTCCTCCTCCGCCCAGATCAGGATCGTGCCGTCCCAGCAGCCGGCAGCGACCTGGCGGCCATCCGGCGACCAGGTCACGTACTCCACCCCGGTCGGGGCCGGCAACGTCTGCACAACCTCGGCGCGAGTCACGTCCCAGAGTTTGACCCGGTTATCGAACCCGCCGGAGGCCAGGCGGCTCCCATCCGGGCTGAAAGCCAGCCCGGCGGCAACCCAATCGTGGGCGGCCAAGACCAGGGGCGGCGCCTCCAAATCCGCCGTCTCCCAGACATAAACCGTCCCGGCGGACGTCGACGCCGCCAGCCGTGCTCCGTCTGGCGACCAATCCACGCCCACCACAATCTGTTCCTGCGTACCGAGCACAACCAACGGCTCGCCGCTGGCCGCGTCCCACACCGTCACCCCCCTTTCATACACACCGCCCGCCAGGCGCGTCCCGTCCGGCGACCAGGCCAGCTCGCTCACCGTATCCGACTCAGCCGAGGCCATCCGATGCAGGAGGGTGCCCGATTCAGGGTCCCACAGGCTAGCGCCGCCGAAGTAAGCGCCCGCAGCCAGGGCCAGCCCATCGGGCGACCACGCCAGCGCATACGCGCCCCAGTCATGCACGGCCCACTGGCGCAGCCCGACCACTTCGGCGGCGTTCTGCGGACCGATCACCGGCTGGCCGCCGCCCTGCGCCGCCGCCGGACCCAACCCGCTCAGGGCCACCAGCACCACAATCCCCAACAGCTTCGCCAGCCCAATCAGTCGATGCATGGTTCCCTCCTGTCGGGACGGGTCATCGACCCGTCCGCCACCCGCCCAACGCACACCTCTGCCCCCTTGACGCCCGCCGCCCGGCTCCGGTTCCGAACACGACGCAACCGCGCGGCTCCGGACGGGTCACGATGCAAAGCATCGACGTGGCCCGTCCCTACACAGCCGATCCACGTTCTCTGGCCTCGGCATAACCTCCGGTGACGCGGTCTCTACGGTCTGGACGCTTCGACGCCTGCCGCTTCGGCGCTTACTGCTGGCTTCGCCCGTCCCATCTGGACGGCCAGCGTGCCCAGCACGGCCAGGATCAGGCCCACGATCGCCTTGCGGTCCAGCGATTCCCCCAGAAACACCCAGGCCAGCACCCCGATCTGGATCAGCATCGTGTTGTTGATGATGCCCGACTCGGCGGCGGTCAGGGTGCGCAGGGTGACGTTCCACAGCCAGAGGGCAAAGG
>CAZHMJ010000028.1:0-26980 GCA_964533805.1 uncultured Anaerolineae bacterium | reverse complement strand
ACGCCTCGTCAGGCCTCTCATCCGCACTAAATCTGTCGAAATCGTTCGCTTGTTGGGTGATTTGCCTCGCTGACTTGGGCATATCGCGCCAGAGCAATCGGCCAACCTGCACAGTTGCGTTCGCTCATCGGCAGGCCTCGTGCTACAATTCGTCGCAACCCGGTTGTGGACCTTTTCGCCCTCCGATCATACTAAGGAGCTTGACGTCACATGGCGTTGAACGATTATCTGTTCCGCGACGATCTTGCCCATCTCGATCCAGAGGTGGCAGCCCTGATTGGCCATGAAGAGGCGCGCCAGGCGCACAAACTCATCCTGATCCCTTCGGAGTCGACCATTCCCGGCGCGGTGCGCCAGGCGGTCGGTTCCGTCTTCCAGAATTTGTACGCCGAAGGCTATCCCCTCTCCGAGACCCGGGCCTTGAACGAAGCCGACATCCTCGACTACGAGACCCGGCTTGCCGAGTACCGGCGCTACGCCGACGAGCGCTACTACAAGGGCACCGAGTACACCGATATCGTCGAAGCCCTCGCCCGCCGCCGCGCGGCGGAATTGTTCGCCACCGATCGCGTCCCGGCTGGCAAGCTGTGGGTCAACGTCCAGCCGCTTTCCGGCGCGCCGGCCAACAACGCCGTTTACTCCGCGCTGGTCCAGCCCGGCGATACCGTGATGGGCATGGACCTCCTCCACGGCGGCCACCTGACCCACGGCAGCCCGGTCAACCGCAGCGGCCTTACATACAACATCATCAGTTACGGAGTCGATCCGGAGACCGAGCGGCTGGATTACGACGCCATCCAGCGCCTGGCCCAGGAACACAAGCCGAAGATGATCATCTGCGGCTTCACCAGCTATCCCTACGTTGCTGACTACAAGCGCTTCCGGGAAATCGCCGATTCGGTGGGCGCGGTCCTGCTGGCCGATATTTCGCACATCGCCGGCCTGACCGCCGCCGGAGTCGTGCCCAGCCCGGTCGGTTATGCCCACGTAGTGAGCTTCACCACGCACAAGACCCTGCAAGGACCGCGCGGCGCAGTCCTGCTGACCGAAGACGCCGCCATCGCCCGCAAGCTCGACCGCGCCGTCTTCCCCGGCGAGCAGGGCGGCCCGCACGTCAACACCATCGCCGGGATGGCCGTCGCTTTCAAGCTGGCCCGCACGGACCAGTTCCGCGCCCTCCAGGCTCAGACCATCAAAAACGCGGTGCGCCTGGCCGAGCAACTCGCCGGGCACGGCTTCCGTATCCCCTACGGCGGCACGGACTCGCACATGCTGCTCGTCGACATGAAGCACATCACCGGCCCGGACGGCACGCCCCTCAGCGGCGATATGGCCGCCCGCATCCTGGACCTGGCCGGAATCGTGACCAACCGCAACACCATCCCCGGCGACAAGAGCGCCTTCCGGGCCAGCGGCCTGCGGCTGGGCACGCCCTGGGTCACGCAGCGCGGGTTCAAGGAGCCGGAGATCGACCGGCTGGCGGCGATCATGGCCGACGTGCTGCACGCTACCCGGCCCTACAGTTACATTGGCAAGGGCAACCGGCCCCAGTTGCGCAGCAAAGTCGACTTCGACGCGCTGCAAACCGCCGCGATCAAGAGTCGGGCGCTGGCCGCCGAGATCGGGATCGACGTCCCCGGCCCGGCCCAGGTCGACTATCCGCACCTGTACACCCTTGAGAGCCTGCCCAAGACTGGCTGGCAGGTGCTGGAAATCAGCGGGGCCGATGCGGCCCAGTTCGTCCAGTGGGCGACCACCAACGACACCCTGGCCCTGGTCGATGGACAGGCCCAGCCCACCTGGTTGCTCAATCCGGACGGCTCACCCATCACGCACGGGGTGCTCAAGCGCGTGAACGCGACGACCTTCCACCTGCATGTGGCCGAGAACGCGGGCCGGGCGGCTGCCTGGCTGCGCGCTCTGTCGGATGGCTTCGTGCAGTTCGATCCGGTCGATCTGCAGGGCAAGCTGCCCGGTCCGGTGGTCGTCCGCGCCCTGAGCGGGGCACAGCACCCCCTCTCGGCCAGCGGCGACGGCTATAGCGCCGACAAAGGCTACTTCATCGGCAGCCATGGCCCAAAGTACGCCGGGCCGCGCGGCGAGGCCAAGCCTGTCTTCACCTGGACGGAGCCGGTCGACCCACCCCTGCTCAAGACCAGCCTCAACGACCTGCACCGGGCGATGAAGGCCAAGATGGTGCCCTTCGCCGGTTGGGATATGCCCGTCTGGTACTCCTCAGTCGGCGAGGAACACGCCGCGGTGCGTACCGGCGCGGGCCTGTTCGACGTCAGTCATATGGGCGTCTGGGACCTCAAGGGGCCGGGCGCGGAGACCTTCCTGGATGCGATCGCCGCCAATGACGTGCGCGCCCTGGCGATTGGTTCGGCCCATTACAGCTACCTGCTCGGCGTGGACGGCGTGCCAATCGATGACATCTTCATTTACCGCCTGGCGGCCGACCACTTCATGATCGTGGTCAACGCCTCCAATGACGACAAGGACTGGGCCTGGGTCAGTGGCCTGGTTGAGGGCAAGTGGCAGATCGACCCCGCCGACCCGGCTGCAACTGTGCCGGGCCGCCATCAGGTGACCTTGCGCAACCTGCGCGACCGCAAGGTCGGTGACGAGATGCGGGTCGACATCGCCCTGCAAGGCCCCAAGAGCCGCGACATCCTGACCAGCCTGCACCTCAGCGACGAGGACAAGGCCCGGATCAAGAAACTGCCCTGGGCAGGCGTCACCCGCGCCGTGATCAACGGCTACGACGTGGTCGTGGCCCGGACCGGCTACACCGGCGAACGGGTGGCTTTTGAACTGTTCATCCACCCGGACAAGGCCCCGGCCTTCTTCAAGGACCTGGTGGAGAGCGGCGCGACGCCGTGCGGCCTCGCCTCCCGCGATAGCACGCGCACCGAGGCCGGACTGCCCCTCTACGGGCACGAACTGGCCGGCGCGCACGGTCTTGGCCCGGCCGACGCCGGATTTGGCAGCTACGTCAAGACCTGGAAGCCGTTCTTCATCGGCAAGGCTGCCTACCTGGCCCACGAAGCCAAACGCGATGCAATGGTGACGCGCTTCCGGCTGAACCAGAAGGGCGCGCGTCCGCCCCAGCCCGGCGACCCCCTGGTGGACGACCGCGGGCGCGTCGTGGGCATCGTGACGAGTTGCTCGATCGACAGCGAAGGTTACCAGCTCGGCCAGGCCTACCTCAAGGAAGAGTTCCAGGCGGAGAATACGCCGCTCCAGGTCTTCGCCGGGGCGGCTCGCACCAAGCTGAGCAAGGACTTCGGCGCGCTGACCCTGGGCGACAAGGCCCCGGTCCCAGTCCCGGTGACCGTCCTCAGCCGCTTCCCGAAAAAAGCCTAGCCCTGTCTCAAGCCGCGATCCAGAGCGCCCACCCCGCCGGTGGGCGCTCTTTTTATGGCTGGCGGCGAATCGCCCCCCGCCTTACAATACTCCCCAGTCGATCCACGCCCGGCCTGGGGTTGGGCGCTTAAGGGGGGCATCTCCTTCGCCCGGAACTGTCGATGAGTCTACCGGCCCCGACAATCGCATCTCCCGCGCTCCAGACGGAGCGTCGCCCCTACCCGCTGCGGATGGTCGGCATGGCGATGATCATCACCGTCTGTATGCTGCTGCTCGGCTCAACAATCATCGATTCCGTCTGGGGCAACTATCACGAAGCGGAAGAAGCCGCTTTCCGGGGCGTGTGTTACTGGGTCGGCGACGCGCGCACCCTGACTCGCATCGCGCTCTACGGCTACACCGACTATGTATACGATCTCTCCGACCGCCACCTCACCAACCTGCCCGATCGATCGTGGTGGCCGGTCTTTCCCCTCCTGACGGCAGGCATGATCGCGCTGAGCGGCGACGGGGCCTGCTCCGGCTGGACGGTCAACCTGATCGCGGTCGTGCTGCTCGTGCCGGTCATCCAGGCCATCACCGGCACGCGACGGCTCAGCCTGCTGATCGGACTGATGATCGTACCGTTCGCCATGTGGCTGTACGTGGGCATGGCGGAGGGAACTTTCCTGCTCTTTTCCGGGCTGCTATGGTGGGTTTGCCTCCAATGGCGTCCAGATCAGCGCCGCCGCAACCTGCGCGCCGGGGCCGGCGCGCTCCTGCTGGGTATCCTGGTTGGCCTGACCAAGCCCAACAGCATCGCCCTGCTGCCGGCCTTCCTGACATTGACCGTAGGCAAAGCCTGGTCGATCTGGCACACGGCTGAGCCAGAGACGCTCACCCCGCACCGTGCGCACTGGCGAGCGCTGCTGAGTGATGCCAGCCCGATCTGGCCGGGCCTGCTGGCCGCCACCGGGATCGCGCTCGGCAACGGCCTGTGGTTCTACCAGACCAGCGGCTACTACCCGTTCTACATCCTCCTGGCCCAGCGCACCCTGTGGTTCAAGCAGTTCTATCCCGGCGACCTGCCCACCCTGCTCGAATACCTGTCCGGCGGCTTCCGGCAGTTGTTGGGTGGCACGCTCGATACCCTCGGTCTGGAACGCCTGATGCGCCTCAGCGCGCCGCTGATGATCGGCATTCTGGCGGCTCAGGGCCTGCCTCCGCGCTGGCCAGGGTTGGCGGCCCGCCGCGTGCCCGGTTACGCGCGCTTCTCGCTGCTGGCGATCCTGGGAGTGATGTTCTACAGCGGCCAGGCGCATGCCATCACCCGTTACGCGATGGGCAACATCTTTTTCGTGGTCCTCTATCTCCAGTATGTCTACGGCAATGAGGATGAGCCGCCGCTGTGGCGGCTACCGGGGATCGTGCTGCGACGGCGGCCGGGCGCGGTCACAGCCTTGCTGCGCCTGACCGTGCTGCTGTTCGGCCCGCTGCTGACCATCACCGTCCTATCCATCGGGCCGCGTCTGGGAATCTGAGCCTATGCTACGAAAAACGTCTTTCTTGCTGGCCGGGCTGTTTCTCGCCGCGCTGATCCTGGGCGGAATCTTGCTGATCGGGATTCTGACCCCCAAGTACGACCCATTCGGATCGAACCAGCACACGACCTGCGGCGAGCCGGTGGCGATGCGCGCCGAGGGTTACAACCTGCTCGGCGGGACGCGCTACGGCCGTGACGCGGATGATACCGGCGACGACTTCCCGCTGGCCCTGCTGGATTTCTGCACACCGATCATCGAGCAGCGCCCGGACGGGGAAGAGCGATTGTGGTTCTGGTTGGAGATCGAGGTCATCGGCCAGGTGTTTCCCTATGCGGCCTGGGGCCTGCCCTGGGAAGACCTGGGCCGCCTCAACCCGGCCGACGAGCGCAACCCGGTCGATCCCATCTGGACGCCCAACGCGGTGTGGGGCATCGCGGATGCCGCTCACAGCGGCTCCACCTGGGCCGGGCGACAGGCCCGCGTCTGCGATGATTGGGATACATCCGGTCTGACCCAGTTCTTCAACACGGCCAATGGCTTCACGATCCCGTATGGCACGACCCAGGCCGGTTGGGTCTGCCTGACTTACAGCGACGAAAACCAGACCCGCCCGCTGCCCGCCGCGATGGTCATCACCACCCGCCCTATCCGCGCCCGCCTGACGCGCTGGGTCGATGCCTGGATTCGCGTCCGGCCCGATCCGGGTTATGAGGATCAGGCCAGCGCGCCGCCCACTGTCCGTTCCTCGGCTGACCTGTGCGCGACAGCCAACCGGCTCCAGCCGGGCAGTACCCTGCCCGACGGCCCGTGCGCCGTCTCATCCACCAGCCCGCAATGAGCCTTCCCCACGTCCCTACCCGCGCCTCGCCCGCTCTCAGGACCATCCGGAGCCGGCTGAAGGGCTATCCCTTCGATGCCGTGATCTTCGCCATGATGCTGGTGCTGCTGATCGTCATCCTGGGCAGCTTCGCCATCGACTCGGTCTGGACAGCCCGCTGGAACGACCTGGGACGGCCGATCGCCGGGCAGTTCCGCGGCACCTGTTACTGGATGGTCGATTCGCGCATCTACACCCGCATCGCCGGCAGCGGCTACTCAGATTACGACGTCAGTTTGGTCTATCGTCACCTGACCTTCCTGCCCGATCGCTCGTGGTGGCCGGTCTTCGTCAACCTGCAAGCCCTGGTCCTGCACCTGACCGGCGGCGATTACTGCTCCGGCTGGCTGGTCAACCTGGTCGCCCTGAGCCTGCTGCCGCCGGTCATTCACGGCATCACCGGCTCGCGCCGCCCCCTGTTCCTGGCGGGGATCACCCTGCTGCCCTTTGGGGTGTGGCTGTATGCCGGTCTGGCGGAGGGTACCTTCTTGCTGCTTTCGGGGGTGCTGCTCTGGGTCTGCCTGCGCCAGCCCTCGGAACGCTGGGGCGTCAATGCCGGCTGGGGCCTGTTCGCGCTGATCTGCGGCATCCTGGTTGGCCTGACCAAGCCCAACGCCCTGGCCCTGCTGCCCGGCTTCGGCCTGCTGGCCCTGACCCGCGCCTGGACGCACACCCACGGCGACGAGAACGCCCCGCGCCTGTTCAGCCGGGCCGGATTGGCCCACCTGCTGGACGATTCCAATCCCGGTTGGACGGCCCTGCTCGGTACGCTGGGCATGCTCGTCGGACTCGGCGCGTGGTTCTACCAAACCAGTGGCTACTACCCCCTGTACGTCCTGATGGCTCAGCGCACCCTGTGGTACAAGGAGTTCGACGGCGGCAACCTGCTGGCCTTCCTGAGCTACATCACCCTGGGCTGGCAGCGCGTACTGTCCGGCGTGGGTCTGACCGATCCCACCCCCTGGAATATGATGGAGTTTGGCGTCCTGACCCTGACCCTGGCTCTGATCGTGCGCGATCTGCCGCCACGCTGGAACACAGCCGCTCGGCCGCGCCGCCTGCCGCTGTATGCCGCCGCCAGCCTGCTGACCGTCTTCGGGCTGATGTTCTTCAGCGGTCAGGCCCATTCGATCGAGCGCTACTTCAGCGCCAACATCTTTTTCGTCGTGGCTTTTCTGCGCTATGTGTACGGGGACGAGGACGAGCCGACGCTGGCCGCGCTGCCCGCGCTGATCCGCCAGCGCGGTCCGGATGCCCTGCGCGCCGCGCTGCGGCTGGCCCTGCTGGCCTGCATCCCGGCCCTGATGCTCCTCGAAACCGCGATCATGGTCGTGTATGGAATCTGACCGATGACCCATCCCAAGCGTTTCCTGCTGGCCGGGGTCGCCCTGGCCGCGCTGATCGTCGCCGGGCTGCTGTGGATCGGATCGATCCAGGGGGCCTATACGCATTTCAAGTCCAACATGCACAAGACCTGCGGCCAGCCGGTCGCCCTGCGCGCCGAAGGCTACAACCTCTTGGGCGGCACGCGCTACGGCGTGGACGGCGGCGATCCGGGCGACGATATCACCCTGGCCCTGGTCGATGTGTGCGAGCCGGTCGTCCAGGTGCTGCCCAACGGCGAGGAACGGCTGTGGGTGTGGCTGGAGATCGAATCGGTCGGCCAGACCTTCCCCTATTACACCTGGGGCATCCCGGAAGAGGACATCAAGACTCCCAACGCCAACGAATGGCGCGATCCGGTTGATCCCCTGTGGAGTTACCGCGCTTTCGAGGTCACCCTGGTCGCCGATTCAACCGGCACCTATTGGCCCACGACGCGCGGCGAAATCTGCCCGCCGATCGCCGGTGAAGTACCCGGCGTGGCCCTGTTCATTGACAGCGTCCACAGCTTCACCATCCCGGTCGGCCGGACGCGCGCCGCCTGGCTGTGCGTGCGGATGGGTGAAGGCCTGCCCCTCCCCGACGAACTCCAGATCACCGTCCGGCCCGAACTCGCCCGCCTGACCCGCTGGGTGGACGCCCGGATTACCATCGTCTCCGAGACTCCGGCCAGCGCCCAGGCCGGACAGGTCATCGAACGCGCCTACGCCCTGCCCTTCGTCTCCACCAACGACGCAGTGTGCAACCACGCTCAGAACACCCACCCGGAAAGCATCCTGCCGGGGGGCGGCTGCCCCCGCAGCGGCTAGATTTGGCAAATCCCACTTTGGGACTTTAGTGGGATAAGTTGGGATAGTCAGGCTCGGACGGCTATGGGAATGGCGCTGTTCTGCCTGTCCCGCCGCCACAGGCGCTCCACGATCAGCGCCAACGTGATCATGACGCTCATGCTCCAACGGCCGGTGGCGAGCGCGAAGACCCAGGCGGCGATCCCGGCCACCAGCGTCACCGCCAGACGCCGCCGCGTGCGAACGACAAACGGCAACAACACGATCAGGTCGTAGTCGTTCATGATCGGGCTGGCGAACAAAAAGAGCAGCGTCCAGTCGTAGAAATCCAGCCGGCCGCGCCGCCAGCGCAGCAGGGCATACACCAGCACCGCCACCAACAGGCAGAACAGATAGACCACGGGCATCGGCAGGCCGGGCCGGTCCGGGATCAGGGCGACGCTCCCCCGGCCGATCGCGGCCTCTGTCCCCCGGCCCTGGGAGGAGTTGAGCAGCCACTCGGTCAGCCAGGTCGGCCGCAGGAGAAAGGCCGGCACGGCCAGGGCGATCATGCCCAGGCCCCAGGTCAGGTAGGGCCTCCACTGGCCGCGCCAGCGCCAGCCCAGCCAGAGCCACACCGGGAAAGCGATATGCGGCTTGAGCGCCCCCAGGGCCAGCACCAGCCCGTGCCACCACGGCACGCGCTGCCCCTCGCGGTGATTCAGGCCCAGCACGAACAGCGGGATCATCATCCAGGTGTTCTGGCCGAGCAGGATCATGTCGCCCAGCGGGGCGAAGGTCAGGGCCAGCGCCCGGCCGCGCGCCAGCCAGAGCGTGATCGCCACCGGAGCCAGCATCCAGATCACGTAGAACAGCGGCTCGATGTAGCGGTGCGGCCAGCAGAAGGTGGTGTAGTACGTGGCCGGGTACCAGGTTTCCAGGCGCAGGATGTAGCTGAACGAGGGGTTATCGTAGCAATACAGGTCGGCGGCATACATCATCTTGCCGTAGTCGAAGGCGCGCTCGCCGGTCGCCAGGGCCACGCTCACGTACGCCAGCGGGATGCTGACCAGCACCACCAGCAGGATCAGATTCAGCCAGCGCCGCCAGTCACGCTTTCGGATGCGCAGTCGTGCCATTGCTCCCACCCCTCGATGTCATCGCCCCGGTGCATACCCAGTCTACCTGAAGCGCACCCACAAACAAAACGGCTCTTCCCCGCAGGCGGCGAGGAAGAGCCTCAGTGTCAGTCTGGCCTGGCTCAGTCCAGGCTGGTCTTCAGATCGGTCTTGCCCGCCCAATCCGGGATCGGCACGCAGCACAGGGCCAGTTGCTTGGCCGCCAGGACTTCGTCCACGCGCCCGACCGGGGTCACGTGCGGCGCGTTGTGGAGCAACTCCGGGTTCTCGTGCGCCTCGCGGGCGATGGTCTTCATGACCTCCACGAAGGCATCGAGCGTTTCCTTCGGCTCGGTCTCAGTTGGCTCGATCATCAGCGCTTCGGGCACGATCAGCGGGAAGTAGTTCGTCGGTGGATGCAGGTCGTAGTCCATCAGCCGCTTGGAGATATCCAGGGCATGCACCCCCGGCGCGTCCTTCCAGTGACCCTCGATCACGAATTCGTGACCGCAGTAGCGGTCGTGGGGCACGGTATAGGTATCGCGCAATTGGGACAGCAGGTAGTTGGCGTTCAGGACCGCATACTCCGACACCGCCTTGAGGCCCGCCCCGCCGTGGATGCGGATATAGGTGAAAGCCCGGACGATCATGCCGAAGTTGCCGTGGAAGGCCTTCAGCCGGCCGATGCTCTTTTCCGGCATGACCCAACCGTACAACGGCGCATCCTCGTCGCCGGACGCCTCGGACACGATCCCCACGATCGGCCCCGGCAGGAAGGGCAGCAGCTTCTCGTTGACCGCCACCGGCCCGCTGCCCGGCCCACCGCCGCCGTGCGGCGTGGAGAAGGTCTTGTGCAGATTATAGTGCTGGACGTCGAAGCCAATCTGGCCGGGCTTGAGCACACCCATCATGGCGTTCATGTTGGCCCCGTCCATGTACATCAGCCCGCCGCAGGCATGGACCAGTTCGATCACTTCCGGCAGATGGACCTCGAACAGGCCCAGCGTACTCGGCACGGTGATCATCATCCCGGCCACCGTATCGTCGCAGGCCGCGCGCAGCGCTTCCAGGTCGACGTCGCCGTTTTCATCGGAGGGCAGTTCGACCGCCTCGAACCCGGCCATCGAGACCGAGGCGGGGTTCGTGCCGTGCGCGCTGTTGGGGATCAGAATCCGGGTGCGTTTGGTATCGCCGCGATCCAGATGATAAGCCCGGATCATCAACAGTCCCGCGAACTCGCCCTGCGCTCCCGCCGCCGGCTGCAAGCTGCACCCGGCGAACCCGGCGATCTCGGCCAGCCAGCTCTGGAGGTGGTACATCATCGCCAGCGCGCCCTGGGCATCCTGCTCGTCCACCAGCGGATGCAGCCCGGCCAGGCCGGGCAGACGGGCCGCGTCCTCGTTGACCTTGGGGTTGTACTTCATCGTGCAGCTACCCAGCGGGTAGAAGCCCTTGTCAATCGAGTAGTTGAGCGTGCTCAGCTTGACAAAGTGGCGGATGACCTGCACCTCACTGACTTCGGGCAGGTCCAGCTCGTCGCGCAGCAAGTCCTCCGGCAGCGCCGTCTCCGGCACATCCAACTCCGGCAGCAAAACCCCACAGCGGCCCGGCGAACTGAGTTCGTAGATGAGTGGCTCGCTCATCCCGCCACCTCCTTGAGCGCCTCGACGAGAGCGTCGATTTCCTCGCGCGTGTTCATTTCCGTGACGGCAATCAACATGGTGTCTTTCATGTCCGGGTAGTCCCGGCCCAGGTCGTAGCCGCCGATGATGCCCCATTCATCGAGCAGATAGGCATTGATCTCATCGACCGGGATCGGGCAGCGCACCACGAACTCCTTGAAGAAGGGTTTGCTGGTATCGACTTCGTAGCCGTCCAGGGCGTCGATCTGCTGGGCGGCGTAATGGGCCTTCTGGTAGCACAAATGCGCCACCTTGGACAGCCCACACTTGCCCATCAGCGACAGGTAGATCGCCGCCGACAGGGACATCAGGCCCTGGTTCGTGCAGATGTTGCTGGACGCCTTTTCCCGGCGGATGTCCTGTTCGCGCGGGCGGAGGGTCATCACGAACGCGCGCTGGCCGCGGTTGTCCTGCGTCTCGCCGATGATCCGGCCGCTGATCTTGCGCACCAGTTTCTTGGTGCAGGCGAAGAAGCCCAGGTAAGGCCCGCCGAAGCTCAGCGGGATGCCGAGCGGCTGGCCGTCACCGACCACCATGTCCGCGCCTAGTTCGCCGGGACTCTTGAACAGGGCCAGCGCGATCGGGTCGGCGACGATCACCAGCAGCGCGCCCGCCGCGTGGACTTTGTCCGCCAGCCCCTTGAAGTCCTCGATCTGGCCGAAGAAGTTCGGATAGGCCACGGCCAGCAGAGCAGTCTCACCGTCAAGCAGCGCCACCAACTCATCCACGCTGCGGACGCTGTCGTCGCCAACAAAAGTGACGTTCTGGCCCTGCATGTAAGTCCGCGCGACCTGCCGGTATTGCGGATTGATCGACCGGCTGAAGATCACCTTGCGGCGCTTGCCGCGTCCTTCGTTGAGCGCGACGGTGATCGCTTCGGCCAGGCTGGTCGCGCCGTCGTAGTGGCTGGCGTTGGCGGCTTCCATGCCGGTCAGGGAACACATCATGCTCTGGTACTCGAAGATCGCCTGGAGCGTGCCCTGGCTGATCTCTGGCTGGTAGGGCGTATAGGCCGTATAGAACTCCCCGCGCAGCAGAATGTGGTTGACCGCGCTGGGCACGAAGTGATTGTAGGCTCCGGCTCCCAGGAAGATGCTGTAATCCTGGGCGCTGGCGTTGACCGCCTGCAGGCCGCGCAGTTCGGCCATCACTTCCATTTCGCTGAGCGGACCGGGTATGTCCAGCGCCGGAAAACGGAATTGCTCCGGAACCGCGCCGAAAAGCTCCTCGATCGAGCTGACGCCAATCGCTTCCAGCATGGCGCGCCGATCGGCATCGGTATGAGGGATATAGGTCATCGGGGTATCCCGTCCGGGCTACTCGCGCCCTTCAAGATATTTGGCATAAGCAGCCGCATCCATCAGGCTTGCCAGTTCGGATGGATTGGCCAGCGTGATCTTTACGAACCAGCCCGCGCCGTAGGGGTCGCTGTTGACCGTCTCAGGGGCATCTTCCAGAGCCTCGTTCACGGCGATGATCGTGCCCGAAACCGGCATGTGCATGTCCGAGGCAGCCTTGACCGACTCGACCACCCCGAACGTATCGCCCTTGCCATATTCAGCGCCGATGTCGGGCAGTTCGACGTACACGATGTCGTTGAGCTGTTCCTGGGCGTAGTCCGAAACACCGATGGTCGCTTCATTGCCTTCCACGCGAATCCACTCGTCGGACTCGGTGAACTTCAAATCAGCCGGGATGTTTCCACTCATGATGGGTCTACTCCTTGGGTAGATAGTCTGACTGGGCGCTTGTGAGAGAAATGGCAAATGGAAAAAGGCACACAACGCTTTTACGCTGTGTGCCCCTGTCAAGAACCTGAGAGATTCGCCGGAGCCGGTCATCGAACCAGTTCCGCCTTGCCCCGTCGGTGCGCAATTGACGCGCTTTCCAGGTCGGCTCGATCCGCGGGTCTCGGATACCTGAGAGTTTCACCGGCGGCCAAGCGCGGTCATCCGGTTTGCCCCTTCGGTGCCTCAACAAGGGAGGTCTCTCCCCGACAGATCGGTTCTTCTACTGGGTTGAATTGTACATGACGGCCAACGCACGGGCAAACAATTCCCGGCGGCGAGTCTCACTGCCCCCGGTCCAGGCGCGCCAGCAGCCCGCTCAAAACCTCGGCCACGCCGCAGCGCAGCCAGCCCGCCACCGCCTCGACCGAGATAGACTCCGCACCTTGCACGCCGATCAGAACCACCTCATCCCCCGCCCGGACATCCGGGGCGGCGCTCACATCGAGCACCGTCTCGTGCAGGCCAACCGATCCCAGCACGGGCACCCGCTGCCCCCGCACGAGCACGCGCTGCCAGCGCTGCGGCTCCGCCCGGAAGCCGTCCGCGTAACCCACCGGGATCACGGCAATGCGCTCCGCCTGCCCAGCAGCCCGTCGAGACTGGCCGCCCGGCCCAGCCAGCGGCTTCACCTGGGCAATCACGGTCTTCCAGGTCAGGGCCGGTTTCAACCCGTCCGGCAAGGGGACGCCTGCCAGCGGCGGCAGACCGTACATCGGCAAATCGGCCCGCACCAGGGTAAACCTGGCTTCTGGCAGGGCCAGCAGCGCCGCCCCATCCGCGGCGTGGACATACGGCAGCGGCAGCCCAATCGCCAGCAGCGGCTTGACCTGCTGCTGGAAAGACCCCAGGCGCACCCGCTGCACGCCAAGGTCTTCCGCGCCGGGAGCCAGGACGGTATACAGCCCTTCCGCCTCCAGGTGCGGCAGCTTCTTGATCGTCCGGAAGAATTCGACCGATTCCTCCGGCGGAAAACCCTGACCCGGTGCGCCGCAGTCGAGGTGAATGTGCACGCGCAGCCGGCGTCCCATGTCGCCGCCCACCGCGTTGGCCTGGCGCGCCGCCGCCAGGCTGGACAGGCCGGCAGTCAGATCGTAGCGCAGCGCATCGCGCAGGGCCGCGGGGGATAGGAACCCCATCACCAGAATCGGCGCTTCCAGGCCGGCCTCGCGCAGGGCGACCCCTTCATCGAGCGTGCCCACGCCCAGGTAAGCGGCCCCATTCAGCAGCGCCGTAGAAGCCACCCCAATCGCGCCATGCCCGTAGGCGTCGGCCGGGACCATCGCCATCAGCGCCACACCCGGCCCGACCAGCGCGCGCAGGCGGCGCACGTTCTGCCCGATCGCGGACAGATCGACTTCCACCCAGGACGGCTGGACGATCCCGTCCAGCCAGGCTTCACTCGCCATTGGCACGGGGGCCAGCCGGGAGCCGTCGGCTTCGTCCTGAAGCAGTCCGCGCACGACCTCGCCCAGCCCGGTGGTGCGGCCGCCCTTGACCAGGACGAAATCGTGCGGTCCCAGCCCATCCCGCACCACCGCCAGCGTGTCCGCCGGGCCGTGAGTCATCCGCACCCGGTAACGCTCCAGGCCGTAGTCGATCGCCGCGCGGGCCACCGTCGCCGCCAGGTTGCCCTGCGCCACCAGCAGATCGGCCACCGCCGCGATTCGCTCCCCGATCTGGCGATAGAGCGGCTGAGCATAATCAGCGGGCAAATCGAGGTCGCCGAGCACCACCACGGCCCGGCCCGTTTCGTGGTCGCACATGGCTTCCAGCCAGTCCAGCGCCGTCGTCACCGACCGGATTCCTGGGCTGCACGTATCGTCGATCACCAGGCTATCGTTGAGACCCTTGAGGGGGTGAAAGCGGCCTGGCAGCGAGGATACCTCGGTCAGCACCTTAAGCCCGTCCTGCAATGGCACATCGTAACTCAGACCGACCGCCAGCCCGGCCAGGGCAGCGTACAGATGGTGACGGCCCAGCAGGGGAGTCCAGCGCCCGACCGCGCGCTCCGCGCCATAGCGCAGATCGAACCCGGTCCGGTAGCGCCCCAGGACGATGTTGTAGGCCAGCAGATCGGCATCGAAACTGTCGATACCCAGGGAAAAGACCGTCGCGGGGGTATAAGCCCCCAGACTGCGCGCAATAGCGTCGTCGAAATTCAAGACGGCCAACCCGCTATCGGGAAGGGCCTCCAGCAACGCGCGCAAGGCCAGGGTTTCCTGCTCCGGTTGATCGGGAAGGCCCGCGCCATCATCGCCGCCGCAGGTCACCACCCCAATCATCGGCCGCGCCAGCGCGACCAAATCGCTCATATTCCCGGCCAGATCGGGTGGCAGGACAATCACGGCCATCTGGTGCTGGGAGGTCAGACCGCCCAACGCCAGCGGCAGTGTCAGACGGCCCGCCGAGACAAACGGGGCGTGATAAACGCTGTAGCGGGTACTCAGCACGGCCGCAATTGCGGCGGCGGCCGTCGCCTTGCCCACCGCGCCGCTGACCGCGATGACCGTCGTGCCAAAGCGTTCCAGCACCATCCTGGCCCAGGTCAGCAAGGCTTTCTCGGCATCCCGGACCACGATGACCGTGATGCCGTCCGTGTTATACTCCGGCGGCTCGACACACATCACACCCAGCGCCCCGCGTTCGATGGCCGTCTGAATCCAGCGATGGCCATCGCCACGCGCGGTCTGGGTCGCCACGTACAGGCAGCCCGGCACGACCTGGTCCGGCTCGATCGCGAACCCGCTGAAGAGCTGGAGGGTCGGCTCGCCGAAAAGCTGCCCATCTGCTGATTCGAGCACATCATAGAGGCTTATCATAACGGGCAGTATAGCATCCTTATATTGGGGCCGCTATAATGAACGTTTGTACTTTGGAGAAATGGACCCATGCCCTTTGAGTTCACTCTGGAGGCCCAGGATCACAGCGCGCGCGCCGGCCAGTTCACCACGCCGCACGGCACGCTGCGAACCCCGGTCTTCGCCCCGGTCGGAACCCAGGCCACGGTCAAGGCGGTCAGCCCGCGCGACCTGCGCGAGGTCGGCGCCAGCCTGATTCTATCCAACACCTACCATCTCTATCTCCGGCCGGGCGACGAGCTGGTTCGTGACATGGGCGGTCTGCACCGTTTCATGGGCTGGGACAACCCGATCCTGACCGATTCGGGCGGCTTCCAGGTCTTCAGCCTGGCGGGTATCCGCCGCATCGACGCCGACGGCGTGACCTTCGTCTCCCATATCGACGGCAGTAAGCACCGTTTCACGCCGGAGAAATCGATCGACATCCAGCAAAACCTGGGCGCGGACATCATCATGGCCTTCGATGAGTGTCCGATTCCCGATGACCGGGCCTCGGTCGAGGTCGCAATCGAGCGCACCCATGCCTGGGCGGCGCGCTGCAAGGCCCACAAATCCCGCCCGGACCAGGCCCTGTTTGGAATCGTGCAGGGCGGCATCTTCGAGGACCTGCGCCGCGAATCGGCCGCGTTCATCACCGGGCTGGACCTGCCCGGCTACGCGATCGGCGGGCTGGCGGTCGGCGAGACCAAGCCCCAGATGCTCGAAAGCCTGGACTTCACCGTGCCACTGCTGCCTGAGGACCGGCCTCGCTACCTGATGGGCGTCGGCAGTCCAGAAGACCTGGTGCATGGCGTGGCACGCGGGATCGACATTTTCGACTGCGTGCTGCCCACGCGCATCGCCCGCAACGGGGCGGCCCTCACCCGGCGGGGGCGGATCAACCTGCGCAATGCCAAATACAGCGCCAGCCCGGAGCCGCTGGAGCCCGGCTGCGCGTGTTACACCTGCACGACGTTTTCGAAGGCTTACCTCCGCCACCTGATCAAAGCCGACGAAATCCTGGCCCACAACCTGCTCACCCTGCATAACATCCACATGCTGCAAACCCTGATGCGTGAGATGCGGGAAGCGATTCTGAATGGAACCTTCGCCGACTGCGCCGCGGCGTTCCTGGCCAACTATCGCCCCGTCGGCAAGCCTGAGCCGCTGCCCCTCCCCGCCGTCTTCACCCGCTAGCCGCGAAAGGATTCCGGTTGTTAAAGCTCGTGCGCGCCGCCAGCCTGACGATCCTTCCGGGCCGAATCGAAAGTTCGCCAGCCCTCGGACGTCCAGCCCTGATTTGTCAGGGGGCAGCCCCGCCTGACTCTGCTGGTCTGCCATGCGCCGCGACCATTGATCTGCCGGGACGATAGATTCAAATGAAAGCGGGCAAACGGGCGGTCGTTATTCTTGCGCTGGCCCTGGCAGGCTGCCAGAGTTCACATCTGGACATTCCACCCACGGCCAGTCTGGTCACCCTGCGTCTGGGCTGCACCCCGACGACAGCGCCCCTGGTCCGGGAACTGGCCCAGGGCTACCAGCGCGAGCATCCTGCGACGCGCCTCGTGCTGGACCTGGCCATCCTCACCTCCGGCCAGCCCACCGTGGAAGATACCGGACCACCCGTCACGATCACCGAGGCCTTCCCACGGGAGGCCGGAATCTGGTCCGCGCCACTGGCCCACGATCACCTGGCGATCATCGTCCATCCGGAAAACCCGCTGGGTAACCTGACTCTGGATCAGCTCCGGGCCATCTACCAGGGTCGCATCACCGGCTGGGCCGCGCTGGGCGGCGGCAACCGGCCCATCACGGCCACCACCCGCAACGTGGGGTCCGCGCCGCGCCAGATTTTCGACCGGCTGGTGCTGGGCGGTCTGCCCGCCACAGGTGCGGCCCGGCTGGCCCTGTCCGACGCAGCCATGCTGGCCCTCGTCCGGGCCGATCCGGGCGCGATTGGGTTCGTGTCGCTGACCGCGGTCGATACCAGCGTGCGCCCGATCGCGGTCGAGGGGGTCAATCCGACCACCCCTGCCGCCGAGGGCTACCCCCTGCGCACGACCATTCTGGCCGTCGCGGCAACTCCCCCGGAGGACGCCTACCTGTCTTTTCTCGCCTGGGTCCAGAGTCCGGCCGGTCAGGCTATCGTCGCCCATCACTACACCCCACTGGAACCCTGATGGGTTCCAGACGCACCCTCTTTTCCCATTGCCGTCCTCCCAAAACACGCCATAATTGCTCCGGGTTCGCCACCCCGTGTCCGATCACGGGGGACGGGCTATCCTCTGAAAAGATGGGAGAACCGTTGTGAGACAAGTGTTGATTCCCCTGACCGTCCTGCTCCTTTTGGTCGGCGCGCTGCCGCTGGCTGCGCAGGACGGCGGACAAACCCTGACGGCCACCGTGATCTTCGATTCGATCCAGTTGCGCCAGACCCCGGACCTCGCGGCGCCTGCCGTCGGTCAGGCGTTGCGCGGCGAGACGCTGACGCTGTCTGGACGCACAGCCGATTCGAGCTGGTTCCAGGTCACGCTGGACACCGGCGAGACCGCCTGGTTGGCGCAGTATCTCGTCCAGCCAGCGGGCGATCCGGGCCTGCTGCCGGTGGTGGAAACCGCCGGTCCGGCCGCCAGCGCCCAGATTTTCGTTCCCCCCGGCTGCAACTACTTCAACATCGGGCCGTTTCATGGGCGTAGCGGCCAGTCCGTCGTGCTGACCCAGGGCTGGGCGGCCGCCAGCCAGGAACTGGTGCAGGCTTATATCGACAATGTGCTCCAGATCGTCAGCGTGAACGGACGCCTGATCAGCACCTATGCCGCCTATGCCAGCGAGATTTTCTTCGACGAGCCGAGCAACACCTGGCGCGTCTTCTGGAGCTTTGACATGGGCCCGCTGGCGGCAGGCACCTACACCACCGAGTGGACGCAGATTTTTGACGCCCCGATCACGGATGGCCTGGACGCGAACAACGACGGCCAGCCCGACTCGTACGGGCCTGACCCGCTGACCTACACCTGCACGATCGTGATCGAGTAGCAAAACCGACCCAACAAAAAAACGCCAGGGGGATTTGCCCTCTGGCGTTTTTGTTTCATCCGGCCTGGCTGCCGGTCGTTGGCTCCGGCGTGGGAGTCCACAACCGGGGCGCGGCGACCGTGCCGGTCGCCTGCATATCGCCCAGAACCTCGTCCACGAACACGCCGGGCATGCCTTCTCGCACGACTTCAAACCAGGTGTTGCCCGGATCGAGTACGATAGGGGTGTTATCACCGAAGACGAGTTGGAGGCCGTTCTCCGACCCCTGCCCATCGCGCCGCCACCAGCCCTGGTAGTACTGCCCGTCGCGGAAGACGTAGGCGTAGCCCTGCCCCCACAGTTGAATCTCCAGCGAGGCGGTCTTGCTCTCCGGCTCGAACAGATCGGGCCGGTCGGCGTGCGGCACGCCCAGCACCACGACGTTCCGGGCATGGAGTTGCTCGCCATTCAAGGCGTCGAGGTGCGGGACGCCGGAATTCCAGCGGTAGTAGTAACCATCCGCCGCGTTGTACTGCCAGGTCGCGTCCGTTTCGCCCCACCAATCGATGTAAATCTGGTTGGCGATCTGGCCGCCGGTGGGCGGCACCTCGCTGAAGGCCAGCCCGCGCACCACCATCCCGGTATTGACCTCGCGCTCGTCCGCCTTGGCCCAGATTTCGTTCAGGTTGGCGAACAGCGTATGCTCGAAGGGTAGCCCTTCCACCGGGAAGCGGGCGAACATCGGCTCGTTGTCGCCCAGATGGGGCGAAAAAACCTGCCAGCGCCAGGGGGCGGCCAGGAACATCGCCCGGATTGGGTCGCTGGAGCCGGAGTAGGCAAACAGCGCCTGGTACATCGGGGCCAGCTCCAGGTCGATCAGGCGACCGCTGCGCACCGAGCCGACGTGATCGACGCTCTGGCTGCGGAAGACCGCCGCGAAGCGGGTCACACCGCCCTCCGCCTCGTACTCCCATACGTTGTCGGCATAGCTCAGCCCGCTCTGTGGGCGCACGATCGGCGGGTAATTGGAGACCTTGACGATCAGCGGGCGGCGGCGCATCGAGGCTTCGTCCGGATAGGGCAGCCCGGTCAGCGGGTTGATGCCTTCCGGATAACTGAGCGGCCCGATCGGAGTCGGGGTGGCCGTCGGGGTATTGGACGGGGTGAACGACGGCGTGAACGTCGCCGACGGGGTGAACGTCGCCGAGGGCGTAAACGTCATGGATGGCGTGTACGTGATCGTCGGGGTAAACGTGGCCGTCGCCGAGGGTGAAGCGGTGGGTGTATTGGTCGAGGGCGGCGTGCCGGTAGTGATCGGCCCCGCCGCCAGCGGCGCGCCGGCCGCCATCAGCCCCAACAATCCAACCACGGCGATGAGCAAGAACAATGGCTGTTTTCTCATACCTGTGATGACCTTTGATTGGTGCCCCCAGAATTGGCAAGCGCATCACGCCCTGCCGGGCGCACGGCGCATAACTCTACCGCAAAGAGTGAGGACAATCCACCGTTCTGTTGTACTATAGGTCACGGCGCAGTGCTATGGTGCGCCAGCTTCGGGGGATTCGGGGAGATGACACCTTCGCCAGGGGGCCTATGGAGGGATTCCCATGCTGTGCGCCGTCAACTATTCCCGCCCGCTCGCCGATCTCGTCCGTGCGGAGAGTGTCCCACTCGACCTGTACAAGTGCCCGGCCTGGCCCGACCTCGTGGAGGAGGCCAGCGCTCAACACCCCGTCTACATCCATTTTCCGCTGGGCATCGGTCATGGGATCGAGACCGCGTTCGACACGGAGCAAAAGACGCCGGTCGATTGGGCCGCCCGGATCGATCCCCTCCTGGAGCGCACCCAGACCCCGCTGGTCAATCTGCACCTGGCCGTTTCAACACAGGATGTGCCCGCCATCCCCCTGGACAGCCTCGATCCTGCCCATGCCGACCTGATCGTCGAGCGGGCGGTGCGCGACACGCGGGCGGTGGCCGCCCGTTTCGGCGCGGAGCGGGTCCTGGTCGAAAACGACCACGACAGCGGCGACCGTTACCCGCGCCCCCTCTACCTGGCCGACACGATCCGGCGTGTGGTCCGTGAGACCGGCTGCGGCCTGCTGCTGGATATCTCCCACGCGGTGCGCGCCGCCGACCAACTGGACATGGACGTTCGCGACTATATCAACGCCCTGCCCGTGGAATCCATCCGCGAAATCCACGTGACCGGCGTGCACCGCATCGACGCGGCCTGGGCCGAGCGCCTGCGCGCCGCCGGGATGAGCGCGGACAAAGTGCAACGGCTGCTAGGCCGCCTGCAGGATCATCTGCCCATGACCGAGGCCGATTGGGAGCTGCTCGACTGGGTGCTGGGCCACATTCGGTCCGGCGAATGGGGCAAACCGTGGGTCGTGGCCCTCGAGTACGGCGGCGTCGGCCCGGTGTGGGAGGCCCTCAGCGATCCCGACGTGTTGGCCGCCCAGGTCCCGCGCCTGTACCGAATGGTGCATGCCGTCGAAGCACACGAACCGTTGGGGCCGTCAATTCAAAATTAAACATTCAACATTCAGAATTGTCCCAGCGCCCAGGCAGCGTGCTCGCGCACCAGCGCCGACTCGTCGCGCGCGGCCAGCCGTTCCAGCAGCGGGAGCGCCGCCGGGCCGCGCCAGTTGCCCGCCGCGACGCAGGCATTGCGCACCAGCCGCTCGCGCCCGATGCGCTGAATCGGCGACCCGGCAAATCGCTGCTGGAAGCCCGCCTCGTCCAGGGCCAGCAGGTCGACCAGGAGTGGCGCGGCGCGGTCGATCGATTTGGCACGGAAAACGGCCTCCCGCGTCTCGATCGCGAAGCGGTTGAACGGGCACACCGTCTGGCACACGTCGCAGCCGTAGACCCAGTTGCCCATCAGCGGGCGGAGTTCCTCCGGGATCGAGCCCTTGTGCTCGATCGTCAGGGCGCTGATGCAGCGCCGGGTGTCCAGCACGCGCGGCGCGGGAAACGCCTGGGTGGGACAGGCCGTGAGGCAGCGCGTGCAGCGGCCGCAGTCCACCCCACCCTGCTCCGGAGATGGGAATGGCTCGTCGTAGGAGGCGAATTCGAGCGCGGTGAGGATTTCGCCCAGGAAGAAAAACGAGCCGCGCCGGGGGTGGATCAGCAGCGTGTTCTTGCCGGTGAAGCCCAGTCCGGCCTGGCGGGCGTGGCTGCGCTCCAGGATCGGACCGGTGTCCACGTAAACTCGGTGGACGAACTCGCGCCCGGTCTCGGTGCGCAGCCACGCCGCCAGCGCTTCCAGGCGCGGGATCATCAGGTCGTGGTAATCCAGCCCCCAAGCGTAATTCGAGATCCGCCCACGGGCTGGATCGGCCAGCCCGTCTTCCGGCAGCAGGCTGGCATAATCCAGCCCGACCACGATCAGCGACCGCGCGCCGGGTTGGATCACGCCCAGGTCGCGGCGACGGGCCACCCGATCCGGCCGGGCCAGGTAGCCCATCGAACCGTGGTAGCCCGCCTCGATCCAGGCCAGATAAGCGTCCAAATCGGGCGAGGGGACGGCGGGCGTGATCCCGGCCAGGTTGAAGCCCAACTCGCCCGCCCTCGCCTTGACCCGCTCCGCCCAGTCCGCCATCAGCGCCCGATGAACACCGGCACGATCAGGTTGAGCACCAGCCCGCCGATGAACAGGAAGCCCGCCAGCCGGGTGTGGATGAACGCCAGCGACACGAACCACAGCGGCCAGACCGGATAATCCGGCGGCGGCTCGCTGGGTTTGGGCTGGCTGTAGGCCTTGAGCACCGGGATCAGGCGCGGGATCGCCAGCAGCACCAGCAGCACCCACACGCCTAGTTCTCCGGCGAAAACCATCCCGATCACGACCACGTAAAAGAGCACCATGAGGACCTGGGTGAACGTCCGCGCCGGGGCATAGCCGAGCACGACCGGCAGGGTATGGATGCCCTTGGCCTTGTCCGACTCGAACTTGTCCAGGTGCTTGCCCATCAGCACGGTCATGACCAGGATCGCGTACGGCAAGGACGCGCCGATCACCGGCCAGGCGATCGTATCGGTCGTGACAAAATACGTCCCACCGATCATGAGCGGCCCCCAGATCAGAAACACGCTCAATTCGCCCAGCCCCCGGTGCTTGAGGCGCAGCGGCGGCGCGACATAGAACACGCTGATGAACAGCCCCAACCCGGCGAAGACGATCACCGGCCAGCCGTGCAGCAGAAACAGGATCACCCCGATCAACACGTCCAGCCCGTTGACGGTCAGGATCGCCCGGCGCAGGCCGTCTCTGGTCAGCATGCCGGAGAGGACCGGGTGCGGCGCATACTGGGCGCGGGCGTACTCGCTCGTATCGACGCCGCCCTCCAGGTCAAAGTAATCGTTGATCAGATTGTTGGCGGCGTGGGCCAGCAGCAGCCCAATCACGGCCAGGATAAACGATAGGACGTTGAAATGCGCGGCCGCGCCGGTCTGGACGGCCGCCGCGGCCAGCAGCCCGCCGATCAACCCCGAGGTCAGCGTCATCGAAAACACACAGGCCCGCACCAGGATCAGCCAGCGCGAGACAAAATCCATGGGCCTGTCCGGTGACAGATTGCAGGTTCTCAGAACTTCAAGCCAATTGGACAACATTGTTCTCTCCGATGTCTATGGGCACAAAAATGCTGGCGAAAGTCTGCCCACGACTCTCACCGGACCACCGTCTATTGTCCGTCCACTCCGGCTTCTTTGAGCACGTGCTCCGCCGGGGCAAGCCCGGCCAGCGCAGCCTCGGCTTCAGCCTTCTCCGGCGCGTGCTGGATAGTCAGCAGCCGCGCCGCCTCGCCCAGGAGTTCCCGCGCGCGGTCCGTCTGCCCAGCCGAAAGGGCCAGCCGCCCCTGCCCCAGCAGCGCCATCGCCAGGTCGCGCTGCGCGCCTACATGCCGGGCCGCGCTGGCAGAGTCGGCATAGTGAGTCTCGGCCAGCGCCGTCTGGTCCTGGGCACGGGCCACGTCCCCCAAGCGCCACAGCGAGCGAGCCAGCGTCACCTGGTCGCGGCCTGTCCGGCTGAGTCCGATCGCTTCCTCCAACGCGGCGCGAGCCGCGTCGTAGTCCTGCTGCCGGGTCAGCGTCTCGCCCATGTTGCTCAGGAAATTGGCCCGCCAGCGCGGTTGATCGCTGCCCTCGATCAGGGCCAGCGCCTGCCGGTGCAGGATCATGCCGCGGGCCAGATCACCCAGCCGGGCATACGCCAGCCCAAGATTGTTAAGCTGGACTGCCTCGATCAACGGCACGCCGTTCTTCTCGCTGAGCTTGAGCGCGTGCTCCAGCGTGTCAATGGCCTCGGTGTAGCGGCCGGTCACAATGTAGAACCAGCCCAGGTTGCCGAGGCGCAATGCTTCCGCCATCCGGTCACCAGTGTCACGCGCGATGGCAATCGACTCGTCGAAGAAGGCTTTGGCGGTATCGACGTCACCCGTGTCGGTGAACATGTTGGCCACGTTGGACAGCACCAGCCCCCGCGTTGGAGGGTGAGTCACGTTGTTGAGGGTGACGAGCGCCTGCTCGTACAGGTTCAAGGCCTGTTTGTAATCGCCCTGATCGCGCTGGACATTGGCGATATCGCACTGGAGCGACGCCAGTTGCCGGTAATCGGCCAGTTGCTCGAACAGCTCGGCGGCTTCCCGCCACAGCGCCAGCGCCTCCGCCAGCCGTCCAGCGGCGTGATGGATCCGGCCCTGGTAGAGCAGCGCGCGACCCAGCGCCTCGGTCTGGCCCGCCTCACGGGCCGCTGCGGCCGCCTGCCCATAACTTTCCAGCGCCAGATCGGGGTTCGTGTCCTGCTGCACCCGACCCAGTTCCAGCCGGAATTCGATCTGCCGGGCCGGGGGCGCATCCGGTGGCAGGCCCGCCAGCGCCAGCTTGAGGTGCGCCTCCGCCTGGTCGTGGCGGCCGATCGTCCGGTAGGCGATGCCCAGCAACCCGTGGGCCTGGGCAATATCCGCGTCTAACTGGTGCTGTTCCGCCAGGGCCAGCCCTTCCTCGGCATAGCGGATCGCTTCGTCTCCGTGACCGGTCTGGTAACTGACCGCCGCCCGGTCGAGCAGGAAGCGGGCTTTCGCCTCCGGCGCAAGCGTCGCGCCATGGCCCATTAGCCCGGACACCCGATGGTAGAGCCGCCCCGCCTCGCTCAATTTGCCGTCCTCGGTATAGCGCCGGGCCAGGGCCATCGCCCAACGGATTTCCTCGGCGTCATCACCCAGGGCATGGGACAGACGCAGCGCCTGGACGATCCAGCGGTGGCCTTCGGCCTCGTGTCCGGTCGCGATCGCGGCTTCGCCCAGCCGGCCCACATGGCCCGGCGTCTGGTAGTGGGTGAGCTGGCAGGCTTCCTCGGCCAGACGGCGCGCATAACTGGCGTTATTGGCCTCCAGATAGAGGTCCGCCAACCGCCCCAGGATGTGCGCCAGCAGCCGGGTGTCTGCGCCCTTGCGCGCCTCGGCCAGGGCCTCGCTGAAGACCTCCTGCGCCCGCCCCTTCTCTCCACGCGCGACCAGGCAATCGCCCCAGTCGTTCAACACCGCGGCCAGCAAGACCGGATCGGCCTGTTCGCGGGCCAGGCTCACGGCCTCCTGAAGCACCCGCTCGGCCTCCTCCCAGCGCTGGCGCTCGGTGTTCAGCGCGCCAATGTGACCCAGGGCGGTCGCCTCCGCCACCCGGTTGCGCGCCTGGCGCGCCTGCGCCAGCACGTCTTCGAAAATCGCCTGCGCGCCGTCGTAGTCCCCCTGGCGGCGGGCCTGCATCCCCTGGCTCAGGGCGTTCTGCCAGCGCTGCATTTCGGACGCCGGCTCAGGCGTATTGGTATTCAATCCCAACAAAATCTCGAAAAAACGACGCAGACCCATGCACATCCTTCTTCCTGGACGTCAGCCCGGATGCTTGTAGGGGAGGATTATAGCCTAATCGCCCCCACCAATCACGCGCGCCCGGCGATCGGGCACGGCGACCGATTCAACCCGGTCTGGGTTGTCAGCGTCCTGCGGGACAATATCACTTTTCCCGTCTGGCGTGATCGCCCAGGCCCACCGGATGATGGGCTTCGGTTAGGATTCCCGAACCTGAACGACGAACACATTGACACGGCCGAGACCTGGGAGTATGCTGATATCAAATAGAACATATGTTCTACGAGGTGTAAGATGACCATCCGACTTGGTCACCGGCGCTTGATTTTACGGCGGAGATTGGCCTGGTTCCTGATCCTGGTGGCGGCCCTGGTCGCCTTCGAGATGTTCAACTTCTCCACGACCGAATACGCCCTCGGCACGTTTTTCGGCCGGCATGACGCGCTTGGCCTGGCAAGCTGGGCCACGGTGCTGGCGGTTGCCTTCTGCGGGATCGATTTCGCCGGGCTGTCGCGCCTCTTTACCCCGGAGAGCGACTTCCGGCGCGAACCCAGGGAGGTCTGGCTGCTGACCGGCGCGTGGCTGTTGGGCGCGTCGATGAACGCCGCCATGACCTGGTGGGCGGTCGCCACCGCCCTCTCGGAGAATCCATCCCTGGGCAACGCCCTGGTCGCCCGCGACCAGATTCTCCAGGCTGTGCCGCTGTTCGTGGCGACCCTGGTCTGGCTGACGCGCGTCATGCTGATCGGCAGCCTGGCGACCAGCGGCGACAAACTGCGCGCCAGGGAGTCCCGCCCCGGCACCCTCCAGGCCGCGCGGCCCGTCCCCAAACCCGTCGCGTTCGAACAGGAGGCGCTGGCCGGTCGTCCGGCGTACAGCGCCAGCCTGCCCGGTGGACCTTCGAGCGGCGCAGCTTCAAGCAGTTCGTCGCGCGCCTCGACCATCCGCAGCTATCCGGCTCAGGAATCCAGCCGCCGCCATGACCGCGTGACGGACGGCACCCACTGGGACAGGCCGGGATCGGAACGCGGCCAGTCGCGGAGCGGACTGCCCTTCGGAACCCGCATCCCTGACCCGGAACCGGCCAACGAACTCCAGTACGTCGATGTGGAATAGGCCGCAACAAAACGGGGACAGTGTCTCCCACTGCCCCCGTCCGGCTTCACCCTCAACGGTGCCCGTTCAGGTAATCCTTCAGGAACTGGCCCGTGTAACTCGCCTCCACCCGGCAGATGGCCTCCGGCGTGCCCTCCGCGATGATCTGGCCGCCGGCGTCGCCACCTTCCGGCCCCAGGTCAATCAGGTGGTCGGCCACTTTGATGATATCCGGGTTGTGCTCGATCACAACCACGCTGTTGCCCTGGTCCACCAGTTCCTGGAGGACCATGATCAGCCGCGCCACGTCGGCCGCGTGCAGGCCGACCGAAGGCTCGTCCAGCACGTACAGCGTCCGCCCGGTCGCCCGCTTGCTCAGCTCGCGGCTCAGCTTGACGCGCTGAGCCTCGCCGCCGCTCAGAGTCGTGGCCGGCTGGCCGATCCGGATGTAACCCAGGCCCACCGCGTCGAGCGTCTGGAGCTTGCTCTGGATCGACGGGAAGCTGGCGAAGAACTCCATCCCTTCGCTGACCGTCAGATCGAGCACCTCGGCGATGCTCTTGCCCTTGTAGAGCACCTGGAGGGTCTCGCGGTTGTAGCGCGAACCGTGGCACACGTCGCACGGCACGTAGATGTCCGGCAGGAACTGCATGGC
>CAZHMJ010000027.1:485-27807 GCA_964533805.1 uncultured Anaerolineae bacterium | reverse complement strand
TGGATGTGATGGGGATCACTCTCTGGAGATTACCTCCCTTTCCTTATCTTGACGCCTATTGGGTGGGCGATTTTTGTTCGTAGCGGCGCGGCCTGCCGCGCCGGAGTCAGCCTGCGCCGAGGCCACCACGAACCGCAGCCGGCCGCCCCTTGTTTCTGACCTATGTCCAGGATACGACAACGCCCACCCGGCTGCCCGGGTGGGCGTTGTGATTCAGGAAATCAGCCGTGCGCGTCTACTCGCCGAAGCCTGCGATCGTCCAGTTGTGGATACCCTGCAGGTCCCAGGGGTCCCAGGGGCCTGGCTCGCCGGTGACCAGGCGGGCGTTCAGGATGTTGACCTGGTTCGGGTTGACGGTGAAGTCGTAGGCGACCTCTTCCTGGGTGATGCGCTGCATCTCCCAGTAGATCGGGGTGCGGTCTTCGATCGAGCAGCCGGGCACGGTGCGGCCCTGTTCCAGCAACTCGTCCACGGTCTCGTTGACGTAGGACGACATGTTGAAGCCGGAGCCGGGGATGTCGTTGTGGCTGTACATCAGCGGGCTGGCGATGGCGTCCGGGTCGGGCGGCGTGCCGCCGCCGAAGCCGACGACCAGCATGTCGAAGTTCTGGGGCAGCAGACGGTCATTGATGAACGCGCCCCATTCCAGGGTGGTCACGGTCACGTCCATGCCCAACTGCGAGAGCTGGTCCTGGGCCACCAGGGCGATGTTCTCCCACAGGCTGATCAGCGGCGAGGACAGGATTTCCAGCTTGAGCGGCTGGCCGTCCTTATCGAGGATTCCGTCGCCGTCGGTGTCGGCCCAACCGGCCTCGGCCAGCAACGCGGCCGCGCGCTCCGGGTCATACGGCCAGGGGGTCAGCTCGGTGTTGAAGGCCCAGGTGATGGTCGGGATGACCGACGAGATCAGGCGCACGCCGTTGCCCTCGCCCAGGGTCGCCAGGATGGCGTCCTTGTCGTAGCCCATCGCGATCGCCTGGCGGACGCGGATGTCGCTCAGGATCGGGTGCGGGGCCTGCTCGACGCGGTTGCCGGCTTCGTCCCAGGCGGGCATCGGGTTGGCCGGGTCGGCCCAGTTGAGGGCCAGGATCGGCGTGTTGTGCAGCGCGAACGAGTAGGTGTTCAGGCCTTCCAGCGAGGGAAGCTGGGCCAGCTCGTCCGGGTACATGAAGGCGTAGTCGACTTCGCCCGCCATCAGGGCCTGGTTCTGGATGGCCGTATCGGGCAGGACGCGGATGACCACGTACGGGATCTGGGGCGCGCCCAGGTAGTAACTGGGGTTGGCGACCAGGCGGGTGTACTCGTCGGGCATGTGCTCTTCCAGCATGTACGGGCCGCTGGCGATGTCCGGGTTGACGTTGAAGTCGCTGGTCATGATGTCGCTGAAGTCGGCCGCGTACTTGTGCGACGGCAGCGGCGTATTGAGCGCGGCGGCCAGGTTGTTCCAGATTGTGCAGTTGACCTCGCTCAGGACGATCTCGAAGGTCTTGTCATCGATGACGTTGACGGCCGCGATCGACTGGATGTCGGACTTGCGCGGCGATTCGACCAGGGGCGAGGCCACGGCGTCGTAGGTGAACTTGACGTCCTGGGCCGTGATCGGGGTGCCGTCGCTCCAGTTCGCGTCATCGCGGATGGTGAAGGTGTAGGTCAGACCGTCCTCGGAAATCTCCCAGGAGGCCAGGCCGGGCACGGGCAGGCCGGTCATCGGATCGACGTTGAACAGGCCGGCCCAGATGAACTGCGTGACCGCGCCCGAACCGCCATCGGTCAGCAGGATGGGGTTGAGCGTGATCATGTCGTACGTGCTCGAATACAGGAAGGTCTCTTCCTCACCTCCCTGTCCGGTCGCCGAGGCCAGCGGCAGGATCAGCATGGCAATCACGAGCAGAACAAGAGCTTTCTTCATCGTTGTGGAATCCCTTTCTCTCTCCTGTAAGGAACTGCGGGCGGCAATTCAGCCTCATCCGATGGCCCTGGGCGGGGCATCAGTTGGCTGCGATTGTGGGGGGCTTCCCCGGCACCTCCTTTCGAGGCCTGTGGCTCTGGATGGTTGTCCGGTCAAGCCCGCGGATGGTCGCGCAGGTACTCGGCGGTCGCCAGCCCCGCGGCCATCTGCACGCCGACCAGGCTGCGGATGGGCAAGACGCGATAGTTCAACTGCTGTTCCAACTCGGCCCCGCCTTCTTCCAGCCGGGCGCGGGCCTGCGCCGCGGCCTCGCGGATCGCGTCGCCGGCGTTCCCGGCGTCGATCTCGGCCTCCATCATCCGGGCGAACATGCCCAGCAGGAGCATCCGGTAGAACTTGGTGCCGAGCAGGCTGCTGAAGGCTTCCGCCTGGGAGGCGGGCCGGTTGGTCTCTTCGCTGGCGATCGCCCACTGGCGCTCGGCCTGGCGGTAGGCTGGCCCGGTGCCCAGGAAGGCGCGGACGGCGCGCGTGATCGGCGTCTCCTGGCGCAGGTCTGGCTCGACCCGCGCCATCTGGTCGTTGATCCAGCCGTCGAAGGCATCCTGCGCGTCCAGGCTTTGCAGGATGGCGTCGCGGCGCAGCGTGTCGGTCGGCGACGGGTCGTTGACGCGCGGATCGTCGAAATAGGGCATCTCCACCACGAGGAAGAACGAGCCGTGGCGGCTGGCGTACTCCGCGCTGGAACCGCCGGATTTCATGGTCGCGGCCGGGTCCGGCACGCCGTTTTTCTCCAGGTGGTCATAGGTATCCTTGGAGGAGATCATCTGGTAGATGGCCGGGGCGAAGGCCACGGCGTTGCTGACCTCCGGCTCGCCCAGGTCGAGCGCCAGCCCGAACCACTCCGGCAGCGCATGGAAGGTCGGGTACAGCGGCTCGCACGGGCGCGAGACGTAGTAGTACACGCCGCCGAACCCGGAATTGTGCAGGGAGAAGAGCAGGTCCGGCTTGACCTCGTCGATGACGCGCATCAGGGCGCGCGTCTCCGGCAGGGGCGAGTCGAACTTCAGGGTTTTGTACTCCGTCGGGAACGTCCACTCCACCTGGTCGAACGGGGCCGGGCGGAAGAAATGGCGGGCGTAGTTCGTGGGCGTGAACGGCCCCTTGAACCAGCCCTCGTTGAGGCGCATCCCATCGGCGTCGATGGCCTTGATGAAGTGCCAGGTGTAACCCAGCTCCTCGCGCAGGGCGGTATCCTCGCACAGGCGGCGGCTGAGGGTTTCGATCGTCATCGTGCCGATCGGCTCGTTGGGGTGGGGGCCGCCGAAGATGAAGGCCTGGCGCGGGCCGCCCCGGATGGTCAGCAGTTCGATCGGGTCGCCGCGGCGGGTTTCGCCCACGGTCCGGAGGCTCGCCAGATCGGGGAACTCCGCCGCCAGACGGCGGCTGGAGGCGTTCAGTTCATCGACGGTCAGGAATGTCTTATAGTCAGGGATGTCGTTGACAATCTGTCGGAGATCCATCCGGGTCACCTCTGGGCGGGCGGCAGCCAGACGCATGCAGGCGCAACGGGTTTGTTTTGCTGTGGCGGAGGCGAAGGAACGCGACTGTCCGGGAGTGCGGCTGAGGTCAGGACAGTCATTGTCCCGATTATAGCATGCTTCCGGTGGTTGGCATGCAATCGGGCGGCTTCTGGCTTCGGGTTCTGATCGGGGAATCGAACGGTTGATCCCCCGGCGCGTTGGCAATCGATGCTACCCGCGAAATCGCTCTGCGAGTTATACTTACCAACAAAATGAAACGTCGGGGTACATAGACAGGGGTGGATAGATGCTCAAACCGTTGCAGTTGGAAGACTCGGCACCCTGGAAGCTGCGTTTCCGCGCGGCGACGATTCTCTGGACGGCGATGGCGGCCCGCGCGCCGCTGCGCGGTCTCGTCGCCAGCAACCAGACCGGCCGCTTTCAGTTGTACGCCTGGAACGTGGCCACCGGCGGGCTGCGCCAGTTGACCAACCGGCCCCAGGGCCAGGTGTTCGGAGCCCTCTCCCCGGATGGACGCTACGTGTATTATCTGCATGACGAACAGGGCAACGAGTTGGGCCATTATGTGCGCATCCTGTTCGAAGGCGGCGGTCCGCAGGACATCACGCCGGACCTGCCTCCGTATTCCTCCTTCGGGTTGACCTTCAGCCGGAGCAGCAATCGGCTGGCCTTCCTCCGGGCCGACCCGGAAGGCTTCCACCTGGAAACCCTCGCGCTCGGCCCGGACGAGGCCCTGGGCGCGCCGGTCCGGCTGGCCTCGGTCAAGGGGCTGGCGCTCGATCTGGCGCTGTCGTTTGACGGCGGGCTGGCGGCGATTTCGTCCGACGAGAAACACGGGCAGATGCATTTCAGCCTGCAGGTCTACGACACGTCCAACGGCGCGTTGGTTGGGGAAGTCTCCGACGGGCCGGCGTACAGCGTCCAGCCGGAGCTGTTCTCGCCGGTCGCGGGCGATCCGCGCCTGCTGGCCTCCACCAACCTCAGCGGTGTCAAACGGCCCTTCGTGTGGAATCCCCGGACGGGCGAGCGCACGGACCTGGCCCTGGACGGGCTGGAGGGCGAAGTTTTGCCGGTCGACTGGTCGCCGGATGGCCAGCGCCTGCTGCTCGTCCACTACAGCCAGGCCGTCCAGCAGCTTTACTTCTACGACCTGGAGACCCATGCCCTGACTCGCCTGGACCATCCGGGTGGCACGTTCAGCTTGTTTGGCGGCGGCGTGGCGACGTACTTCGGGCCGGGCGGTGAAGTTTTCGCCCAGTGGCAGGACTCGACCCATCCCACCCGGCCGGTCGAGCTGGACGCCCAGACGGGCGCGCTGCGCCGGACCGTGCTGGAACCGGGCAGCGTCCCGCCCAGCCGGCCCTGGCAGTCGGTGACTTTCACTTCCTCGGATGGGCAGGCGATCCAGGGTTGGCTGGCCGTGCCGGAAGGGCAGGGTCCCTTCCCGACCATCCTGGAGACGCACGGCGGCCCGACCGCGGCCACGACCGAGACCTTCTCTCCGGAGAGCCAGGTCTGGCTCGATCACGGTTTCGCCTTCCTGTCGATCAACTACCGCGGTTCGACCACCTTCGGCAAGGCCTTCCAGGAGCAGATCGTGGGCGACCTGGGCCATTGGGAAGTCGAGGACATGGTCGCGGCGCGGAATTACCTGGTCGACAATGGCATCGCCGACCCGGACAAAATCCTGCTGACCGGCTGGTCGTACGGCGGCTACCTGACCCTGCACGCCCTGGGCAAGCGGCCCGACCTGTGGGCGGGCGGGATGGCCGGCGTGGCGATCGCCGACTGGGCGCTCTCCTACGAGGATTCGGCCGACACGCTGCGCGGCTACCAGCAATCGCTGTTTGGCGGCACGCCCCAGGAAAAACCAGAGGTCTACGCCGCCAGCTCGCCGATCACCTACGCCGAGCAGGTCCGCGCGCCGATCCTGATCATCCAGGGACGCAACGACACCCGGACTCCGGCCCGGCCGATCGAGCTGTACGAGGCGAAGATGAAGGCGCTCGGCAAGCCGATCGAGGTCCACTGGTTCGAGACCGGCCATCAAGGCTCGTTCGCCGACGTGGAGCTGGGGATCGGCCACCACGAGCGCATGCTGCGCTTCGCGTACGGCGTGCTGGGCGTGCCTACCGAGTAAAAAGCAAAACCCTGGGCACGGATGGACACGGATTCAACCGAGAAAATCAGTGTCAATTCGTGCTCTATCCGTGTTCAGGGTTTTCGAACTCCTCCGCTTGATCGCGCTCCCTCTGCTTTTGCTGATGGCTGAAAGCTGATTGCTGACTGCTTTTTCCCAGGAGACCACGATGACTCTGACTCGCTGCGCGTGGGGAATCGGCTCGGACCCGTTGTATACCGCCTACCACGACCAGGAGTGGGGCGTGCCCGTCCACGACGACCGGCGGCTGTTCGAGTTTCTGGTGCTGGAAGGGGCGCAGGCCGGGCTGAGCTGGGCCACGATCCTGCGCCGCCGGGAGGGCTACCGGGCCGCGTTCGATAACTTCGACGTGGCGACGGTCGCCGCCTACGATGAGGCTCGTATCGCCGCCCTGCTGGCCGATCCGCGCATCATCCGCAACCGGCGCAAGGTCGAGTCGGCGGTGAACAACGCCCGTGCCTTTTTGCGCGTCCAGGCGGAGTTCGGCAGCTTCGACGCCTACATGTGGCGCTTCGTGGGCGGGCAGCCGAAGATCAATGCCTGGCGCACCCTGAGCGAGATTCCCGCCGAGACGGATGAATCGCGCGCGATGAGCCGCGACCTCAAGGCGCGCGGCTTCAGCTTCGTCGGCCCGACGATCTGCTACGCCCACATGCAGGCGGTGGGCATGGTCAACGACCACACCACCGACTGCTTCCGCTACGCCCAGTTGGGCGGGCGGGGGTAGAGCCCAGCCGGAAGGGATGGCTGTGGGCCTCGGACGGCGGATCAAAGACCGGGTGCGTGTCTTCAACAAACACGTCACGAATCCGATTCTCGGTCAACTGGCGGGCCGGCGGCGCGGGCCGTTCGCCCTGGTCAAGCAGCGCGTGGACTGGTACCGCAACGTGGTCGCGGCCAATGGCTGCCGGATCGTCTGGCACGCGCGCGAAGTCGTCATCGACGGCGTGGAGCCGCTGCCGTGAGAGGGCAGCCGATGCGCGCGAAACACAGCGCGCGAGTTGTCCGCGCCCATCGTCCCGCGTACAATGTCCGCTATGTGAAATCATGCGCAATCGATGCCTGGCGAGGTGTGACAATGGGCCTGTTCGGTGGCGGCGGTACTCCCGATATCGAAAAGATGAAAGCCAAATGCGACCTGAAGGGCCTGGGCAAGGCGCTCAGCCACAGCGACGTGGAAATCCGGCGGGAAGCGGCCCGCGCCCTGCACGCTCTCTTGTTCCAGGCCAAAACGGTCAAGTTCGGCCAACTGTATCATTGGGACGTGGAGGGGGACACGAAAAAGCGCCACCTGAAGTACGACATGCTCGTCTTCAAACTGGCCTGGGATGCTCTGGTGAACGATTCCGATACCAAAGTGCGCGATACCTGTACCAGCATCCTGGCTTACGCGCACCATGGTGTGGATGTCAAGGGAATATCGCCCGACTTTGGCACGTTTTCCAATACTGTGTTACGGATGATCGCCGATCCCGCCACCGATGAAGGCTTGCGCAATTCCCTGAAGCACATGATGCTCTGGGGGTTCGGCCTTGAGGTGAAGTAGGGATAACCCTGCTGCCGGGCAACAGTTCGGGGAATTCCCATTGACGCGGGCGCGGTGTCTGCCGCGTCCGCGCGTTTTTGGGGATGAGTCCGACAAACATCTCACCGCAGAGGCGCGGAGAAAAGCAATAGGTCTTGATTTTTCTCCGTGTTTTCTTTGGCGTTCTTGGCGCTGTTAGCGCGCGTCTTTGCGGTTCGATTTGTTTTTGCCGGAGGGCTACCGTGCCCCATGATCCCTCTCGCCAAGCCGGGCGGGGTGTGGTAGTGTAAACGGGTTGGCGGGGAACAAATGCTCTAGAGCGTGTTATGGATTTTCACCCCTATCCCCCGACCCCTTTCCCCGTAAACGGAGAAAGGGGAGAGGCGACTCAAGTCCCTCTCCGCCTGCGGGGAGGGATTTAGGGTGGGGTTGCGCACATGCGCCTTCTCTTGAGAACAAGTGCGAAAGTGCATAACGGCCACTAGGCCGTGCCGGGTTCCCCTGCCTGACCCGGAAGGAACCGGAGCCGGATGACCGCCTCGACGCTCCCCCCTCAAACGACCGCCTTCGTCGGCCGCGAAACCGAGCTGGCCGAGATCGGCGCGCGCCTGGCCGATCCGGCTTGCCGCCTGCTGAGCCTGGTCGGGCCGGGTGGGATCGGCAAGACGCGCCTCGCCCTGGAAGTCACCGCCCGCCAGCGCGACCGCTACCCGGACGGCGCGGTTTTCGTCCCGCTGCAAGCCCTCGACTCGACCGAGCACATCGCCCAGGCGGTGGCGGATGCCCTGGGGCTGTACCTCGGCTCGGTGATCGATCCGTGCTGCGAGTTGCTGGAACGGCTGGCCGACCTGCGCCTGCTGCTGACCCTGGATAATTTCGAGCATCTGCTGGACAGCGCCGGTTTCGTGGCCGACATCCTGGCCGCCGCGCCGGGCATCCAGGTCCTCGTCACCAGCCGCGAGCCGCTCAACCTGGCCGAGGAATGGCTGTGGCCGGTGGTCGGGCTGTCCCATCCCGCCGGGGTGGAGGAAGACCAGGCGGCGCTGGCCGAGTACTGCGCCGTCAAACTGTTTTTGGCGCGCGCCCGGCGCACCCGGCCCGGCTTCGACCTGGCCGAGGAGCTGGCCGGGGTGGCCCGCATCTGCGCCCTGGTGGAGGGCCTGCCGCTGGCGCTCGAGCTGGCCGCGACCTGGGTCGGCGCGCTGACCTGCGCCGAGATCGCCGACGAGCTGGCCCACGGCCTGGACATCCTCGAATCGCGGACGCGCAACATGCCCGCCCGCCACCGCAGCATGCGGGTCGTGCTGGCCCAGTCCTGGGAGCGCCTGACGGCCGCCGAGCGCGATGTCTTCAAGCGGCTGGCGGTCTTTCGCGGCGGTTTCATGCTGGAGGCGGCGCGGGCCGTGGCCGGGGCGACTCCGACCGTGCTGCGCGGCCTGGTGGAAAAATCCCTGCTGCGCCATGCTGAAACCGGCCGCTACGACCTGCACGAGCTGGTCCGCCAGTTCGCGGAGGAGCAACTCCGGACCTCGATCGAGGACGTGACTGCGACTCGCGACCGGCACGCCGCCTACTACCTGGAGTTTGTCGCCGGGCGCTGGCCGGACATGGTCGGGGCCGCGCCGCGCCAGGCCCTGGACGCGATCGAGTGCGACATCGACAACGTCCGGGCGGCCTGGCACTGGGGCGCGGCGATGGGCCTCGTGAATGTGCTCGGCCCGGCCGTGCGCAGCCTGTGGTTCTTCTACGACACGCGCGGCTGGTACAGCGAGGGCGACGGGGCCTTCGGCCTGGCCCTGGAGGTCATGGAACTGGACGACGACCGGCGGGAAGAGGCCCTGATCCGCGCCCAACTCCTGATCAGCCAGGCCTGGATGCGCTTCAGCCTGTCCGACTTCGAGCGGGCGCAGGCCCTGGCGGAAGCCAGCCTGGCCCTGGGGGAGCGCACCGACTCGCGGCCGGATATCGCCGTCGCGCTCTTCGCCCTGGGCGCGATCAAGGTCCTGCACACCGAGGACATCCCCGCCGCGCTGGAGAAATTCGAGGCCGCCCTGGCGATCTTCCGCGCCATCGGCGACCGCTGGTTCGCGGCCTACACCATGAACTGGATGGAGTTCATCGCCCTGACGGACGAGCAGCAGCGCGCCTACCAGGAGGAGAGCTACGCCATCTTCCGCGCGCTGGGCAGCCAGTGGGGGGTGGCGATCAGCCTGGCCTCGATGGCCAACCAGTTGTGGAACAGCGGCGAGGACGAGCGCATGATCGCGCTGGCGCAGGAAGGGCTGGCGCTGTGCCGGGAGATCGGGATTCGCTGGGCGGCGGCGATGAGCCTGGAGGCGATCGGCACCGGGCAGTTCAACCAGGGCAACGCCGCGGCCGCGTTCCAGGCGTATTTGCAGGCCTTGACGATCAGCGTGGAGAGCCTCCTGCCGCAGTACATCACCCGCGCCGTGGTGGGCCTGGCCCGCGCGTTGCATGCCATGGGCGACGAGGAACGCACCGTGCAGGGCATCGCGATCGCGCTGCGCTACGTCCTGGATCGGCCGGAGGACAGCTTCATCAACACCTTCATCCTGTACGGCGCGCCCCCCACGCTGCTGGACGAAGCCCGGCGGCGCAGCGAGCGGATCGAACTGATCCCGGCGGCCAAGGCCCTGCTGGCCGACCTGAGCCATAATCCGCCCGGCGAGGCCCAGGCAGCGGCCTCCGGCCCACCCGAATCCGGGCTGTTGACCGAGCGCGAGCTGGAGATTTTGCAGCTCGTCGCGGATGGCCTCGGCAACCGCGAGATCGCCGGCAAGCTGTTCCTCTCGACCGGCACGGTCAAGTGGTACCTCAGCCAGATTTATTCCAAGCTCGGCGTGCGCAGCCGGACCCAGGCCGTGGCCTCCGCTCGCGAATGGCGGCTGGTGCGCTGACGCGCTGGGTGCGCTGACGCGGTTGGGAAGCCCAAAACCAACCGCCGCGCCTATCCTTTGGCAGGTGATGGTCCTCCCGGTTGGGGCGTAGACTGGAGACAGTTCAAACACCCACGGGAGAGTGAGCCATGTTACCAGGGAACGCCCTTTTCGATCCGGAGAACCGCAACCTGCTGAACGTCCTGGCGGAACAGATCGCGCCGGATAAGGACGCCGCGCCGGCTCCGCAAGAAGTCCGGCCCAACCGTCTGCTGGCCCTGTTCCGGGTTTTTCGCCCGGCGGTGAAGTCGCAGCCGGCCAGCGCCCGCGTCACCGGCGAGACCAGGCCGGTGTGCAGCTAATCTCGCTTTCTCCTTCTGCCGGACCCCAAACCCGGCAATAAAAAAGGCCCGCTCCTCAGAAGGCGGGCTTTTTTTGTCTCCTGCGCGGGCAGATGATGGGATATTCTAAATCCTTAATTTTGAGTTAATGATTTGGCTGGCCGGTCAAGGCGACCGGCCAGCCGGCGCTCAACGCCTTGATCCGGCCCACTGGCCGGTTGTTTTCCCTACAGAATCATCCTGTTGACGACCTGTCCGCGCCGTGCCGGGACGATGCGCCGGCGATTCCTCTCTCTGTTTTAATAACGAAAAAATTGTGAAAGATCGTAGTTACAATATTGTCTCAATTGTACAATTGTGGTATGCTAAACACGGATGGGGTCGTAGACCAATCGAGTCACAGTGGACAAGGAAGCTATCGGTGGTCGCAACTCACGATCAATTGAGCAGGCGGGTTGAAGCGGCCTGGGCGTTGCGCGATATCGACGCCAGGGAAATGCGGGCGATCAGTCTCGCCACGCTGGCCGAGGCGGAAGCCCTGGACGACCGGCTGGCGATCGCGCACAGCCTGCGCAGCCTGGCGCACGCGGGCGTGATGCAGGCCGAGCACGGCCCGGCCCTGGCGCGCATCCAGCGCGCGCAGGCAATCTATCGGGAACTGGGGCATCAGGTCGGGTTGGTCGACAGCCTGGGGATCATGGCCCGCCTCCACCTCCTGGCCGACGAGTACGGCGAAGCGCTCGGCCGGACGTTCGAGGCCCTGGCGATCTGCGACCGCCGCCTGCCGGCCTATGGCCGGGCGGAACTGCTTGGCAGCGCCGGAATCGCCTACTTCTACCTGGGCGATCCGGACCAGGCGATCGGGTTCTTCGAGCAGGCCCTGGAAGAAGCCCGCGCGCACGGGCACCTGGCCGCCGAGATGGACAACGCCAACAGCCTTGGGTATACCCTGGCCCGGCAGGGCGAGATCGGCGCGGCGGCGCGGTACTGTGAGTATGGCCTGGCGCTGGCCCGCCAGCTTGGCGCGCCGTATGCCATTGCCTACACGATCCACAGCCTGGGCGAGATCTACAGCGCCCAGGAGGACCTGGCCCGCGCGGCGGCCTGTTTTGAGGAAGGGCTGGCCGTCAGCCAGCGCCTCAACCAGCCGGTGTATGCCTGCGCCAACTTGCGCGGGCTGGCCGATATCAGCCAGCAGTGCGGCGAATACGAGGCGGCCCTGAGTTACCTGAACAAGGCCCAGGCGCTGCTCGAAGCGCGGCCCAACCTGTACGAGATGTCCCTGGTGCACGAGGCGGCGGCCCGCGCGTGCGAGGCCCGGCGGGACTACGCGCCGGCGCTGGCCCATTTCCGCAGCTATCACCAGCTCCAGCGCCGTTTGCTGGATGTCCAGGCCGACCAGTGCCTCAAGGGAATCCAGGTCCTGCGCGACCTGGAGCAGACCAGCCTGGAGGCCGAGGATGAGCGCCAGAAGAACCGCGCCCTCCAGCGCCAGTTGGGCCAGTACGAACGCCATATGCGCGACCTGGACGCTTACGCCCATACCGTCGCCCACGACCTGCGCAACCCGATCAGCATCGTGACCGGTTTTGGCGGCATGCTGCGCGACGAGATCGGGGACCAGCTCACCGACGTCCATCGCGAGGCCCTGGACCTGATCTACCAGACCGGCTGCAAGATGGAACAGATCGTGGAGGGGCTGCTGCTCCTGGCGACGGACCTGCCGCAGGAAGACCTGCTGCAATCGGTCGAGATGGACGCGATCTTCGACGAGGCCTGGGGCCGGGTGGCCGGGTTGGTCGCCCGCTACGGCGCCCGGATCGACGTGGTGACGCCGCTGCCCGCGGCGCGGGGTTATCCAGCCTGGCTGGAAGAAGTCTGGGTCAACTATCTGTCCAACGCGATTCAGCGCGGCGGGGCGCAGCCCCGGATCGAGGTCGGGGCCGAGGTCCTGGACGAAGGGCGCGTCCGCTACCAGGTGCGCGATTTTGGCGCGAGCGTCCTGCCCGGCCAGATGCGCCAGATTTTCTCCGAGGAGAACTGCACGTGCGGGCCGGACGCGCAGCGCGGACAGGGGCTGTCGGTCGTGCGCCGCATCGTCGAGCGGCTTGGCGGGCAGGTCGGCGTGACCAGTTCGGCTCTCCCCGGCGAGGGCACGACTTTCTTTTTCACCCTGCATGGGGTTGCGCCGGAATTCGTGGGCAGCCCGGCTTGAGGGGTTGGAGCCATCTGGAAGCAAGAGTTGATGAGCAATGACTGAACTGCGCGCCCGGATCGAACATGCCTGGAAGACCCGTCTGGAGGCCCCCGAACGGGTGATCGAGATCACCCGGGCCACGCTGCGCGAAGCCCAGAACGCCAGCGACGTGCCGGCCTACGCGGCCAGTCTGTACACGCAGGCCTACGCCCTGGCCCTGATGTCGCGCTGTGACGAGGCCGTGCAGCAGGCCGGGCGCGCCCTGGAACTCTTCGAGACCCTGGGGGAGGTGGAGGGCCAGGCCCGCTCGCTGTTGGCCCTGGCGGCCGCGCACCTCAACATGGACAACTATGGCGATACGCTCAAGGCCGGGCTGCATGCTCTGTCGACTTACGAGCACCTGCTGCCCGACCTCGACCGGGGGGATGTGTACAACACGATCGGGATCGCCTATGCCTACCTGGAGGATTGGGACAAGGCGCTTTCGTTTTTCGAGCAGGCGCTGGACCAGGCTCGCCAGCATCACAACGCGCTCGACGAGCTGGACACCTACAACAACATCGGGTACACCCTGTTCAGCCAGGACCGGCCGGCCGAGGCCCTGGAGTACTGCGAGCGCGCGCTGGCGCTGGCCCGCGACCAGCATGGCACCTATATGCTGGCCTACATTTTGCCGAGCGTGGGGGATATCCGGCTCGCGCTGGGCGATTACGATCTGGCCCTGGCCTGCTTCCAGGAAGGGCTGACCGTCAGTCAGGCGATCCAAAACAACAACTACGCCTGCTCGAACCTGCGCGGGCTGGCCCAGGTCTACCGGCAGCGGGGCGATCTGGACGCGGCGCTGGCGACCCTTCAGGAGGCGCTGCGCCTGGCCGGGCAGCAGTCCAGCCCGCGCGAGCTGTCGCTGGTGCATGAACAGCTTTCGTCCCTGTACGAGCAGCGCGGCGATCTGGACCGGGCGCTGGAGCATCACCGCACTTTTTTCCAGCTTCAGAAGCAGCTTTTGAGCATCCGGGCCGACCAGCGTCTGAAGGGCCTTCAGGTGCTGCATGACCTGGAGCTGGCCCGGATCGAGGCCGAGAGCGAGCGCCAGCAGAACCGCATCCTGCAGCATCAGGTTACCCAGCACGAGCAGCATATCCGCGACCTGGACGCCTACGCCCACACGGTCGCTCACGACCTGCGCAACCCGCTCAGCATTGTCACCGGCTTCAGCGAGATGCTGGTCGAGGAACTCGGCCCGCAACTGGATGAAGTCTACCGCGAGCAGGTCGAGCTGATCCGGCAGAGCGGGGTCAAGATGGAGCAGATCGTGGAGGAACTGCTGCTTCTCTCCACCCAGCAGCGCGAGGACGACACTCAGCAGGTGGTGGCGATGGCCCGCGTCTTCGAGGAAGCCCGCAAGCGCCTGAGCGTGATCATCGCCAATCAGGAGGCCGAAGTCCTCCTGACTACGCCACTGCCCCCCGCGCTGGGCAACGCGGCCTGGCTGGAAGAAGTGTGGGTCAATTACCTGTCCAACGCGATCAAGTATGGCGGGCTGCCGCCGCATATCGAGGTCGGGGCGGCCAGGGAAGAGTCCCAGGTGCGCTACTGGGTGCGCGACAACGGCGATGGCGTCAAGCCCGCCCACCAGGGCAGGCTCTTCAAGGAGGGCGTGCGCCTCCACACCAGGGAAGACGGCTACGGGCTGGGGCTGGCGATCGTGCGCCGGATCGTGGAGCGGCTGGGCGGTCAGGTGGGCGTCGAGAGTACCGGCCGGCCGGGCGAAGGCGCGACCTTCTGGTTCACCCTGCACGCGGTAGATGACCGGGAAGCCACCGCACCGGCGAGTGCCCCGCCTCCCGCCTCCTGATCGAGCCAGGCATACCAGGTTCCCCGGTCGAAGTTTCGTTAGCGGCCGGTCTGATCCAGGCGTCCTCGCCCCTGTTTTTCTCCGGTCTCCCGGTCTCAGGCCTCCGGTCTCTGTTTCTCAGATCATTGCCAGCCGCCAGCCGCCAAAGGCGCGCTCCAGCGCCGCGGCCGCCGCCAACGCGACCTCGTCCTCACCGGGCCGGGCGACGACCTGGACCGCCAGCGGCAGGCGGCGGCCCGTCCAGCCGACCGGGACCACGACCGACGGGAATCCCAGGGCATTGTAGATCATCGTGTTGGCGATGGGCAGCGCGGCCATGCGCCAACCCCAGCCGTGATGGGGGGCCGCGCCGCGCAGCACGTTGGTCACGATCAGGCCTCCGTCGCCCATCATCGTCAGGAAGCGCTCCCGCTGGCGGGCCAGGTATCGTTCGTCGAAGCCCAGCGGCGGCAGCAGGCGTAGGGGCCAATCGGTGAGGGCCATGAAGGCCAGGATTTGCGGGTTGATCCGGCCCCGACCGCGCAGACTGGCCTGAATCTCGGCGCGGGTGTCGTAGGCCCGCCCGCCGCCCAGCGCCCGGTATGCGGCCGGATAGACCCGGCGGCCCATCAGGCTGGCGTAGGCCAGCACGGTCGGGACGACCGGCAGGCGCACGTTCGCGCCCCGGTGCATGCCGGCCCGTTCCAGCGCCCCGGCCGCTTTCTCCACGGTCTGGCGCATCTGCTGGCGGCTGCCGAACAGAGCATAGGGCACCAGACGGCGACCCGCCAGCGAAACCTCGCGGTAATCCATCACCGGCGTCTCGGAGAGCACTTCCAGGGCCAGGGCCAGGTCTTCCACGCGGCGGGCCAGCGGCCCGGCGGTGTTCCAGCCGGGGGTGTCTGACTCCAGGTCGGGCAGGTGGCCGCCGGTCGAGATGCGCCCCGCGCTCGGCTTGAGGCTGACGATCCCGGTCGCCGCGGCCGGGACGCGCACGCTGCCGGCCACGTCGCTGCCCAGGCCCAGCGGCGAGCCGCCCGCCGCGATGATCGCGCCTTCGCCGCCGCTGCTGCCGCCGGCCGTGCGGCGCGGATCGCGCGGGTTGTTGGTCCGGCCAAAGACCGGGTTTTCCGTCTCGATCATCCAACACATGTCGGGCAGGTTCGTCTTGCCCAGGATGATCGCCCCGGCTTCGCGCAGGCGGCGCACGGCGGCCGCGTCCTGGCTGGCGATGCTGTTGCGCAGGAACCACGACCCGGCCGTGCAGCGCAGCCCTTCCACCGGGAAGCAGTCCTTGATCGTGACCGGCACGCCGAACAGTGGCGGCAGATCAGAGTCGCCCTCATGGGCCAGGCGCTCGTCGGCGGCGCGGGCTTCGGCGCGGGCCTGCTCGAAGTTGGGCGTGACGACCGCGTTGAGGCGCGGGTTAACCGTCTGGATGCGCCGGATGTGGGCGTCGACAACATCGCTGACGCTCACCTGGCGGGCGCGGATGCGGCGCGCGATCTCCGCCGCGCTGAGGGTGATTAGTTCATCGGGAGTTGTCATCGAATGGCTCCTCTTGGGAGGGGACCGCACAGACCGGGGCTGCACTCGAACGCAGGCCCACGCTTCCATTATCGCCTGTTTTCGCGTTAGGGACACTGAATCAGGTTCGAGCCTGGAGGGGACATCCCAGACTGGGGCGAGGTCACCGGCTACATCGCGCGTGGCTTGGCGGTTCGAGGGCATTTGCTACAATGGAGCGCACGTTACAGGAGCGATCCCATGCCGCGCGCGACCTTCCGCTTTTACGCCAGCCTCAACGACTTTTTACCCTATTCCCGCCGCCAGATCGAATTCGAGCACGAGTTCGCCGGGCGCGTCTCGATCAAGGACATGATCGAATCGCTAGGCGTGCCGCACACCGAGATTGACCTGATCCTGGTCAACGGCGAGTCGACCGGGTTCGAGGCGATCGTCCAGGATGGCGACCGGATCGGCGTCTACCCCGTGTTCTACACGCTGGACACGGCGGCTGTCTCGCGCGTGCGGCCTGCGCCGCCGGAGGATTTCCGCTTCGTGTTGGACGTGCACCTGGGCAAGCTGGCGTCCTACCTGCGCCTGCTGGGCTTTGACGCGCTTTTCCCGGAGGACTACGACGACGCCAATCTGGCGCGCATCGCCCGCGACGAGAGGCGCATCCTGCTCACCCGCGACCGGGGGCTGCTCAAGCGCGGCATGGTCACGCACGGCTTCTGCCCGCGCAGCACGAATTCGCGCCAGCAGCTTCAGGACGTGCTGCGCCGCTTCGACCTGTTCGACCGGATCGCGCCGTTCACGCGCTGCCTGCGCTGCAATGGGCGGCTGGAGCCGGTGGACAAGGCCGCGATCTACGAGGAACTGCCCGCCCACACGCGCGAGGCGTATGACGAGTTCAAGCGCTGCGCGGGCTGCGGCCAGATCTTCTGGAAGGGGTCGCACTACGATCACATGACCCGCCTGGTGGAGGCGGCGCGGGATGGGCGCTAGACCCGCCGGGCGAACACAGCCGGCGTGATGCTGGCCTGATTGGAGGTTACTCGCCTTTTTTCTTCTGGCCGGGCGCGTATCCGATCGCCACGCCGAGGGCGATGCCCAGAGCGATGTTGTTCAAGGCCGCGCCCAGCGCGACTCCGATCGCCAGGCCGACCGCGATGCCTGAGCCAGCCTGGGCGGCGTCGGGGGTGGTGCGGTTGGGGTTACTCACAGGTCTGTCTCCTCGTCGTGTGGTCAAATGGCGGGTCTTCCCGCCAAGTTTTCCACGACCAGGCTAGACCCGTCTGGCGCGGGGCAGTCTCCCAGAGATTGGGTGTTGGGTGGCGGATTGTCTGCTTCCGGTGGTTTCAGGGGAGCGATCCGACCGGGGCAGGAGTCATTTGCCTTTGTTGCGCTGGCTGGCGCCGAACGCGGCACCGAGGGCGACGCCAATGGCGACCCCAGCGCCAATATTGTTCATCGCCAGTCCCAGCCCGATGCCGATGGCGATGCCAAGCGCCATCCCGATGCCCATCCGGGAGGCATTAGGGTTGTTCTTCGAATTGCTCACGAGAAACGCTCCTTTTTGTGCGGATTTTGACCTCGTCACGCGGCATAGATCGTCCTTGCGGTGTCGAGGATGTTCCGGCGGCGGAGGTAATTGGGGCTGCATTCCACGGCTTTGCGGTTGACCAGATCGACTCGCCGGCCCAGGATAGCCTCGATCTCAGCCTGCATCTGGATTTGGGCATCCAGCGAGCGGTGGGCTTGAGGGGCATACGTGACGAGCAGATCGATGTCACTGTCAGGCCGGAAATCGGCGCGCAAGACGGAGCCAAACAGGGCCAGCTCGCTGATCTGCCAGCGCTGGCAAAATCCCACAAGTGCTTCCATCGGCAGATCGATCTGAGTCTGGATGGGGGGCGTGGACATGGCAAACAACCTCCCTGGTCGCCTCATTCCTCCGGGCGGGCGAAGTACATCTTGCCGGCTTCGCGGCTGATCAGGCGCGTGATCTCCACCCGGATCGTGCGATCCAGGAAGCGCCGCCCGTTTTCGACCACGACCATCGTGCCATCCTGCAGGTAGCCCACGCCCTGATCCGGCTCCTTGCCCTCCTGGATGATCTTGAGGGTGATGATCTCGCCGGGGATGTATTCGGCCCGGACGGCGTTGGCCAGCATGTTGATGTTCAGGACGAGCACGCCCTGGAGCTTGGCGATCTGGTTCAGGTTGAAGTCGTTGGTCATGATCGGCGCTTCAAGCTGGCGGCCCAGCATGACCAGCTTGTGATCGACCTCGACCACGTCCGGCACGTCGTCGTCGATGATCTCCACCACCGGGAAGTCCATCCGCTTCAGGTCGCGCAGGATTTCCAGCCCGCGCTTGCCCCGGTTGCGGCGCAGCATGTCCGGCGAGTCGGCGATGTGCTGAAGCTCCTCCAGCACGAAGCGCGGCACGAGCAGCGTCCAGTTCAGGAAGCCGGCCTCGGCGATGTCCTTGATCCGCCCGTCGATGATCACGCTCGTGTCGAGCAGGATCGTGCGGGGCAGGGCGCCGGCGTCGGCCGAACGCCGGTCGCCGCGCAGCAGGTCCTCCAGCAGGTCGATCACGTCATCGGCGCGCACGGCCAGCAGGGTCATGCCCAGGTATCCGGCCATGATGGCGACCACGGCCGGCATCAGAGGGCCAAATGGATCCGGCAGCAACGAGAGCGGATAGGCCAGCAGGGCGGCGGGCAGGAGGCCCATCACCAGCCCCACGAAGGCCATGACCACGGTCTGGGTGGGCGCGGAGAGCAGAAAGCGCTGCGCGAGCCGGGCCGGGCGCGTGGTGATGAAGGGGGTGACGATCAGCCCGATCAGGGTGCCGACCAGGGAGAAGATCAGCCCGGTCGCTTCTGGGGGGAGCTGGAGGGGGACACTGGCATCGGCCCCCAGGCGCGCGCCCAGGATGCCGAAGACGGCCATGCCGATCAGCCGGAGGATGAATTCAGTGCTCATTGTGTAATAATCTCCCTGTCCGCGCCGGCGTAGCGGGCCACCCGGCGGGGGATGAAGGACGCCGGATGAGCGCATCCCAGTAAAAACGGCCGGGCGCGGCACAACCATAAAAACAAATAGCGAATGAACGTTCAGGATAACCGGATGCCCACTTCACCTGAATAACGATGGCCTGGCCAGAAATACAGGCTGGCCTGCCACATGCCGGATAACGCCCCGCGATAAAAGGGAAGATGATCGGCGGTCGATGGGTTAACTGTAGCACGCCTATCAGCCTGCGTCAATCAACCCTGCGCCAAGCCTGCGGCCTATCAATTCCTTAATTGATCGTAACTTTCCCCGCCGGATTCGCCCCGGCGTCTGGCATACGTTTGCCCTACGTCCTGCCCGATCGATTCGACGTCGCGTTGCCGGGGCGGTTGGGGCAGGGTATAATGCGCTGCGCTTTGGCTAACGCCCCAGGTGGGTGAACCCGGGCGGCGACGCCCAGACGTTCGAGGATATCATGATGCGTTTTCAATGGATTATTCCCCAGCGGCTGCGCCTGCCTGGGCTTGGGCTGGCGCTGCTGGTTGCGATCGCGCTGGCGATCGGCGCTCCGGCCGTGAGCGCGCAGGACCCCGGCGGCCGGGTCTGCGCTGCCGCTTTCAACGATGCCAATCATAACGGCGCGCGCGAGGCGATGGAGCCATTGCTGGCCGACGTGGTGGTGAGCCTGCTCAACGAGCAGTCGATCGTCGTGGCGACCTACGTCACCACCGGCCAGAACGAGCCGCACTGCTTCGAAGGGCTGGCGGCCGGGACGTACATCGTCGCCTTTGCCGGGGCGACCGTCACCCCGACCGGGAGCGACAGCGTTTCCGTGACGCTGGCCGCCGGGCAGTTGACCCCCGCCCAGGTGCTGTTCGGCGCGACGCCGGGCGCGCTGCCGACCGCGGCCCCGACCCGCGCGGCGGCGGGCAATTTGCTCGGCTCGGATACCGTGCTGCGTATCGCGCTGGCCGTGGTCGGCGCGGCGTTCATCATGGTCCTGCTGGCGATCGTGGGCCTGCTGATCTACTGGCGGCGCTTCGGCAACCGGCCTCCGGCCCGCCCGGCTTCCGGCCCGCCGGTGCCCCCGCAGGATCAAACCTGGCAGGGGTGAGACACCTGGCAGGGGTGAGACTCAGAATCAACGTGAACGCGGTTCCACCGGGACCGCGTTTTTGCGTGTGTGGGGCAACGAGGGCGGTCAGTGTCGGGGATGGAGCAGTTGGGTCACTTCGCGCTGAAGGCGCTCGACATCCACCCGGAACTTGAGCAGCAGCCACATCCCGCGCTCGTGGCGGGCCAGGGCCATGATGATGTGATCGGTGCCGGTGTAGTGGCTGCCCATCTGCTCGGCATAGAAGACCGCCTCGTCGAGCACCTCTTCGAGGTGGGTGGCGGTCGAGAGGTGCGGGCGGCGCAGGGCGTCTTGCAGGGCGGTCAGGTTCAGGCCGCAGCGGTGCAGGGTCAGCGCGACCGGGCTGCGCTTCTCCTGGGCCAGGGCCAGCAGCAGGTGCATCAGGTCGACCGGGTGCTGGTCGTAGTCGTCGGCGATCATATTGGCCCGGCTCAGGACGCGGCGCGACAGCTCGCTCAGGCGGGCCAGGCGCAGGCCCTTCTCCAGCCCGATCTCGGTCTGGCCTTCCTGCCAGACGCGCCGCACCTGGCGGCGGATCTGGTCCAGGCTGATGGCGCTGGCGTGCAGGATCGGCCGGGCGCTGCCCCCGCCGCTGCGGACCAGCCCCAAAAGCAGATGTTCCGTGCCGATGTAATGGTGGCCGAGCAGGTGCGATTCTTCCGCCGCGAAGCGCAGGGTGTCTTGCAGGGCGTCACTGAAGGGCAGGTCGGCGGGAAGCTGGCGCGCGTGGGGGTGTTGTTTGGCCAGGCGGTGCTCGGCATCTTCCGGATTCAGCGCCAATTCGCGCAGGACGCGCTGGCCGAGGCTGCCCTCCGCGCGCAGAATTCCGACGAGCAGATGGCCGGTATCCAGCCGGGCATGGCGCTGCTGCTGCGCGCAGGCGCGCGCCTGGAGCATGGCCCGGCGGGCGTGGTGGCTGTAGTGACCGGTGATCTCCATCCGCTTCGCTCTCCTGCGCCGATCACCCTCATTATAGTAGCCACCGCCCGTGTGGGACAAACCCCACACAAACAATGTTGAATTTTGAGTTTTGAATGTTGAATTGAGGGTGGGCGCGAGGCCGTGTTGGGCGCACGTCAATCACCCTCAGCGCTGTCTCCGTCTTTCAATTCAAAATTCAACATTCAACATTCAAAATTGCCTTTCTTTCAGCCCAGGAGCGCACCGCGCCACAGCGACAGCGCGAACAGGATCATCGCCGCCAGTCCGATCCACAGCAAGACAATGTTGACTTTTGAGTTTTGAATGTTGAATTGGAGTTGGGCGCGAGGCCGTGTCGGGCGTGCGTCAATCACCCTCAGCGATCTCTGCCTTTCAATTCAAAATTCAAAATTCAACATTCAAAATTGCCTTTCTTTCAGCCCAGGAGCGCATCGCGCCACAGCGACAGCGCGAACAGGATCATCGCCGCCAGCCCGATCCACAGCCCGACCCGGATCGCCTTCGGCCCCAACCGCCGCGCCTGGTGGAACAGGATCACCTGGACGGCCATTGTCAGCAGGAAGACGCCGTAGAACCCGACCACGACCGCGATCCCGTGGGCCGGGGAATCGCGCCACGACGAGACGACCAGCGGCCCCATGACCGTGCTCCAGAACAGCCACGGCCCCGGCCCCATCGCGTTGATCACGATCGCCTTGCGCAGGGCCGCCCAGGGCGTTCGCGCTTCCGGGGTCTCGCCTGCGGCGGGCGCGCCGATCTCGCCGCGCCGGATTTGTCCCCACAGCCCCCAGGCCAGATACAGCACGAACGCGCCGCCGACCAGCCCGACCACGCGCAGCAGGCTGTCGCTGGCCGTTTGCAGCACCAGCAGGATCAGGGCCACGATCGGGCCGTCGCTGATCAGCGGCGAGAGCACGATCCACATCGCGCGCCGCCAGCCGTGGGTCAGGGTCTGGGTGAGCAGGAAGGCTTGCAGCGGGCCGGGCGTCATCCCGGCCGCGAAGCCGATGCTGACACCCTGGAGCAACACAGGGAACATGACAGGGACTCCTGAAAGCGGCTCTTGGCTCTTAGCTTTTGGCTTTTAGCTAAAAGCTAACAGCTAACAGCTAAAAGCTAACAGCGCTTTTCATCTCGCAAATGCCCGGAATGGATTCGTGTGCGTCAGCGTGGTGAGCGTGGCTTCGTCCAGACCGGCCGCGCGCAGGCGGGGCAGGAAAACCGCGCTGAGGTGGGTGTAGGGTTTGGGCGTGCCGCCGCCGGGCTGGGCCGGATCATACCAGCCCCGGTCGTGGCTGAGCAAGACCTGGTTTTCCAGCCCGGCCTCCAGAGCGTGGCTCAGGTACGCGGCCTGGGTATCGTCGTCCGTCCACGCGCTGCCCAGCGCGTCGAACTCCAGCCACGCGCCCCGGCGGGCCATCTCCAGGTGCAGGGCCGTGTCCGGCTCGGCCTGGGTGTGAATCCAGATGAAGCGCCCCGGATCGCCGCCCAGCGATTCGAGGATGTCGAGCTGGTCGCGCACCACGCGGCCCCTGATCGTGTGGCTGCCGATCACGGCTCCGGTCGCCTGGCTGGCGCGGACCGCCGCCCGCAGGATTTTGATCTCGCACGGGGTGATCCCGTCGTCCCCGGCGCTGAGCTTGATCCAGTCCGCCTGCACGCCGGACGTTTCGATCTGCCCGGTCAGTTCGCCCAGCATCCACTCGTAGAGCGCGTCCTCGCTGGCGGCGTGAACCCACGCCGGTATCCACGGCTCGCGGTAGACGCCGGTCGGCACGACCACGGGGAAGCCGGTCGCCTCGGAGACGGCCCGGTCGAGATCGGCTCGCCGCCCGACTCCGACCGTGCTGCACTCGACGATCGCGGTCACGCCCGCCGCGCGGGCCGCCTCGATCTGCGGGGCCATCAGGGCCACGACCTCGGCCGCCTCGGCCTGGGCGTAACCGGGCTGATCCCAGGTGCGCAGGTCGACGAAGACATGCTCGTGGGGCAGGATCAGGCCCAACTCGGCGGATGGTTTCGGTCCCAGGGTGGTGATCAGGTGGGGCATGGGGTTCCCTCCGGGTAGGTGGTTTTTGGTTCGTGGTGATTGGTGCAGGCGATTATACGCCGGGGCGGGCGGTTGGGCGATCCGGAGAGGCGGAGTCGGGCGTTTGCGCGCGGCAGGCTCAGAACCCTGGCAGGATGAGACTCTGGCGCTGAGGGAAACAAGCCCGCTGAAGGGGCTGCAAGCGTTTTTAGCCCCTTTAGCGGGCTTCCAGTCCTCCAGCGGGATGCTTGGAGCATCCCGCGGCCACGCGGCCCCGCCTTCACCAACAACTACTCACCAAGAACCACCCACCGCCTCTCACATCCTCGGCAGGATGTAGGACGGCGCGGCGGGGAAGAGCGCGTCCAGCAGCAGCGCGGCCTCGTCCGAGGCCAGACAGTCCGGGTAGGCTTCGCGCAGGGCGGCCAGCGGCTTGTAGCCGAACAGCAGCTTCAGGAACACGCCCGGCGGGAAGGCGGCGTCATGCTGGCCCTCGGCCACGCAGCCGTCCAGGGCTTCGACGGCCGTGATCCGGCCGCCGGCCAGGGTCAGGGCCAGCCCGTCCGTGTAGAAGTTCAGGCGCAGCGCGCCCGAAGTCCCGGCCAGCGGGCCGCGGGCCAGCCGCCGTTCCAGGGCCGGGGCCACCACGCGCACGAACCCGGCCAGGTCCGGCACGCGCAGGAAGAAGGCATACGGCGGGCGCAGGGGCGAAAGCAGCCGGTCCAGGGCGTGATACAGCAGGTGGTCGCGCCCCAGCCAGAAGTGCAGCCCCACGGCCCCGGCCGCCTGGGCATCCTGCTTGAGGGCGCGCAGCAGGCTGGGCAGCATGGCCGGCAGGGCCACGCCGGGGGCCGTCCAGACCTCCTCGACCATCAGGGCGCCTTCCTCAATCCGGCCCAGGATGCGGCAGTAGCCGGCGGGCCGCCCCTCTGGTGTCTCGATCAGGCTGAGGCGCGCGCTGTAGTAGGCGTCAGGGCTGCGTCCGGACAGGTCGTAGCGCCAGTCGTCCAGGCTCAGGCTGTTGCGGATGGGATAGTGGGCGCTGCCTGTCTCGTGCAGGGCGATCAGGGCCGGCAGATCGGCTTCTCCGGCCGGTCGCACGCGGAAAGGTTCCGCCGCGCCTTCCGCCAGCGCAGGAACGCGGCCGAGGTCCATCTGGCGGGAGCCGCCCAGGTCGAGCGCGTATTCGTACCCGACCTGGCGGTAGATCCAGGGGATGCCGGTGATGGCCTGGACGCGGTCGCCGTGGGCGGCGCTCAGGGCGTGCACGGCCTCGAACAGGATGCGCATCAGGCCCCGGTTGCGGTAGGCCGGATCGGTGCCGACCAGTTCCGGCTGGCCGACGGCGAAGGGGATGTCGTCGTAGCGCCACATCTGGCCGATCAGGCACAGACTGGCGGCGAGGGCGTGGTTATTGGCCGGGTCTTCCACCAGCAGGAAGTCCCCGGCGCGGCAGACCGGGTGCGCGCCGGACATCAGGTCGCGGACGGACCCGGCCAGGCGCGCTTCCCCGTGAATGCGCACGTTGAACTCGGCCAGGCGTTCGATATCGTACTGGGTAGCCCGGCGCAGAATCAGCCCGCCGTCCAGCACGCGGGTCAGGTCGAGAAGGGAAGTGGAAGCTGTCACGTCTGGAATCCTCAGTCAAAACCAACAGACGACCACCGGCGATCGCGCCGCTGCGGCGGGTTCGCCGGTGGTCTCACTGTTATTACGGATGCCGCGCCGGAAAGTTGCCGGGCGGGGGAGCGCTTTCGTAGCGGCGTCGCCCGCGACGACGGCGTCTCTTTCAAGGCCTCCCTCACCCGCCGCCAAGGGACGGCGTCGCGGCTGGCCGCGCCGCTATGACCTGAGCAGCTTTGTTTTTCTCTGCGTTCTCCGCGCCTCCGCGGTTCAAGTTTTGCTTTTCTCCGGTTTCGACGACCTGTTGCCCTGGCTCTACACCTCTCGAAGCTGGCCCGGCTCCGGCTTGAGGCGGCGGATCACGCGGGCGGGGTTGCCGGCGGCAATCACGCCGGGCGGGATCGTCCCGGTCACGACGCTGCCCGCGCCGATCACGCTGCCCGCGCCGATGCGCGCCCCCTTCAGGATCAGGCAGCCCATCCCGATGAACACATCGTCCTCGATCACGATCGGGCGGGTGGCCCCGGCCAGCATGTTGGCCCGGCGCTCGTCGGGGTCGAGCGGGTGAAAGTCGGTATCGACGATGCCCGTGTTGGCTCCGACCGCGACCCGGTCGCCGATGGTGATCGACTCCTCGGCGACGATCATGCCGCCGGTCATGCCGAAGCCGGCTCCGATGGACAGGCGCGCGCCGGGCCGCCGGACGCTGATCACGACCGGATGATTCGGGGCGAGGGGGTTGCTGCGCCGGGTGGAGCGCAGGCTCAGCCCGTCGCCCAGGGTCACGCTGGCGCGGCGGTGGATTTGCAGGATCGGCAGGCCGTACAACCGCCAGCCGCGCCCCCAGCGCAATCCGGCCAGGGCGAAGCTCAGCCGGGCCAGCGGCCAGATCAGCAGGCGCTCGATCTCGTTGCGGGCCTTCCAGGGCATCTCCCATGCCGCGCGCAGCGCCGCGCCGAGGCCGGGCACTTCGGTCAGGGATTCGGGGGATTGGGACATAGATCGGTTCACAGTCAACAGTTGTCAGTCGTCAGTTTACAGTTGTTGGCGATGGTTGGCTCGCGGCCGGGCACAGCCGGTCGTGACAGGCAGGGCGGTTCGCGAACCGCCCTACGGATGCTTGTTCGGGCCTTCCTGTTGGCGCGGTCTCTCGTTTTTTCCGACGCTCAAGCGCTTGCCGCTTCGACGCTTTTTCTTGCGTCTTGCCTCCTGTCGCTTGCCTTTACTCCAACAGGTACACCCGATACCCCCCGGACTCGAAGGCTGGCTCCAGACCGGCTGCCCAACCGGGCAGGGTGTAGGTTGGGCTGACGATCCAGGCGTCGTAGGCGCGCACGTCAGCCTCGGCATGCAGCCCGGCGTGCCTGATGCCGGGATGATCCTGCATCAGATGATAGACGAAGCGGTAATCGTCGGCCACGATCGCGGTCTCCGCCGGGAGGTTGGCCCGCGCCCAGCCGATCACGTCCCAGCGCGCGCCCAACTGGACGCGGTGGCGGGCCGAGTCGTCCATCAGCGGGGCGCGAAGCAGGTCGTCCTTGTTGTCCACGCTCATCCACACCGCGGGCAAGCTGAGCGCGATCAGCGCCCCGGCCAGCAGCCACGGCCCAAGGGTGGGCCACGGTCGGGGCGACCGGCCGGTCGCCCCGACCAGCCAGGTCAGGGCCTGCTCGATCAACAGCCCACCCATCACGGCGAACAGGGGCCAGATCAGGAGCAGGAAGCGCAGGTCGTAGCTGAACCACCCCCACCACACCAGCCAGAACGGCACGCCGAAGCCAATCAACAGGACGGCCGCCGGGTCGAAGCGCCAGCGCGTCCGCCACAGCCGCCCCAGCAGGGCGGCCAGTCCGGCGAAGCCCAGCAGCCCGTCGAGCATGAAATGGCTGGGCGTCAGGGCCGGGCCGAACAGCGCCCGCAGCGAATGGTCGGCCTGGTCGATCCAGCCGGTGGGCGGGATCAGGGTGCCGTAGGCGGCCAGGGTGTGAGCGTACCACAGCCCGGCGCCCAGCAGCCAGCCGCCCGCCAGCAGGAGCACGGTGCGGGCGCGCAGCGGCGCGTGTTCCGGAGAAGCGCCCCGCGCGGCCCAATGGGTATAAATCGCCCAGCCGAGCAGCGATCCGGCCAGCAGCAGCGCGCCGTTCTTGGTCAGCGCGGCCAGCCCGGCCAGCAGTCCGGCCAGGAAGGCATCGGCCGGGCGCGCGTGGCGGTACGCCCGCCAGGCGAACAGGGTTGCCAGGGTCGCGTACGTCCCGGCGGGCAGGTCGGTGTAGCCCGACGCGGCCCAGTGGGACACGATCGGAACGGACGCGGTCAGGAAGGCGGCGGCCAGCCCGGCCCGCGACCCGGCCAACTCCCGTCCCAGGGCGTAGGCCGCGCCAATCGTTCCCAGGGCCAGGGCGGCCACGACGAAGCGCGCCGTGTATTCGTTGGGCGCGCCGCCGGCCAGGTTGGGGAAGGCCATCAGCAGCGGCACGAGGGGCGGGTAGGCGTCGTACAACCCGCCGCCGCTGAAGCGTCCGGTCTCGGCGTAACGCAGCGCCATCGGGCCGTAGAGCGTCATGGTGTCGTCTTCGACGAAGGGCCAGTAAGCGGCGTTGAACAGCGTCAGGCCGATGATGGCCGCGCAGACCGCGATCGCCGCCAGCACCGCCGGGTG
>CAZHMJ010000027.1:0-475 GCA_964533805.1 uncultured Anaerolineae bacterium | reverse complement strand
GGGCGCCCCACTCCCCCGTTTCGCCCCGCCCGGGTTTGGCCCCCCCCCCCCCCGTTGTGGGGGGGGGGGGGGGGGGGGCCCCCCCCCACCCAGCCCGCCGCGTCGAAGATCAGGCTCAGGGCCAGGATCAGGCCGAACGAAGGCGGAGTCTGCCCGATGGACAGCGCCAGCATGATCAGGGCCAGCGACCCGACGCTGAGGGCCACGGTCAGGACGGCCGCCAGCACGGGGTCGCGCCGCCCGCCCAACCCCCGGCGCGCCCAGGGATAGGCATGGATCAGGCTGTACAGCGCGGCCAGCCAGGCCGGGAGCGTTTGCAGGGTCAGCATGCGGCCTCCACACGGGGCGCGGGAAAAACATCGGTCACGGATGAATCGGGCGTCGCGCGGTCGGGGATTGGATGAATCTTCAGAAAATAATCCGGTAATCGCGTTTGCCGCGATCCTGAGAAAGTGGCCGCCGGCAGTCTCAGCGC
>CAZHMJ010000026.1:23230-28392 GCA_964533805.1 uncultured Anaerolineae bacterium | reverse complement strand
ATCAGGATCTGAACCGCACCATGCTCCACCCGCACGTCGAAATGCCGGATGGGCCTGACCGCCGGCAAGCACAGCACCTCGCCGGTGCGAATATCGAAGCGCGCGCCATGCCGCGGGCATTCGATCTGATGACCATCCAGATAGCCCTCGGACAGCGGGTCGTCGTCGTGGGTACACTGATCCTCGACGGCGTAATAGCGGCCGTCCACGTTGAAGATCACGATGTAGTAACCCTCGATGTCAAAAACCTCGCGCTGGCCAGGGCCAAGCTGATCGGCCCGGGTCACGCTGAACCATTCGCCCATCGTTACTTCCCCCTCGGCGACTAGTCCTCGTCCTCGTCCGACCAGCTCGCCACACCGTACGCCCCAGCCTTGAGGACCTTGAGCGACAGCAACGCGCACTTCAGGCGGACAGGGGTCAGCGGGATGCCCAGCAGGTCGAGGATGTCCTGCTTGCTGAAGGCCTTCAGTTCCTCGACCGTCTTGCCAATCATCTGCTCGCCGAGCATCGAGGCTGATGCCTGACTGATGATACAACCTTCACCCTCCCAGCCAATCGCCTTGACCCGGCCATCCTCGCCGAGCTGAACAGTCAGACGCAGGCGGTCGCCGCACAGAGGGTTGTCATCTTCGACATCGATATCCGCAGGCGAAAGCACGCCCTGGTTGCGCACATTCTGCCCATGGTCAACGATCATCTCTCGGTAAAAATCGTCCATCTGCTGCGCTCGCTCTCACAGAGTGAAGACCTGTTTGACTTTGTACAGGGCTTCGATCAGGCTATCGACTTCTGACAGCGTATTATACAGGTAGAAGCTGGCGCGGGCCGTCGCCGGCAGGCCAAACCGCTCGTGTAATGGCATGGCGCAGTGATGGCCCGCCCGGATGGCCACCCCTTCCGCATCCAGAAGCTGGGCAATATCGTGTGGATGCAGGCCCTGCAGGGTGAAAGCCGCGACCCCGCCCTTGCGCGACGCATCCGGCCCGTAGACAGTCAACCCCGGCACTTCGATCAGGCGCTCCAGCGCGTACTCAATCACCGCGTGCTCGTGGGCCTGGATGCGGTCCATCCCCACCGCGCTGAGGTAATCGACTGCCGCGCCCAGACCAATCCCTTCCGCAATGGAGGGCGTCCCGGCCTCGAACTTGTAGGGCAGTTCGTTCCATTCGCTTCCGCTCAACCGGACCCGCTTGATCATGTCCCCGCCGCCCAGGAAAGGCGGCATCGCCTCCAGCAAGGCCCGCCGCGCGTACAGCACCCCGATCCCGGTCGGGCCGAGCATCTTGTGCCCGCTGAAGGCGAAGAAATCGACATCCAATGCCTGAACGTCCACCGGAAGGTGCGGCACGCTCTGCGCGCCATCGACCAGGACCAGCGCCCCGGCTGCGTGAGCCATCGGCACGATCTGGTCCAGGGGATTGATCGTCCCCAACACGTTTGACATATGGACGAGCGCGACCAGCCGGACCGGCTCGTCCCTCAGCAGGCGGGCGTAGGCCTCCATATCGAGCGTGCCATCGTCCAGCACCGGCACGGCCACGATCCTGACGCCGGTCTGCGCCGCCAGAAGCTGCCAGGACACGATGTTGGAGTGGTGCTCCATCTCGCTGATCAGGATGGCGTCCTTGGGTCCCAGGTTGGCCCGCCCCCAGGTCTGGGCAACCAGGTTGATGCTCTCGGTTGCGTTGCGCGTAAACACGATCTCGCGCCACGAAACCGCGTTGATGAAGGCCCGCACCTTCTTGCGTGCGCCTTCATAGGCTTCGGTCGCATCCTCGCTCAGCCGGTAGATGCCACGGTGCACGTTGGCATTGGTCGTGCGATAGTAGGTATCCATCGCCGCCAGCACCTGGCGCGGTTTCTGGCTGGTCGCGGCATTGTCCAGGTAGACCAGCCGAACACCCGGCCGCGCTTCCTGCTGCAACAGCGGGAAATCCTCCCGCAGGCGTTCGACATCCAAGGGCTGGATAAGCGCCATTTCACGACTCCAATCTGCGTGATCAACCGCCGTCATCTGGCGGGAGCGTGACATCCTGCACGTACAACAAGCCATCCTGGGCATGCGGCCGGTCGACGTTCACCGGCAGACGGGTAATGTCCGGGTAGGTATACAGACCGACATACAGCCCGTAGGTGCCGGGCGGCACGGTCTCAGGCTCAGGGTCAAGCGCGACATCGATCCACCGAAACTCGCCTTCAGACCAGGTCGACGTTGGACTGGCCGTGCCGCCCAGCGGCATGTCCGCCTGGGTCACGGCCACTCCCTCGGCATCGATCAGGTGGGCGAAGAAGGTATAGTCCTCGCGCGCCGCGCCCAGCGCTTCCCAGTACAGGCGCAGCCCGATCTGGCCCGCAGTGGGTGGCGTGACATCGATCCTAACCAGACGCATTTTATCGCCAAAATCGATCCCCTGGGGCTGACGTTCGTCATCAACAACCACGCGAGGATTCGTGATCCAGGCGCTGCGGCAGCCGTCTTCGCCGGGGAACGCGATGCACTCCCCTTCCGCCGAGTCCAGATGCAGGCTGACGAATGTGACCCCTTGCGGCACTGCGTCGGTCAGCCAAATCTGGCCAGACTGATCGGACCTCAGCGCAAAGACCTGGGCCTGGTCTTCCAGCATCATGTGCAGCGCGCGATCGTAAGGCCACGTGCCCGCTTCAAAGGCCAGCCGAGCCGAGCCGACCCCTTCAGGCACGACACACGCCACATCGATTCCCTCTCCAATCCAGCGCACAGAGGGATCGCTGGGGTCTTCCCATCCACCCACGGCGGTGCAGGCCGCCGCCCACGGGGCCGGGCCTTCGGGCACCTCGAAGATCAGGAGATCATCGTCGGTGTAGACCGGCTCGCCCAGCACCTGGGGCAGATAGCCCGCCATCGCGTAGCCCGCATCGAAATCACGGTGGAGCACCACCACCTTGGCCCCACTCGCCCGCAGGATCGCCGCCGCCTCGGCTGGCGCGACACCCTCAACGAATCCGGTTTCCTCAGGCGGCCGCGCAGCCGCGTTGACCATCAGCAGCAGGGCCGGGTTGGCCGGGGTGACCCGGACGACATGCCCGGCGATCACCGGCTGGTGGTGGATCGTCTGGTAGTACAACAGCCAGTTGGCGGTGATGTAGTCCCTGGCCGGCAAGTTCAGCACCGGACGCTCGATCCCGGCCTCGGCCTGGACCGCCAACGTCTCCAGGTAGCTGGGCATCGGCACAGGGGTCGTCGGGAACGGGAAGAAGACCAGGTATTCCGCCACGATCAGGCCAGCCAGGCCGATCACCGCTCCACCCTGCCAGATCGCCCGGCGCAGCCCGGCCGCCCGCGCGCTCAACACAGCCCAGCCAAACGCCGCCAGCGCCGCCAGTCCGACCGCCGTCACCGCGTTGAAGCGGCCCGGCGTCCGGCCCATCCCCACCCCGGGGAGGGCGCTGTACAGCAAATAGGGCAGCGCGACCTCGGTCGTCTCGCCCTTCTCCACCGGAACCTGGACCACCTGGTCACCCACCTTGAGGACCGGCCCCAGCGCGAACAGCATCCCGACCGCCACCACCCCCAGCCAGGGCCGTGCCGCGCGCACCTTCCAGACCGCGATCGCCGCCAGAATGGCCGCGACGAGGCCCAGGTAGGCCATGCCTTCGTTCCCCGCATCACCCAGCACATCCCAGCCCCAGGCCGGGATCAGCCCGGCGGCGCTCAGCACCGGGTTGAATGGGCTGGGCGTGATGTAGGCCAGCAGATCGGTGCTGTACAGCACGACGCCCGACTCTTGCAGGTAATCCAGCTCGCCGCGTAGCGCGGCCACCAGCATCGGCGTGTAAAAGAATGCGGTCAGCAGCCCGCCCACGGCGAACAGGAGCAGCGCCCGGCCGATCCAGAGTCGCCACTGGCGGCGGTAAGCCCACGCCAGCCCGCTCACGATCAGGACAGTCAGGGGGATGACATCGTAAACCGGCACCGGCAGCGCAGTCGCCAGGGCCAGCCCCAGGCACAGACCGCCCAGCACCGCCGTCCGCCAGCCCGCCCCGCGCCAGACCCGGAGCAAGGCCCACAGGTACAGCATCCGCCAGTAGTTGGTGATCAGCCCCAGGTGGGCGGCGCTGGCGTGGCCCAGCCGGTTGGGGAAGACCATGATGATCAGCCCGCCCAGCAGCGCCGCGCCCTGATGCCGGGTCAACTCGAAACAGAACAGGTAGGCGGTCCAGCCGGTCAGCACGAAGCTCAACAGAAAGATGAGGTTATAGGCGGTCACCGGAGGGAAGAACAGCGCGAACGGCACGCCGACCAGGTGCGCCACCGGCGTGGCCCACTGGACCGGGCTGAAGAAGCCATCGGGATAAGCGAGCAACGGCTGATCGGCGGGATTAATCCCCCGCGCCAGGGCCGTCTGCATCCACCAGATCCCGCGCACCGCCTCGAACTCGTCGCCATAGGGCGCGCCCGCGGCATGAGTTTCGAGCTGGGTGACCAGCGGATACGTCACAGTTAGGGTCACCACCGCGTAAAAAAGCAGCGGCAGCACCCCATGCCTGATCCATTTGACCTGCCACACCGCCTGAATTCGCTGCACGGGCAACCACCATCCTCACGCGCGCCGGAATCCCCGACCAGCGGCCAAGTGTACCACGCCCCTGCACGAAAAACTGCCCTCTGTCCCGGTTCCGGGAGAGAGGGCAGACTGGCCTGCGTGAACGCTACTCGCCGAGCAGCTTGGCTTCGATCGAGGCCTGGAGCCGCTCGCGCACGCCCTCGAAGGGGATGCGCTCCATGATCGGTCCGAAAAAGCCGTCGACCGCCAGCTTCTCGGCCTCCCGGCGCGGGATGCCCCGGCTCATCAGGTAGAAAAGCGGCTCCTCGTCCAGCTTGGAAACGGTCGCCGCGTGCGTGCAGCGCACATCGTCGGCCTTGATCTCCAGGCCGGGGATGCTGTCGGCCCGCGCTTCGCGGCTCAGGAGCAGGTTGCGATTGGCCTGGAAGCCATCCGTCTTCTGCGCCACCGGGTCGACGTCGATCATGCCCTGCCAGACGCTACGCGCCTTGTCCAGCAGCGCGCCCTTGAACAGCAGGTCCGAGGTGGTATTCGGCGCGTTGTGATTCTGCTGGGTGTCGTGATCCATATGCTGGCTGCCGTCGGGGAAGTACAATCCGCTCATCCGGCCGGAGC
>CAZHMJ010000026.1:11474-23220 GCA_964533805.1 uncultured Anaerolineae bacterium | reverse complement strand
GCTGCCCTTGCCGTCCAGGTCAAGCTCCATGAACGTCTTGACCAGCTTGCCGCCCATCGCGCCGATCACCCAATCCAGGGTGCCGTCCCGCTGGACGCGGGCACGCTGGTGGCTGAACTCGTACAGGTTCCCGGCCCAGTGCTGGAGCGCGACATAGCGCAGGCGCGCGCCCTCGCCGACGAGAAGCTCGGTCGCGCCCACGTAGGCGGCCTGCGCCTCGTCTTCGGCGGAGGCATACTCGTGCATGTAGGTCACGTCCGCGCCGTCTTCCAGCACGACCAGGATGTGGCCGAGGCTCATCCCCGCCGACACAGGATAGAACACGCTGTGCAGGGGCAGTTCGACCGTCACGCCGCGCGGCACATACAGAAAGATGCCATGCGTCCACAGCGCGGCATGCAGCGCCGCGAATTTGCCGTCCTCAGGCTTGACGGCCTGGGTCATCAGGTGCTTCTCGACCAGCGCGCCATGCTCGCGCACCGCCGTGTGCAGGTCGGTGAAGATCACGCCTTTGGCAGCCAGATCGGAGTCCAGCTCGCGGGCGGCCACGCTCGAGTCGAGGCAAGCCACCAGCCCGCCCTGGCGATCACCCAGCAGGGGCGCGTAATGCGCCGCCGGGATGGCCTTCAGGTCAGCCTTGCCATCCGGCAGCAGCAGGCGCCCGGCCTGCGCCCAACGGATGCGTCGGTAATCAGTCCGCCGCCAGGCTTCGTCCGAGGTGGACGGCATGGGCAGCGATTCGTACAGTTCCCAGGCTGCGCGGCGGCGCTCGGCCAGCCAGCGCGGTTCATTGTTCAGCTTAATCAGGCCCTCGACATCCGCCAGCGCCAGCTCAGGCGCGGCCGGGGTCCTGGTTCGGGCAGCACTTACGGTCACAGCGACATCTCCTCAGACAGTCTCTTGCCACGCCACTCGTCCACGTGCAGGCAGGCCTGTTCTCCGACCTGTGCACCGGTTTCTTCAGGTCTAACCGACCGAGCCTTCCATCTGGAGCCTGATCAGGCGGTTCATCTCAACCGCGTATTCCATCGGCAGTTCCTTCACGAACGGCTCGATGAAGCCGGCCACCACCATCGCGTTGGCTTCATCTTCGGACAGGCCACGACTCATCAGGTAGAAGAGCTGATCTTCGCCCACCTTGGTCACCGAGGCTTCGTGCCCGACAGAGACGTCCTGCTCCTCGATCTCGATGTAGGGATAGGTATCCGACTGGCTGCCGCCGTCGAGCAGCAGGGCGTCACAGACGACGTTGCTGCGCGAGTTGACCGCGTTGGGATGGATCTTGAGCAGGCCGCGATAGCTGCTGCGTCCGCCGTCCTTGCAGATGCTCTTGCTGATGATCTGGCTGCTGGTGTTTGGCGCGAAATGGATGATCTTGCCGCCAGCGTCCTGGTGCTGACCCTTGCCCGCGAAAGCGATCGACAGGATTTCGCCGTGCGCGCCGGGTTCCATCAGGTAACACGAGGGATACTTCATCGTGACCTTGCTGCCCAGGTTGGCGTCGACCCATTCCATGGAGCCACCGGCAAACACCTTGGAGCGCTGCGTCACCAGGTTGTAGACGTTGCTCGACCAGTTCTGGATAGTTGTGTAGCGGCAGCGCGCGTTCTTCTTGACGACGATCTCGATCACACCGGAGTGCAGGCTGTCGCGGCTGTAGGTCGGGGCCGTGCAGCCTTCCACATAGTGCATGAACGCGCCTTCGTCGACGATGATCAGAGTCCGCTCGAACTGGCCCATGTTCTCCGCGTTGATGCGGAAGTAAGCCTGGAGCGGCATCTCGACCTTGACCCCGGGCGGAACGTAGACGAACGATCCACCGGACCAGACCGCGCTGTTGAGCGCCGCGTATTTGTTATCCGCTGCCGGCACCACCGTGCCAAAGTACTCGCGGAAGAGGTCGGGATGTTTCTTCAGCCCGTCGTCGATTGACAGGAAGATCACGCCCTGGCGTTCCAGGTCCTCGCGGACGCTGTGGTAGACCATTTCCGACTCGTACTGCGCGCCCAGCCCGGCCAGGAACTTGCGCTCGGCCTCTGGGACGCCCAGCCGGTCGAAGGTGCGCTTGATCTCATCCGGCACGTCGTCCCAGGTGCGCTCACTCTCCTCGGTCGGACGGATGTAATAGTGGATGTCGTCGTAGTCGAGGCCCGACAGGTCCGCCCCCCAGGTGGGGACAGGCTTGCTGTTGTAGATTTCCAGCGACTTCAGGCGGAATTCGAGCATCCATTCCGGCTCGCCCTTGAGGCGCGAAATGTCGCGCACCACGGCTTCGGACAGGCCTTTCTGGCTCTTATAGGCATACCGTTCCGGCGTGGTGAAACCATACTTCTCGGTGTACTCGGTATTGAGGTCCTTGAGGTCGCGTTCTTCCTGCGACAGGCGATCCATCACCATGCGCTACTCCTCTGTGGGAACCAGGCCGTATTTTTCGAAGAAGGGTTTGTAGCCACTGGTTTCCAGCACGTCCGTCAGCTCCGGGCCGCCGCTTTCCACGATGCGGCCGTCCATCAGGATGTGCACGTGCTGCGGCTGGATGTAGTCCAGAATACGTTTGTAGTGGGTGATCACCAACACGCCCAGGCTGGGCCCGACCAGGCGATTGACGCCGCCGGCCACGATCCGTAGCGCGTCAATATCCAGGCCGGAGTCGGTCTCATCGAGCACCGCGATCTTGGGCTGGAGCACCGCCATTTGCAGGATTTCCGCGCGCTTCTTCTCACCGCCGCTGAAGCCGTCGTTCAGGTAACGCCCGGCGAAATCCTGGCTGATTTCGAGGTACTGCATCTTATCGACCAGCAGCCGGCGGAATTCCGGGATGGAAATCCCCTTGTCGTCCGGGTTCTGGTCGCGGCGACGGGCGTTGATCGCGGAGCGCAGGAAGTTGGCCAGTGTCACGCCGGGGATCGCCACCGGGTACTGGAAGGCCAGGAACAGCCCCAACCGGCTGCGCGCATCTGGCTCCAGGTCCAGAATGTCGACGCCGTCGAAGATGATCTGGCCGCCGGTCACTTCATAGGCGGGGTTGCCCATCAGGACGTTCGCCAGCGTGCTTTTGCCGGAGCCATTCGGGCCCATCAGGGCGTGGGTTTCACCCTGTTTGATTGTCAGATTGACACCCTTGAGAATCGGGCTACCTCCCACATTCGCGTGAAGGTTCCGAATTTCCAGTGCAGCAACCATACGGGCAATCGCCTCCTCAACACAATCCCTGTAAAGATGCCGTGAATTCTACCATGCCGGATGGCGAGTGTCAATAAAACAGATAAAAATCTACTTTATTGACTTTATCTATGGATTGCGCTATCCTGAGCGACGTGAGGGTCAGGATCATCGCGCTGGATTCACCCTCCCCGCCCGATCCGGCTTGAAGCAAAGCGTGTCATATTGGTATGAGAGAAACCCGCCAGGCAGTCCTTGAGCACATCAAACGCAAAGGGAATATCACCGTCAGCGAGATCGCCGAACTCCTGGATGTCTCGCCCGTCACCGTCCGCCACCACCTGTATGCCCTGATGGCCGATGGACTGGTGGAACGCGCACCGCTGCGCCGCGGCGTGGGCCGCCCGGAACATACCTATTCGCTGACCACGGCCGGACAGCGCCTGTTCCCCAGCCGCTATCACGTCCTGACCACCCACCTGATCAATGTCCTCAAGACCTTCCGGTCTCAGGAGGACGTGCGCGACCTGCTGGAAAACATCGTGCGCCAGCTCCTGCTGACCCCCGGCGAGCGCGATGGACTCACCCCGCAGGAGCGTCTCAGCCAGCTTGAGGCCCACTTCCAGGCCAACGATATCCCGATCCAAATCCGGTATGTCGAAGGCACGCAGGCGCTTCTGGAGCTGCGCTGCCCGTACTATTATGTCAGCCAGTTCCACCCGGAGCTGTGCACCATCGACGAGCAGGTAATCGGCGAATTCCTCCGCCTGCCGATGAAGCGAACGGGTTGTTTGCGGAATGGCGACCGATCGTGTAGTTTCAGCATCACGCTGGCCAACGAGCCTGTTGTTCGCACGCCTGTAGAGACTGGGAGCGACTGATGAGCGAGCCTACCCCTGCCCCCTCCAAGGAAGATCAAGTCCGCGAAGCGCTGCGGGCCGTGGTCGATCCGGAGATCGGGCTGAATGTGATTGAGTTGGGCCTGATCCGCCGGATCGACATCGAGCCTGAGAGCGCCCATGTGGTCATGATCCTGACGACCCCCTTCTGCCCTTACGCCCCCGCCCTGCTGGAGCAGACACGCGCCGTCGCGCAGCAAACACTGGGCGTGCCCACCACGATCGAGATGGGCCGCGAGATGTGGGATCCGAGTTTTATGGAAGACGGCGCTCTGGCCGACTGGGGGCTGTTTTAACCAACAAGAAGGCGGGCGCCAGGCCCGCCTTCGTTTCATTTTCGTCACCGGCTAGGGTTCCGGCGGCCGGTTCTCCTGCACGAACAAACGTGGATCGACATAGTTCAGGAGCAGGTTGTTCAGGTCGAGCTTCGGCCAGTGCCACGGCTCGGTCTGGAGGATGGACGTCGGGCTGAGGTCGAAGTGCAGGTGGTAGGGGAACGCCCCTTCCGCATTGCCCACGCTGGCGATCTGCTCCCCGCGCGAGACGCGCTGTCCGACCTGAACGCGCATGTTTTCCACGTGCGCATAGCGGCCGTACATGACCTTGCCTGAAGTCAGCAAGGGGTCATGCTTGATCACGATCACATTCCCCCACCCCGCCAGCCGCCCGGCATGCGTCACCACGCCACTGGCCGCGGCATAGGCCGGGCTGTGCGCGTCGGCGTCCCAGTTTGGCTCGTTCAAGTTGATGTCCGCCCCGGTGTGGTACGCCTCATAGGGCGTCCCAATCCGGTAGCGCACCGCATACCCCGTGGCATCAAACCACTTACCCGGCCACATCTGGCTGCTGCGGCGCTCATCCGCCGTCCCAAAGGGCGCGTCATACCCGTCGGCCAGATATTGCGTGCCGGGCACCACATTGAGTACCTGCCGCCAGCGAATCGCGTCGAACGCAACCTCAAGCCCGATCTCCCCGGTGAGATCGTTCAGAAATACCAACCCGGCGGTCGGAACATCGGCATTGAAGCGGAAAACGCCTAGCGGCGTCCAGATGTCGCTCAGGCGGCCCTGGGGAATCGTGACCAGCACCTCGCCGCTCCGGCCTTCGACGCTGTGCACCTTCAGACGAGCGCCCGCCGTCGTGGCATGCTGGCCCGGCACGTAGGCCGAAATCTCGTACCAGCCGCTCTCGGTGAGCTGCGGGTCCCAGCGCGCCCAGACCTGGCTGCGCCGCGTCTGAGTCGGGCGGAAATACGCCTTCCAACCTTTGCTGTTCTGGAACGCGGTGAAAACCTGTTCCGGCGGCTGGGTCGTATGCGTGCCAAAGGCAAAGCGCGGGTCCTGGGCTGTGACGACGATGGATTTGCCGAAGCGCCCCTCGTTCGGCGCGGGCTGATTGCCCGACACAGGAATGTTGATGGAAGCCCACTGAGCGCTGTTGATGACCCCCAGCCGCCACCAGCTCACGCCGGTCGCCTGTTGCTTCTCCAGGGCGCGCGTGCGGGCCAGGTCCATCCCTGCGGGTTTGGCATTGCCCTGCAGAATCGGGAACAGCGGACGGCCAAAGTTGCGCCAGGTCCGGAATGCCTCGTCGACCGATTCCACTGGGTCTTTCTGGAACGTCTCCCAGTAGATCATCAAGTGGACGCTATCGATGAACGGGAACCATTGGTCCGGAAAGATCGGGCTATAATGCTGCGGGCGCGGGTCGACCGACATGCCGATGTGGAAGCCTGAAGGAACCCCTTGCCGGATGCGAGTCATGTACGGCCGGATCTGATCCTTGCCGCCTTCCCAGAAACCGGCATACGGCTCGATGTCCAGAATCATGGAGCGCACCCCGGCCTGCTGGCACGTCGCGATGATCAGGTCAGTCTCGGCCACGAGATCGCGCCCCTTGGGCACGCACCAGGCGTGGAACTCCAGCCCGTTGGCCTCCAGCGTCTGCACCCAGCGTTTGATGCTGTCCGTGCCGTCGATCGCCAGATCGCGGTCGGTGTCATAAGTGCCCTGCCAGCGACTACCATCACTGGTCTTCACCCACACCTGCTTGACATTGGGTGCCCACGTCTTAAGCGTGGTCGCCACCGCCTGGATGGTTTCCTCAACCAGCGAGTCGCCTTTCCACTGCCAGACGCCAATCTTGCCATCGTAAGGTGTCGTCATCACTCCTCCTCAAACACGCAAACTCCGCCCGCTGCGACCCGGCCCGCAGCCAGACGCCCTCAGCGGGCGCGCAGGTGAACCGGCGGGCGATGGCCCTGAATAAACACCAGGGGATCCACATAGTGCTTCAGCAGCGCCTGATAATCCAGTCCGGGCCAATGACCCGGATGCTGGGCAATCACCCCGCTGACACACAGATCGAAGTGCAGGTGGTATGGCGCATCAGCCAGTTCCGGCTTCCCGATAACAGCGATTTGCCGCCCGCGCGCGACCAGCTCGCCCAGCTTGACCTTGATCTCGCCGAGGTGGGCATAGCGCGACCAGAGCGGATTGCCGTCGACTTCCAGTGGATCGTGCCGGATCACGATCACCTGCCCCCAGGTCTTAAGCCGGGCCGCATAGACCACCATGCCGCTGGCGACGGCATAGACGGGCGCGCCCCGGTCAGAATCCCACTGTGGCACGTTCAGATTGAGATCGGCCCCGGTATGCAGCGAGGAACCGGTGGCACTGTCCGGATAGCGCCGCCCAAAAGGCATGGCGTCGATCCAGTTGCCCGGCCAGATTCGATTCGAGGCCCGTTCCTGAAGTGTTCCGACCGGCGCGTCGAAGCCATCCGCCAGGCGCGGCAGGTTCGCGTCGCCGGTCACGCGCATCCAGCAGATCGGCGAGAACGCGATCTCCCGGCCGGTCTCGCCCGTCAGATTGGTGATGTTGACCGCACCCGAATCGGGCCGCGAGCCATCCAGTTCGAACACGCCCAGCGGCACGAAACGGTCGTAATAGCGATTCTGGTCGATCTCCACAACCACGGTTGTATCCTGCCCGGCGACACCCCGGATGTGGTAGCGCGCCCGGCGGGTGGTGGCGTGGGTGCCCGGCACGTAGACCGAGATCTCATACTTGCCGCTGACCTTGATGCCCGGCGTCCACTGGGCCCACAGGGTGCTGCGCGTGGGATGCGTGGCCGCGTATTTGACAGGGCCTTGCGTCGTGGTCATCGTCGAAAAACGGATGGTGCTGGCCTGGCCGTAAATGCCGTCGATGTAGCGCCCATCGCCGGGCGGGATGATTTCGACGCCGTCGGCCAGCGGGTCCACCACCACCGGCGGGCGCGGTTCGTCCCCGCCGGGGCCTGGCGCGGGCCACGGATACCCGGCTACCGCGTCCCAGAGTTGCGTTCCGTTGAAGCGGGGGTTCTTACTGTCATTCCGGGCGTGTTGCCAGCTCCAGAAGTTGGCCGCCGGCAGGCCCAGCGCCTTCACCTGGTTGAGGAACAACTCGATCTGCTGGGGGGTGGCCGTCCATTCGATCGAGCCGTAGCGCTCGCCATAGGCGGCCCCGGTCGGGACGTACGGCAGGTCGGGGTAACGACGGTGATACTGGTCGTGGTTCGTGCGCAGCGCGGCCACCGGATCGCCACCGTCACGCGCAATCCAGTAAATCTGAGGCATCAGCAAATCGGATTGGGCCACGAACTCATCGATCGGGAAACGGCGGGACTGCGGCCAGTCGGCCGGGTCCTGGCCGTCGGGATCGCGGTACAGGCTGAAGGCGATCAAGGGCCGGTCCGCGCCCTGGCCGATATCCTGGCGCAGGGTCGCCATGAACTGCCGGGCCGCGTCGAACTGGCCGACATACTGGCTCTGAGGGTTGATCACCAACCCATCCAGCTTCCACTGGCGGGTCCGGTTGGCGGCGCGGTGGGCTTCCATGACCGGGTTCTTGCCCTGTGTGTGAACCAGTCCCCAGACCTGGAGTCCCGCGCTCTGGAAAGCACGGATCGCCCGATCCGTCATCTGCTCCAGCTGGCCCGTAGGGTCCTGCGACGGCAGGGGATAGTGATACTCCCCGTCCGTGACCTTGAAGATCACGTGGGAGAGTTGAGCCTGGCGAGCCAGCGCCACCAGACGGTCAGCCGCGCCGCCGTCGGCGTTTTGCACCTGCCAGATGTACATCCCTTTGCCCTGCAGCACCGGCTGCTCCTTTGCTCCGCGTCGGCCTTGAGTTTGAAACGAATTCTAAACCCTCCCCAGTCATTGTACGAACAACTGGCCCCGACGCAACTCCTTCTGTCCCTGAAGCACCGGCCGCCGCTGAAACGAAAAACGGGCCTGGAGCCCGTTTCACTGTCGCTCAACAATTCCTAACACTGAACGCGAATCAACCCTGTCCCCGCAACCACGCGGCCAATCCGCTGGGGAACGCCCCCCCCCGCCACGAGATCGGCCACCAGATCCCCAACCGCCGCTTCTGGGACGGCGATCAGCAACCCGCCGGAGGTCTCCGGGTCGTACAGGAGACCCATCATGTCCTCGCTGATGCCCGCCGCGAATGTCACCCACTGGCTGTAGTAGGCGCGATTGCTGGACATGCCGCCGGGGAAAATCCAGTCCGCCGCGTAGCGCCGCGCGCCTGGAAGCCAGCGCACACCCTCCAGACTGAGTTCCAGGTCGACCTGGCTGAGCGCCGCCATTTCGTGGGCGTGACCGAGCAGGCTGTAGCCGGTGATATCGGTGACCGCGTGCGCGCCGTGCCGGTTCGCCGCCTGCGCGGCGTGCCGGTTCAGACGAGCCATGCTCGCCATCGCCTGTTCGACATCCGCCGGATCGGCTTTGCCTTGCTTGAGCGCGGTCGTGATGACCCCTGTGCCCAGGGATTTGCTCAGGATGAGCACATCGCCCGGCCGTGCCCCAGCCTTGCTGCGGATATTGGCAGTGTCGACCATGCCGATCACGGTCAGACCGTATTTCGGCTCGTTGTCTTTGACCGTGTGCCCGCCCGCGATCGCCGCCCCGGCCTCGCGCACCTTCTCCGCGCCGCCGCGCATGATTTCGCTGAGGATAGCCGCGTCCAGATTGGCCGGGAACGCGGCGATATTCAACGCGAAGAGAACCTCACCGCCCATGGCGAAGACGTCGCTCATGGCGTTGGCGGCCGCGATCGCCCCGTACCAGTACGGGTCATCGACCACCGGCGGAAAGAAGTCAGCCGTCACGATGATCGCCCGCCGCTCGTCGATGCGATAGACGGCCGCGTCATCCGGTTCGGCCAACCCGACCAGCAGATCGGGATAATCGCCGGGCGGGAACAGGTTTTGTAGGGGGCGCAGAACCTGCGCCAGCTCGTCAGGGCCGAGCTTGGCCGCTCAGCCCGCGCACGAAGCCAGCGCGGTGAGCTTGACTTCGTGACTGTTTAGCCTGGTCATTTTGACCGTTGTCCCTTCACAGCGGCGAATAGGGCCAATTCGATTGCTGCCCCACGCTCCACCAACGATACCCCAACTGCTGGCCCTGTGCCAGTTCAAACCCGAACGCGCCGCGTTGCCTGAGCCAAACCACCGGGCTATAATCCGCCCCATGAGCAAACGACGCTTCGCCAGTCTTGAAGACAGCCTTGAGCGCTTGATCGAAGGCGGCTTTGCCCGCCTTTTCCGTGGCTCCCTCCAGCCGCGCACGGTGGCGATCCAACTCGTGCGGGCCATCGAAGACAACCTGGTCCCCACCGATGACGGCCGCGACGCCGCGCCAACCACATTCGAAATCCACCTGAGCGACTCGACCTATACCACGCTGACGGCCCAGGCGCCGGACGTTGCCCAACAACTGGCCCGCCAGGTAGTGACTTACTGCCTGGAAGCCGATCTGTTTCTGGCCGGCATGCCCGAAGTGTTTCTGGAGCCTGATCACACGCTCAGCCCGCATCAGGTCACCATCGAGGCCCAGCACGGCAGCCACAAGCACGAGACCACCCAGATCATGCAACCCGTCCACGTTCCGCGCGCGCCGGCCTTGCCTTCGGCCCGCCTAATCATGGACGGCCAGCGCACCATCATCCTCAACCGGGAGGTGTTCAGCATCGGGCGCCACCCCAACAACGACCTGGTCCTGAGCGACCTGCGCGTGTCACGCCACCACTGCCAGCTCCGCGTCCGCCAGGGGCGGTTCGTCCTGTACGACAACCAGAGCCGGGGCGGCACCTTCGTCAACGGCCAGCGCATCGTCGAGCAAGACATGATCTCAGGCGAGGTGATCCGCATCGGCGGCGTATCATTGCAATTCATCGAGGAATCCCCGGAACACCGCCGTCTGACCGATACCCAGCACGACCTGGTCCCGCCGGATATCAGCGGAGAGTCCCAGCCGTGAACGAGGCCATCGTGCTGCTTGGGTTACGCATCGGGGCGGCATTCGTGCTGCTTCTTTTCTCTGGCACGCTCTTCGTGCTGCTCTGGCGGGATTACCGCGTCATCACCCAGGAAATCGAGCGGCGCCATATCCCGCGCGGGCGGCTGGTCGTCCTGGCATCGGAGACGGATGAACTACCACCCGACACGGAATTTCCGCTGATGCCCCTGACCCGGCTGGGCCGCGCACCCACCAATACCGTGCACCTGCCGGACAGTTTCGCCAGCAACGAGCACGCAGTCATCGCCTATCGCAGCGGCAACTGGTGGCTGGAAGATCGCTCCAGCAGCAACGGCACCTTCATCAACGGGGACCGCGTGGGCGAGTCCGTCATCCTGAGTGATGGCGATCTGCTGGGCATTGGTCGGGTGATGCTGCGCGTTCAGATTGAAGACTGACTCTTCTTGCCAGGAGGACCACCGATGGATCTGGGACTGACCAATCTCCGCGCCCTGGTCACCGCGGCCAGCCGGGGTCTGGGCGCGGCCACAGCTCGCCAGCTCTGCATGGAAGGCGCCAGTGTCGCGATTTGCGGTCGCGACCCTGCCCGCGTCCTCGCCACGGCTGACGCTATCAAGGCCGAATCGGGTCGCCCGGTGCTGGGGCTGGTGGGCGACGTGAGCGAACCACACAGCGCCGCAGCCCTGGTCGAACAGGCCGCAATGGAACTGGGCGGGCTGGACATTCTGGTCACCAACGCGGGCGGACCGCCGGCCGGCTCCTTCGAGACGCTGGACCTCACCGCCTGGGAAAACGCATTCCATCTCAACCTGCTCAGCACGGTCAGCCTGATCCGGGCCGCCCTGCCCGCGCTGCGCCAGTCCCACCACCCGGCGATCCTGACCATCACCTCTTACTCGGCCAAACAGCCCATCCCCAATCTTGTCCTATCCAACAGCCTGCGCGCCGCGGTCATCGGGCTGACCAAGACCCTGGCCAACGAGCTGGGACCGGACGGCATCCGGATCAACAGCATCATGCCCGGCTGGACCCGGACCGAGCGCGTCGAGGAATTGATGGCCGCTCGCGCCCACCAGAAGGGCACCGACATCGAAACGGAGATCGCGGCCCAGGTCGCAGCTATTCCACTCCGACGGATGGCCAGCCCGGCCGAATTCGCCAATGCGGCGGCATTCCTCTGCTCGCCAGCCGCATCTTACATTCACGGGGCCATGATCCCGGTCGATGGCGGGGCCATCCTTGCCTCGTTGTAGCGGTCGATTATCCGGACATCCGGGTTTACTTGCAGTGCGCACACAGGAGCAGGTTTCATGGAGAGCGTTCGTATCGCGGTCATCGGAGGCTCCGGCCTCTACAACATGGCGGAACTGGC
>CAZHMJ010000026.1:0-11464 GCA_964533805.1 uncultured Anaerolineae bacterium | reverse complement strand
ACGTCACCACCTATGACCTGGACACACCCTTTGGCAAGCCCAGCGCCCCGATCATCGTGGGCACGCTGCGCGGCCAGCGAGTCGCGTTTGTGCCCCGGCATGGGCTGGGCCACCGCCTCTCGCCATCCGAGGTTCCTTACCGCGCCAACATCTTCGCCCTCAAGCTGCTGGGGGTCACCCACGTGATCAGCGTCAGCGCCTGCGGCTCCCTGCGCGAGGATTACGCGCCCGGCCACATCGTCATCCCAGATCAGCTCGTCGATCTGACCCGCGACCGCCAGCGTAGTTTCTTCGGCGGGGGCCTGGTCGTCCATATCTCGACCGCCGAGCCGTTCAGCCAGAAGTTTAGCGACCTGGTGTATGGAGCCGTCCGGGATGCCGGCGGCACCGCCCATCGGGGCGGCACGTTCCTCACCGTGGAGGGACCGCGCTTCAGCACGAAAGGTGAGAGTTTGCTCTTCCGCCAGTGGGGCATGTCGATCATTGGCATGACCACCAGCCCGGAAGCCTTCCTGGCCCGCGAGGCCGAGATGCATTACGCCGCGATGGCCCACGTCACCGACTACGACTGTTGGCACGAGACCGAGGAAGCCGTCACGGTGGATATGGTCATCGCGACCCTGAACCGCAATCTGGCCATCGCCCAGGACGCGGTCGCGCTCGCGGTCGAGCGCCTGGCAGCCAGCTTCGAAGCCTGCACGGAAGCACACGTGACCGACGCGCTGGCGACCGCGCTCATCACCCAGCGGGATGCCATCCCGGCCGATCTCGTCGAGCGCCTGCGGCCCATCCTCGGCAAGTATTTCGGGTAAACACCAGGGCGCAGCCGCGATGACCTTCGGCCAACTCACATTGAACGCCAGCCGGCGCGAAAGCCTGCTGCTCCGTCTGGGAGGCACGTTCCTGGCGATCAATGCCCTGATCCTGGCCATCGTGACCGACAGCCTGGAGCCGATCGCCATGCTGGCCGTCTGGGGAGTCGCCGCCTACGGCGGGCACCGTCTGCTTGACCGGGGCATCCCCCAGCACGATCCATTCCTCTTTCCGCTGGCGATGTTGCTCACCGGTTGGGGCCTGTTGATGATCCAGCGCCTGGCGCCGGGATTCGCATGGAAGCAGGCTGTCTGGCTGTACATCGGACTGGCGGCCATGCAGATCGTCAGCCGCATGCCCATCCACCTGCGCTGGCTGCGCCGCTATCGCTACACCTGGCTGATGGGCGGTCTGCTGCTCCTGCTGGCGACCATCGTCCTGGGTGTCAACCCCTCTGGTGCAGGCCCGCGTTTGTGGCTGGGCCTGGGTGGCGCTTACTTCCAGCCCTCTGAACTGCTGAAGCTCGTGCTGGTGATCTTCCTGGCCAGTTATCTCGCGGAATACTGGGACCTCATCCGGGAAGGGCACGAACAACGCCGCTTTCCGCCGTTCCAGGCGCTGGCCCCGCTGGTGCTGATGTGGGGCATCTCGATGGTGGTCGTCATCTGGCAGCAAGACCTGGGCACGGCCACCCTGTTTTTCATCGCCTTTCTGATCATGCTCTATATCGCCAGCGGGCGCGTGGCCTACATCGTCGCGGGCCTGGTTCTGTTGCTGCTGGCCTCGCTGGTCGCCTACCGCTTCGTTGACGTCGTCCGGCTGCGATTCGATATCTGGCTCAACCCCTGGCTGGATGCCGACGGGCGCGCCTTCCAGATCGTGCAGAGCCTGCTGGCGGTCGCCTCAGGCGGGCTGTTCGGGCAGGGATTGGGCCTCGGCTCGCCCGGTTACATCCCGGTCGTCCATTCCGATTTCATCTTCGCCGCCCTGTCCGAAGAATGGGGACTGCTGGGCGTGCTGGCTTCGGTCGCCTGTTATTCGATCCTCATCATGCGCGGCTTGCAGCTCGCCGCGCTGTGGTCGGATTCACGCTTCCGGATGCTGCTGGCCGTCGGGATCAGTATTCTGCTTGCCACCCAGTGTTTGCTGATCATGGGTGGGGTGCTCAAGCTCATCCCTATGACAGGCGTCACGCTGCCTTTCATGAGTTATGGCGGCAGTTCCCTGCTGCTCAATTTTACCCTGATCGGGCTGCTGCTCGTCCTCTCCTCAGGGCCTTCTGGCATCGCCGACATGGAGGATATGGCCCGATGAAAGAGCTGCGCCTGGTCAGCCTCGCCATTCTCGTGGGGTTCTTCTGCGTGGGACTTTCGGCCTTCTACTGGGGGGTGATCGAATCCGACCGGCTCCACAGCCGCGAGGATAATCCCCGCCTGGTTGAAAATGCCATTGTGATCCAGCGCGGGGCGATCTACGACGCAGGTGGCGTGCTGCTGGCCTCGACCGCCCTCGACTACGATCGAGCCGGCCTGCGCCGCCTGTATCCCCATCCGGAGACCGCCGCCGCAGTCGGGTACTACAGTCTGCGCTACGGAGCCAGCGGCGTGGAAGCGGCCTACAACGACCTGCTGAGTGGGGCGTTAGGCCCGACCGTGTTGGAGGAGACTCTGCGTGACACCCTCCACCAGCCAGCAGAGGGCGGAGATGTCCGCCTGACGCTGAACATCGACATGCAGCGGGCTGCGGTCGAAGCACTTGGAGAAGCGCATGGGGCGGTCGTGATGGCGACCCTGCCGGATGGCAAAATCCGGACTATGGTCAGCATTCCTTATGCCGACCCCAACTTTTTGGAGGAGAACCACGAGCGCCTGGCTCAATCGCCGGACGCGCCGCTTCTCAACCGGGTCACGCAGGGGCTGTACCAGCCGGGCAGCCTCCTGCAATCCGTCTTGCTGGCGACGGCCCTCTCTCACCGGCTGGCGATCGATACGCCTGTTCCGGGCGGCGCCGATCCGATCCAGATCAACGGGCTGACGCTGGCCTGCAATGAGCCGGCGCTCTCCGATCAACCCAGCCTGCGCGAGGCTTACCAGTATGGCTGTCCGGCGCCCTTCGCCGACCTGACCCAATTTCTGGAGCCGGCGGCCATTGACGACGGCCTGTGGCGTTTCGGGTTGCTCCGCCCGCCGACCCTCTTGGGACTCCAGACCGAGGCCGGCGACTCGCCCCTGCCCCTGGCCTACCAGTTCGACAGCGAGAAGCTACGGGCCGCGCTCACCGGACAAAGCACCCTGACGATCACGCCGCTTCAGGCGCTCGACATCATCTCGGCCATCGGCAATCAGGGAAATGTCCCCCCATATCGAATCGTCGAAGCTACCCGCCTTCCTGGGCAAACGGATTGGCAAACAGTCGCCGCTCACAGCCTCTCGCGCGCCGTGCTGACCGCACAGAATGCCCATACTCTGCGCGAGATCCTGGAGCAGTGCCCCAACCCCGAACTGGTTCACATCCGGCAGCAGACTTCCTACACGCTCCTCGGCCAGACGGCGACCGCCTACTCCGGCCCAGAGGCCACTCCGTTGCAGTGGTTCCTTGGCCTGGTGGAACTGGATCAGGACAGATCGGCCGTCGTGGCCGTCGTGCTGGAAAACGCCGCCACACCGGACGAGGCGGCACGAGTTGGAATTCAGGCTCTGCTGGCTGCGGCAGCGGAATACGCCGCCGTGCCCACCACCTGAAAACAAAACGTCCCGGCGGGTCAGATCGCCGGGACGGGTGATTGACAGGTCTCTACCCCTTAGGAAGTCGGTTCGCCCACCACGCCAGCCGCGTAGGTCCGCAATGCCTGTAACCGCTCGCTGATGCGAGTCTCCCCGCGCGCTTCCAGGTCCTCCAGCAAAGCGTCCATCAGGTCGAGAATCGCCGGCCCATACTGGCCCCCCTGCGCGTCGAGCAGCTTCTGGGCCTCTTCCAGGGACTCCCGCTGAAGCAGGCTGCTCACGAATTGAAGCTCCGGCGGGGCGCTGCTCTGGACAAGCTTCATCACGGCTTCACGCACCTGCTTGAGCCGGGCAGAAGCCATCAGGTCCTTGCGTTCCTCGGCGGCCTGGATATTGGCGGCCAGCACCATCATGAATGTATCGTTGATCCGCCCCGCGTTACGCTGGATGCCCTCCTCGACCGAGGCAGCACCCAGGATATCCTGGAGCACCTGCACGGCTTCCTGAGCCGCCGCTTCCTGCTGCTGGCGAATCATCTCGATCAGTTCCGTGATCCGGTTGCGGACCGCGGCCAGACGTTTCTGTTCGTCGCCGCTGGCCTGATCCACACGACTGGTCAGAGCCTGGAAGAACCGGTAATCCATCACCGGATACTGCAATCCGACCACGGCGTCGAGCTGGCGCTCATCCTCGGAAAGCCGGATCACGAGGTCGACGAAATCATCCAGCTCGGCCTCCGCGCCCAATGCCTGGACGGCATCCACCACAGCCTGGATGGCCTTCTCCTGTGACTCGGCATCCGCCAGCGCCTTCTGGCCGGCCGTCGAAAGTGACATCACCTCATCCCGGATTTGCAGCGCGTGCTGGGCCAAATCTTGCCTGCCGGAACGCAGTGCATTCTCCGCCGCCGCAGTGATGATCTCGAACATCTCCATGTCGATGCGTTCGTCGTTCTGCTTGACCAGCTCCGGGAGTTGCTCCAGGTCGCTCTGGAGCAGGGTCTCCGCCAGGCGTAGCTTGACGCGCTGCGCTTCCAGCATCTCCGGCGTGACCCCATCCGCCGCCAGAATCGCCTCGAACAGGCCTTGCATCGTCAGCACGGTGCGCGGCTGGAACAGATAACCACGCCGCTGTTCGGCGGGGATACTGTTCATCAGGCCCCGGACCAGGTTGCCGATGACGCGCTCCTGCTCGTCCTTTTTCATACCCAGTTCCATCGGCACGAAGGTCAGCAGCAACTCGTGCGCCGGATCGTGATACAGCAAGGGCGCGCCCAGTGCGGCCTGGTAGCCACAATGGGGGCAGCGTGCCACGTTGACCTGCCCGGCAAGCAGGCGCGTCTTGGCCGCGGGATCGCGTCCCACGTCGATCACCTGCTCGACATTGACCGCAAAGGGCTGGCGGCAATTGGGGCACTGAATGCTCCTGCCGGGCTCACTGATTTTGTTCATCCACTGCTCCAATTCTCATTGATAGGCTTGATGCCGGGGTAGCGTAAAGGTGAAGGTGGAACCTTGCTTCGGCTTGCTGGTCACGCCGATCGTGCCCCCATGCGCTTCCACGACCGCGCGCGACAGATAGAGTCCAAGGCCTGTCCCCTGGGTCCGACGTGTCAGGGCATCGTCCACGCGGTAGAACCGCTCGAAGACTCGCTGCAATTCATCCTGGGGCAATCCCACGCCCTGGTCGCTCACCGCGACTCGCACCGACTCGTCGTCATAGGTGCCTTCGAGTCGGACTTCACCCCCGTCGGGGGAATATTTGACCGCATTGCTGACCAGGTTATCAAGGACTTGCCTCAACCTCAATGAATCGCCGGGAATGACCGGAAAATTCGGGGCAAACTTGACCACAAAACGGTGTTTGTCGGTCTGGGTTTTCATCCGGGTAACCGTCGCCTGGGCCAGCGTCGGCAGGGAGACATCCTCGTACTTGAGGCGCATCCCCTCCGCCTGCAATTTGGAGGCCGCCAGCAAGTTCTCGATCAGATCGGTCAGCCGGTCCGCTTCCTCTTCGATCACGGCCAGACTTTGCTGAACCACGCGGCGATCCCAGTTGGCATCCTCCCGGCGTAGCGTACCAGCGTACCCCTTGATCAGGGCGACCGGGGTCTTCAACTCGTGCGACACCACGGAGATAAATGTCGACTTCATCTCCTGGGCTTCGCGGAAATGGGTCACATCGCGCACATTGACGATGATGTTGACCAGACGGCCTTCCGCGTCCATCAGCGGCGCATACGTGATCCCCACCCCGATCCGCGTGCCGTCCGGGCGCATCAAGTCACCCTCGACGTACAGCGAAGCCGCCTGCTCATCCCGGCCCTGTGGCCAGCCGGACTGCATGGCTTCGGCCAAGTCGATCCCGTCTGGGCGGCTGGCCCAGGTCACGATCGCATCGTACGGCTTGCCGATCGCCTGCTCGCGCTGCCAGCCCGTGATACTGCTCATCACTTTGCTGAACGTCTCGACCTGGCGCTGGGCATCCAGGATCATCACCCCATCCGCGCTATGATCGAGGATACTCGCCAGCCGTTTCTGCTCCCGGACGACCTCGGCATACAGACGCGCATTGTGGACCGCGATCGCAGCCTGATCCGCGAAGCTTTGCAGGACACGCTGGTCGTTAGGCGAAGCCGTGCCCGTAAATGTACGGAACACGTAAATCATGCCAATCGCCTCTTGGCCGAGGAACATCGGTAGGGCGACCGCCTGACGGAGAGGCAGATCGAGCGCCTGGGCCACGGAACGCAACCGCCGGTCGAATTCCACCGGATCGATCGCATGGGTTTCCGAGTCGATGATTTCCGGGGCAAGCAGCGGCTCGAACACAGGCACATGTTCGGCCCCCACGCCAATCACCGCCCGGACGCGCATCCGGTCCGCCCGGGGGTCCCGCAGCGCGATCAGACCGACTTCCCCGGCCAGCATCGTCACGGACGCCCGGAGGATGAGGCGCAAGACCTCACCCACGTCGAGCTGGGCGGTCATTGCGCGCGTAATCTCTAGCAGATAGTCGCGCTGGCGAACCCGGAGGTCAGGCAGTAAGAGAACCATGCCCGCATTGTATCATGGGGCCTAAAACCCGGTAAGATATCCTGACAATTTCTAGCAACGTTCTAATGAATGGCCTGAACAGGCGCAGGGGCAGAGCCACCTGCACCCTGCCCCTGCGCGCCATCTGCGTCAGCAGTCGCCGTGGCTCACATCAAGTCCGCCTCAGCCTGGCCAAGCGCCCGGTCGAACATCGCCAGCGCCTCATCGGCAATTTCCCGAGTCAGATTGAGCGGTGGCATGAAACGCAGGGAGCTGGTGCCGCAACCCAGCAGCAGTATTCCCTCATTGAAGGCATGGGCAATTGTCCGGTCGCGCACCGCGGCAAACGGCTTGCGGGTCTCGCGGGACTGCACCAGATCGATCCCGATCATCATACCCTTGCCACGCACCTGCCCGATGCTCGGATGGCGCGGCATGATCTCGGTCAGGCCGTCCATCAGGTACTGGCCGACCGTGGCCGCGTTGTCGATCATGCCGTTCTCCAGCAGTTCGATCGTCGCCAGCGACGCCGCGCAGGCCAGCGGGTTGCCACCGTAGGTACTGCCCTGCGCGCCACGCCCCCAGGTCATCACGCTCTTACGGGCAATGACGGCCCCCAAAGGCATGCCGCTGGCGATACCTTTGGCGCTGCACACAATGTCCGGCTCGACGCCCCAGTGTTGGATGGCCCACCACTTCCCGGTGCGGCCCATTCCACTCTGCACCTCATCGGCGATCAGCATGATCCCGTGTTTGTCGCACAGCCTGCGCAGGCCAGGCAGGAAACCATCCGGCGGGACGATGTACCCGCCTTCACCCTGAATAGGTTCAACCAGGATACCGGCCACTTCCCCGGCCGGAACAATCGTTTGGAAGATGACCTCTTCCACATAGGCGAGGATCCGCTCACCGTAGTCCGCATACCCATCCATACTCAAGACGGGCCGGTAGGGATCGGGATAAGGCACGTGCGTGACACCAGGCATCATGGGGAAATAATCGGCGCGTTGTTTGTACTTGCTGCTGGTGAAGGCCAGCGATCCCATCGTACGACCGTGAAAACCGCCAATGAAGCCCAGGAACTGGGCGCGCCCGGTACGGTGACGGGCCAGTTTGAGCGCGGCTTCGACGGACTCCGTGCCGGAGTTGCAGAAATAGACACGGGCGTCTTCCTCGAACGGGGCAATCTCGTCCAGCTTCTCCGCCAGCCTGACCTGCATCGGCTCGTAGAAATCCGTGCCCGACATGTGCAGGTATTTGGCTGCTTGATCCTGGACTGCCTTGACCACCTTGGGGTGGGCATGTCCGGTCGAGAGCACGGCAATGCCGGTCGTGAAATCGATATACCGGCGGCCGTCAATATCCCAGACCTCGGCCCCCAGGCCGTGGTCGATGACAAAGGGATAATCTCGCATATACGACGGGGTGATGACCTGCTGATCGCGCTTGATGATCTCCCGCGCTTTGGGCCCGGGACTGAACACGACGTCCGACATACGTTCCTCCCCTGAAAGGGTGTATAGGTATCAATCCACCTGTAGTGGTAGACTCTGAAACGCAAGAACGGCCGCACCAATAATGGCGACATCCTCGCCCAGGGCGGCAGGTACGATCGAGCATCGATCGTAGTACGCAGGGTCGATCACATGGGCGCGGGCCGCCTCCCGCATGGGCTTGAACAACAGGTCGCCCAGCGAAGTGACCCCGCCGCCCACCACGAAGATCGACGGGTTGAACAGGTGCATCATGCTGGCGATGGCGTAACCGACAATCTTGCCGGAGTATTCGACTGCCTCCAGAGCCAGCGGATCGCCTTGTTGGGCGGCCTGGCCCACCACCTTGCCGGAGACCGCGTCCAGATTGCCTTCGACCATCTCCACAATCCTGGACTGCGCGCCGGCTTTGATGCGCCGCACAACATAGCGGCCCAGGGCCGGCCCGGCCGCTTCCAACTCCAGCGTCGATACACGCCCGCCGTCGGCCAGCATGACGATATGTCCCAGTTCGCCGCCCAGGCCATACGCGCCCAGCAGCAGCTTACCGTCGATCACGATGCCACCACCGATGCCGGTACTGACCGTGATATAGATCGCATGCTTGTGGCCGATCGCCGCCCCTTTATAGACCTCGGCCAAAGCGGCCACGTTGGCGTCATTGCCCAGAAAAGTGGGGATACCAAACCGTTCCTGAACGATCCGGCCCAGCGGGGTGTTGTGCCAGCCCGGCAGGTTGGGCGGGGCGACAATCGCCCCCGTATTCGGCTCGATGGGGCCGGGTGAAGAGATACCGATCGCCCGGATTGGGACTTCGGATTTATTGATCGCCGACTCGATCATGTTCAGCAGGCGGGGGAGCGTCACGCTCGGCCCCTCGTGGGCCCGTGTCGGTTCTTCGGCACGCTCGTACAGGTGGTAATCGCTATCAAGGATCGCCACGCGCATCCGCGTGCCGCCCAGGTCCACGCCTACGACTCGGGTATCCATAGGCGTCAGTCCCTTCTTGAGTATTAGAACTCGTGTCAGTGGTTGTGACTTAGGCGCAGCATGATAGAATACGCCGCAGGATTGTAGCGCGTCCTGCGTCTATTGTGCCAGATCACCGAATAGAACCCTATGGCAAAAGTCACGCCTGTCCGCAGACAATACTTAGAAGTCAAGCAGCAGTATCCCAACACCATTGTCTTCTTCCGCTTGGGCGACTTCTACGAGACCTTCGACCAGGACGCCGAGATCGCGGCCCGCGAACTGGACCTGGTGCTCACCAGCCGCCCGGTGGCCAAAGGCGAGCGCGTCCCCATGGCCGGTATCCCCCATCACGCCGCGGAAAACTACATCGCCCGGCTGATCGACAAGGGCTACCACGTCGCCGTCTGCGAGCAGATGGGGGAAACGCCGATCGACGGCCTGGTGCCGCGCGAAGTGACCCGCGTGGTCACGCCCGGCACGGTCGTCGAGCCGGGGATGCTGGCTGAGCGGCGCAACAACTATCTGATGGCCGTCTACCCGCAGCGCGAACGCAGCGGCGACTGGCAGCGCGCTGGGATCGCCTACGTCGATATCACCACCGGCGAGTTTGCCGCGACCCAGATCGATGGCGATCAAACCCCGGTCAGCGTCATGGAGGAGCTGGCCCGCCTGGGGCCGCGCGAGGTCATCTTCCCCCAGAGTTGGGCTGAGCAGGGGATTACCCTGCCGGACCAGGCCCACCTGACTCCCTTCCCGGACTGGCACTTCGAATCGGGCAATGCCCGCCAGGCGCTCCTGACTCACTTCCAGGTGCGCGACCTGTCCGGGTTCGACCTGGAAGGGCTGCCGCTGGCGATCAACGCCGCCGGGGCAATCCTGCGCTACCTGGGCGATACCCAGCGCCAGGGCCTCGGCCAGTTGATGACCCTGCGCGTCTATTCCACCGAAGCCTTCATGTTGCTGGATCGCAGCACACGCCGCAACCTGGAACTGACCGAAACAATCCGCACCGGCCAGGTCCAGGGCAGCCTGCTTGGCGTCCTCGACCGGACGGTCACGCCAATGGGCGGGCGGCTCCTGCGCCGCTGGCTGAACGAGCCGCTGCTCGACCTCAGACGGCTCGTCGCCCGCCAGGAAGCCGTCGCCGCCTTCTTCGAGAACACGACCATCCGCGCCGAAGCCACGGCCACGCTCAAACAGGTCTCCGACCTGGAACGGCTGGCTAACCGGGCCATCACGGGGATCGCCGGACCGCGCGACCTGATCGCCCTGCGCGACAGCCTGGCGGTCGTGCCGGCCCTGCGCGGTCTGATCGTCTCCCTGCCGGCCCTGCGCAGCCTGCACGATGCGCTCGATCCTTGCGACGAAGTCGGCGACCTCATCGGGCGCGCGATCGCGGACGATCCGCCCGCCAATCTGAACACGACCGGGGTGATCCGGCCGGGCTACTCCCCAGAACTGGACGGGGTGCATGCCAGTACGCGCAGCGCGCGCGAATGGGTAGCCAACCTGGAGGAGACCGAGCGCGAGCGCCTGGGCATCAAGACGCTCAAAGTCGGCTTCAACAAGGTTTTTGGTTACTACATCGAGATCAGCAAGAGCCAGAGCAAGAACGCGCCGCCGGAATACATCCGCAAACAGACGATTGTCAACGGCGAGCGCTACATCACACCGGAGTTGAAGGAATACGAGTCGGCCATCCTCAACGCCGAGGAACGCATCCACGAAATCGAGACCCGGCTGTTCCGGGAGGTTGTCCAGGCCGTCGCGGCCCGTGGTGAAAGCCTGCTGCGCACCGCCCGCGCGCTGGCCCACCTGGATGTCTTCGCCTCGCTGGCCGAAGTCGCCGCCCGCGAGCGCTACGTGCGCCCGCTGCTGACGGAAGACGACCGGCTCGTCATCCGCGAGGGCCGCCATCCGGTCGTGGAGCGCCTGCTCAAAAACGAGCGCTACACGCCCAACGATGTGACGTTCGACGAAGACCAGCGTCTGCTGATCATCACCGGTCCGAACATGTCCGGCAAGAGCACCTTCATTCGCCAGGTCGCGCTGATCACGCTGATGGCCCAGATTGGCAGCTTCGTCCCGGCGGACGAGGCCACGATCGGGCTGGTCGACCGCATCTTCACCCGCATCGGCGCGCAGGACGAGATTCACGCCGGGCAGAGCACCTTCATGGTCGAGATGGTGGAGACGGCGCGCATCCTCTCCGGCGGGACGCGGCGCAGCCTGGTCATCCTGGACGAGGTCGGTCGCGGGACGAGCACCTACGACGGCATGGCGATCGCCCGCGCCGTGGTGGAATACCTGCACAACAACCCGCGTCTGGGCTGCAAGACCCTGTTCGCTACCCATTACCACGAACTGATCGAGCTGGCCAGCATCCTGCCCCGCGTGCGCAACTACAATGTGGCGGTGGCCGAGGAAG
>CAZHMJ010000025.1:0-28433 GCA_964533805.1 uncultured Anaerolineae bacterium | reverse complement strand
GTGTTGGTTGCCCCCTCTTTCACAACCCCCCTGGGGGGCGCCCTACTTCCCCCCCGGCCCCCCCCCCGCCGCGACTTTTTCGCCCCACCCCGCGTATAGACCAATGTTGGAGAGAGTTGCGGCACTTGTGATGCCTGGCTTTTACTGATGGCTGACCGCTGAAAGCTGATTGCTATTTATTTAGGGGGTAACTGGTATGCAGCGCCGTTTGATTCTCCTGTTGGTTTGCAGTCTGTTGATTGGGATGGGTCTGTTGAGCATGTTCGCCGCCGGAACATCGTCGGCCTCGAACCTGGCGCAGGCGTTTGGCCTCCGCCAGGCATTCGGCCTGGGTCAGGCGTCTGGCCCGGGAACCGCCACGCCGGTCCCGCAGCCCACCGATCCCAACGTGCACCGGGGCATCTTCAGCGAACCGCTGGGCGAGGGCGAAAGCGCCTCGATCATCATCGACATCCCGCTGGCCAAGACCACGATCGACGCCCTGCCCGCCGGCTCCGAAGACCTGATCTGGGCCGACCTGACCTACCTGGGCGAGATCGAGTTCTTCGCCGCCGGGGAGCAGGAGAAGTTCGTCAGCCTGACCAACCCGGTTCACACCCTGAACCTGGGCCGGATTGGCTCCGATCTGCCCTGGACGATTCGCCTCCACCCCGGCCTGCCGATCGCCCTGGAGATCAACAACGGCGTCGGCACGGCCAACGTCTATGACCTGACCGGCCTGCAACTGGACTCGCTCACGCTTCACACCGGCGTCGGCGACACGGACATCACCCTGCCCGCCGGACGGGAAGCGACCCTGGCGTCGATCGACGGCGGCGCGGGCAACCTGCGCATCACCGTTCCGGACGAAGCCGACCTGACGCTCGACATCCACGCCGGAGTCGGTGATGTGACCCTGATCCTGGGCCGCGGGGCCGCCGTCCAACTGACTGCGGGCTGGGGCGTCGGCGGGGTAACTGTCCCCGAGGAACTCGACCAGGTGGAGCTAACCACGGCCTTCCTCAGCGGGTCGGGTCTGTGGCGCACGCCGGACTACGCCGAAGCCACGCGTCGGGCCACGATCAGCTACACCGGCGGCGTCGGCAACCTGACCGTGATCGTGGAGTAACTGTTGAGTTTTGAATGTTCAATGTTGAATTGAAAGGCGGCGCGGCAGTGATATCGGGCCGCTTTTCGATTCCTGGGGCCGAGCGATGCGCGCCCACTCATATCCAACGCCCTACTCCAACTCAACATTCAGAATTCACCGTTGCCTTTCCGTAGGTTGATCACCCTCCAGGCGTGGCTGGCATCCGACCGCGATTCCCGGTATCGTGAGAAGTGATCGAACATCGCGAATCTTCCGGGAGCCGCCATGCTGACCCGTCTGCGCACGTTTCTCCGCCGCCACCCGCGCCTGACCGCCCTGCTGGTCGGGCTGCTGGCCGTGGCTTTGATCGGAACCGGCCTCCTGATCGACCTGCTGTTCACGGACCTGCCCGACCTCGACCAGCTTGAGGCGGGCATGGCCCTGCCCTCGACCCGCATCCTGGACCGCCAGGGCCGCCTGCTGTACGAGATCGTCGACCCGGAGGGCGGGCGCAACCGGGCCGTGACGCTCAGCCAGATTCCGCGGGACTGCATCGACGCGACCATCGCCACCGAGGACGCCCACTTCTACACCCACCCCGGCTTCGACCCGGCGGGCATCCTGCGCGCCCTGCGGATCAACCTGGAGGGCGGCGAAGTCCTGGCCGGGGGCAGCACGATCACCCAGCAGGTGGCTCGCAACCTGCTCCTCGATCCCCAGCAGCGCGCCGAGCGCACCCTGGTCCGCAAGCTGCGCGAGGCGATCCTGGCGACCCGGCTGACCGCCGCCTATTCGCGCGACGAGATCCTGATGCTGTACCTCAACCAGACCTACTACGGCAACCTGGCCTACGGGATCGAAGCCGCCGCGCGGACCTTCTTCGGCGAAGGGGTGGAGACGCTCGACCTGGCCCAGTGCGCGATGCTGGCCGGGTTGCCCCAGGCCCCGGCGGTCTACAACCCGCTGGAAAACCCCGCCGCAGCCAGGGAACGCCAAGCGGTCGTGCTCCAACTGATGGAGGCGCAGGGCTTCATCAGCGCGGAAGAAGCGCGGCGCAGCCAGGCCGAGCCGCTGCAATACGCCGCCGCGCCCTTCCCCATCGACGCGCCGCACTTCGTGATGACGGTTTGGGCCGAGCTGCTGGACCGCTTTCCAGAGGCGCTCTACAGCGGCGGGCTGACCGTCACGACCACGCTCGACCTGGACTGGCAGCGCGCCGCCGAGCGAATCGCCCGGCGCCACCTGGCCCGGTTGAACAATCCGGCCGGCGGCGGGCCGGGCCACAACGTCCACAACGCGGCCCTGGTCGCACTCGACCCGTATACCGGGCACGTGCTGGCCATGCTGGGCAGCCCGGACTACTTCGATGAGAGCATCAGCGGGGCCTACAACGCCGCCCTGGCCCCGCGCCAGCCGGGCAGCGCGCTCAAGCCATTCACCTACGCCGCCGCCTTCGACCCGACCCGCGCCGATCCCTGGACGGCGGCCACCCTGACCCTGGACGTGGAGACGCCTTTCGTCACCGAGCGGCTGGAAAGCTACACGCCGGGCAACTTCGGCCTGGTGGAACACGGCCCGGTGCGCGTCCGGGAAGCGCTGGCCTCGTCGTATAACATCCCGGCGGTGGTCGCCCTGGACTCGATCGGCGTCGATACCCTGGTCCGCCTGCTGACCGACCTGGGCGTGACCACCCTGGCCGGCAACGATAAGGTCGATCTGGCGGTCACGCTCGGCGGCGGCGAGGTCCGCCTGCTGGAACTGACCCAGGCCTACGCGGCCCTGGCCAACGGCGGTTACTCGGTCCCGGCGGTGCTGATCCAGCGCGTGGAAGACGGGGCGGGGAGCGTGCTCTACGAGTGGCACGCCGCGCCGCTGACCCAGCGCGTGCTGGACGAGCGCGTGGCCTGGCTGATCACGGACATCCTCAGCGACAACAATGCCCGTATCCCGGCCTTCGGCCCGGCGTCCGCGCTGCAAATCGGACGGCCCGCCGCCGCCAAGACCGGCACGACCACGGATTACCACGACAACTGGACGATGGGCTACACCCCCGACCTCGCCGTCGGGGTGTGGGTCGGCAACGCGGACAACAGCGCCATGCGCAACACGACCGGGGTCAGCGGCGCGGGGCCGATCTGGCACGAATTCATGCGCGAGGTGCTGCGCGGCCAGCCGGAGCTGGCCTTCACCCGCCCGGACGGGCTGGTCCAGGTCGAGGTCTGCGCCCTGAGCGGGCTGCTGCCCACCCCGGCCTGCGCCAACCGCGTCCAGGAATGGTTCATCGAGGGCACCCAGCCGGTCGAATACGATACCTTCCACCAGGTCTTTACGCTCGACCGGCGCACCGGCCAACTGGCCGATTCAAACACCCCGCCGGAGGATCGAATCGAGCAGGTCTTTGTCGTCCTGCCCCAGGAAGCGCGCGACTGGGCCGCGCGGGAAGGCATCCCCCGCCCACCCGCTGGCGCGGAGACGCTCAACACCGACCAGAAATCCGGCCTGCGCCTGCTGGAGCCCGACCCGTACACGATCTTCCGGCTGACGCCCGCCCAGCCCGCCGACTCCCAACGCCTGCGCCTGACGGTCGGGGTCTCGCCCGGCACGACCCGCGTCACCTACCTGCTGGACGGGGCGGCGATCGGCAGCGTGGAGGAGTCCCCCTGGGTCGTGTGGTGGGCGCTCCAACCGGGCGAGCACGAGCTGGTCGCCGTGGCGACCCTGGCCGACGGGACCACGGAAAGCAGCGCCCCGATCCCCTTCACGGTGACGACCGAGCTTGCGCCCGACGAGCGCCCGACCAGCGGCACGCTGCCGTGAGGCGAGAAAAAGCGAGACCAGAGGCCAGGAGTCCAGAGGCCAGAGAAGGCAAAAACAAGCATCGAAGCGGCAGGCGTCCAAAGCGTCTTGTAGGGACGGGCCAGTGACCCGTCCGCCCAGGTCGAACGGCCGGCGAAAAACGGAAACAGGCATCAGCCTGCCCGCGACGCCCTTCCGCCTTTGTCTTTAGCTGATCGCTGACGGCTGAACGCTGACCGCTTTTTTCCGTGCAGAGCGACCATAGACCGCTGCGGTCAATTCCTTTATGATGAAGGACGATTGCGCCAAACACTGAACCACTTCATGAGGGGGACAAAAACATGCAGGCGTTGATCGCGTACGATACCCAGTCCGGCCACACGCGTCAGGCAGCCCAGGCCATCGCGGAAGCGGTGCGCGCCCAGGGCGGCGAGGCCAACGTCAAGTACGTCCGGCAGGTCGGCCCGGAGGATATCCAGGCCGCCGACGTGGTGTTCATCGGCACCTGGGCGCACGGGCTGTTCGTCATCAACGTCCATCCGGCCGGGGCGGCGGATTGGGTGCCCACCCTCCCGCCGTTGGCGAACAAGCCGGTGGGCGTCTTCTGCACCTACCTGTTCACCCCACGCAGCCTGCTGAAAGACCTCGGCAAGATGCTGGAAGGACGCGGGGCCGTGATCAAGGGCGCGCAGAAATTCCACCAGAACCAGCCCGGCAAGAACGCCGAGGCCTTCGTCCGGTCCGTGCTGAGCGCGGCGGGCCTGGCGGGCAAGTAGGCATCCATCGATCACGCCGCCGGCCGGGGGCAGGATGCAGCCCGACCGGCGGGGCGGTTCTCTGCCGCCCTCGTCTGACTGTCGACTGACCATCGTCTTTGCAGGGAGAAAGCTCATGCGCGGGCCACGCTGGTATGAACGGCTGCGATTCCTGGTGCCGATCCTGGGCTTCGACGCGGCGCTGGCGCTGATGCTGGCGATCATCTGCGCCCTGGGCGGCTGGCTGACCGTGCGCGGCTACGGGATCGCCCTGCTGCTGGGCGGCGCGCCGTTGATGGGGATCGGCCTGGCCGGGCTGCTGTTCGGCTGGCAGAACACCCGCAGCTTCACCTATCAGTTCGGGATGAGCGCCAGCGGGCAGACCCAGCGCGCCCTGGCCGAACAGGAGATCGCCGATGTCAACGCGGGGACCAGTCTGATTGTGCGTCTGTTCGGGCTGGGGCTGCTGCCCGCCTTCGTGGGGATGGCCCTGGTCTTCCTGGGCTAGGGACTCCAGCTAGCGAACCGCCACAACGCTGAGCACGCCAAGAAATATAGGGGAAAAGCAAAAACCTGAACCGCAGAGGACCGGAGATCACAGAGAAAGAACTTGAAGAGTTACGGTTTCCTCTCTGCGTCCTCCGCGGTGAGATGTCCTTTTCGGTTTGAGGCGACTGCCCTGAAGAAGAGCAAAGCCGGATGGGGCAGCGCTCAGTCCGGGACGCTCTCCGGGGCCGTGCGCTGGCCGGTTGCCCCGGCGCGCAGCATGGCCTCGATCACGGCCACGTCGCGCACGGCTTCCAGGGGTGTGCTGGACGGTGACACACCGTCCCGGATCGCCGCCGCGAACGCCGCGAATTCCCCCTCGATACCGGTGAAACCGGGCACCTCGATCGTCTCCGCCTGGCCGTCGACCGTCAGCTCCAGCTTGCCGCTGCGATGCATGCGCAGCGCGCCGCGCTCGCCCACCACCTGGAGCGCCCCGTACCAGGGCGCGCCCGCCGCATACGTGAGGCTGTAGGAAGCCAGCGCACCGGACGTAAAGCGGATCGCCGCGCTGAGCGTATCGACCGGCGGCAGGTCGGGCTGGTGCAGGGTCACCAGGGTGCTGACCACGGCGACCTCCCCCAGGACCATCCGCATCCCGGCCACGTGGTGGACTCCACCGTCCAGCAGAAAGCCCCCCTGATGGGTGGGAATCTGGCGCCAGTCGGTATGGAAGAACTTGTTGCCCGGCCGCATCCCGACGTAGATCGCCCAGTCGGCCAGGAAAGGCCGCCCGATCTGCCCGCCGCGCACGATCTCCGCCGCGCGTTTGAACGGGTCCTCGTAGCGGTAGTTTTCGGCCACCATCCAGACCTGGTTGGGATGGCGCGCCTGCGCTTCCAGCAGGCGGCGGCCGGTCGCTACGTTGGGCGCCACCGGCTTCTCGCTGATGACGTGCTTGCCGGCTTCCAGGGCCGCCTCCACCGCGGCGGGCATGACCTGGATCGGCAACGCGATGTCCACCGCCTCGATGTCCTGCCGGGCCAGCAGTTCCTCGGCATCCGTGTAGACGGGCACCGGGGTCTCCAGCAGCCTGTTCAACTGCGTCGCCGACTCGGCGGTGCGGCTGTACACGGCCACGATCTCGAACCGGTCGCTCATCTTGCGCAGGACCGGCAGGTGTGAATCCCGGGCAAACACCCCCGCGCCCATCATCGCCAGCCGGATCGGTCGTTGCGTCATGGTATTCCTTCCTCCCCACCGTTGATCACGCTACGGTCAGGCTGGCTCGCCCGGCCATTCGTGTCAATCCAGCCCATCGGAATAGTCTGCCAAAATCGTGACACAGATGAATCGAGCGCCGGCCTGTCGGGGATTAGAAATCCCCGACTCGGGACAGAAGTCCTCCGGACTGAAAACCCGCTTTATAGTCCGGAGGACTTTTTCTTCAGAGTCGTGGATTTCCATCCGCGACAAGGCGATGATGCATCCGGGTCATCATTTCGCACCCATAACTTCCCCGTCCCGACAGACGCTTCGACGCTTGTCGCCTTGACGCTTGTCTTGCCTCACCGCGCCGGCGCCAGAACCGGCAGCACGTCCGCGATCAGCGCCCGGTCGGGCACCTGGAAGATCACACTCTCGTGCGGGCCTTCGCGCAGGCAGAGGGTCACGTCCGCATACCAGCAGGTCATGCTGGGATCGGTCGGCACGCCGGGATCGTCGAAGCGCAGCGCGCCGTAGCCCTTATAGGCTGCGGCGAACTCGGCCGCGTCCTCAGGGCTGTCCCAGACCGTGCGCCACACCAGCACGGTCGCCTGCGTTTCGTCGTTGAAGTAAATGCGATAGCGGTCGCCACCCCACCCGGCCGCGGCGGAATCAGCCGTCTCGGTCGGGACGTACACCCGCAGGTGCTCGCGCAGATAGTACTCGCCCAGGGTACGATCCCAGACCAGGCGGTAGCCCTCGCCCAGTACGCCGTCCAGCGCGTCGGCGCTGACCTCGACCGGCCGGTCGCCGCCGACGTAGCGCTCCGGGTGCAGAATGTGCTCGGTGGAGGTGGGCGGCTCGCGGTAGGCTTGGTTGACCATGCCCCAGCCCTCGCCCACGGTGAAGAGCGTGTAGGCGAAGCTGCGCCCGTAGGTGTACGGGAACAGCAACTCGTACTGCAAAATGGGCGGCGCGGCGGTGAGCGCCTCGGCGCTGACCAGCAGCCCTTCGGTCAGGACGCCCAGCATGGACGCCGGGTTGCTGCGCATCAGCCAGGTCTGGTAGCCCTCGGTCATCAGCATCGCGTCGCCCTCGACCAGGGCCGTGAAGGCCAGGGCCTCGTCCGGGGCGGCCTCCGCCATCTCGGTCATGTCGTGACTGCCCAGATCGAAAATCTGATCCTGGAGGACGTGGGTGAACTCGTGGGCGTAGAGGAGTTGGTTCATGGCATCCAACTCATCGTCCGAACTGATCACGAACATGGCTTCCAGGTCGGTGTCGTAAAAACCGGCCACCTGCTCGGCCAGCACGTCAAGCTGGAGCTGGCGCAGATCGGTGGCGAGGTCCATCCAGCCGAAGGCGTGGTAGAAGATTGCGTCGTCGCGGGCGCGCTCAGGGGGATAGTCGCGGTCGAGCGTCTCGACCAGGTAAGCCAGCAACTCGTCGCGCGTCAAAAAGGCGCGCGGGATGGCCTGGCGCGCTTCCAGCCCGCGCAGGATGCTGGTCGCTTCCTCGACCCGATCCATCTGGGCGTTGAGGTCGGGATCGTCGTTTTCCTCCCAGAACGGGGTCGGCGTAGCCTCCCCCCCGCCCTGGGCCAGGACGGGCATCCCCGCGCCCAATACCATCATCAGCGTCACCCACAGCCCCACCAACCCATACCATCGTTTCATGCTCACATCACTCCCATCAATAAGACAGTCAATGGGATGATTGTAGCGCAGGACGGCGCTCCGGCTCAACCGCCGTGTCTGTTCCGTTTTGTCCGTGTCCAAGGTTTTTTTGCCGCCCCAAATCTGGAATACGCCGTGTCTGTGCGGGCGGGTCTCCCCAGGCCTGCCGCGTTTTTCGCTTGCCGCTTCGACGCCTGGACGCTGCTTCCCGCCGCCGATCTTGTTCGGCCCCCCGTCCTATGTTACAGTCTGAGCGCGCACGTTTATGATATATATTGCAGTCCCGGCCGCATGCACGAGGACGACGTTTACGAGGGAGAAAACATGGTTGTCAAAACCATCCAGCCCCAGGTGGTGAACGGCCTGCCAGTCACCCCCCGCCCGGCCCTGTGGGCCGCTGTGCCGGATGAACAGTGGAACGACTGGCGCTGGCAGATGAGCCACCGCCTCAACACGATCGACGAGTTGAGCCAGGTCATCCACCTCACCGAAGAAGAACGGGAGGGCATCAGCGCCAGCGGCCTGTTCCGCATCGACGTCACGCCCTACTTCGCCGCCCTGATCGATCCCAACGATCCCACCTGCCCGGTCCGCCGCCAGGTGATCCCGCTCGGCCGCGAAAAAGAGGGCTTCGACGCCGTGATGGCCGACTCGCTCTCCGAGGATGCCCACTCGCCGGTGCCGGGGCTGGTCCACCGCTACCCGGATCGCGTCCTGATGCTGGTCACAACCGAGTGCGCCAGCTACTGCCGCTACTGCACTCGCTCCCGGATCGTGGGCGATTCGAGCGCCAATTTCTCCAGCAGCGACCACGAGGAGCAGCTTGAGTACCTGGCGAATACGCCCTCGGTGCGCGACGTGCTGCTCTCCGGCGGCGATCCGCTGACGATGGCTCCCCGGCGGCTGTACAACCTGCTCAAGGCCCTGCGCTCGATCCCGCACATCGAGATCGTGCGCATCGGCTCGCGCGTGCCGATCTTCCTGCCGCAGCGCATCGACGACGAGCTGGTCGGGATGCTGCGCGAGTTTCACCCGCTGTGGCTCAACGTCCACGTCAACCACGCCAAGGAGATCACGCCGGAGCTGAGCCGCGCCCTGGCGAAACTGGCCGACGCGGGCATCCCGCTCGGCAACCAGTCCGTGCTGCTGCGCGGCGTCAACGACAGCCCGGAAGTCCAGATGGAGCTGGTCCACAAGCTGGTCAGGAACCGGGTGCGGCCCTACTACCTGTACCAGTGCGACCTGGTCCAGGGGGCGGGCCACTTCCGCACCCCGGTCTCGGTCGGGATCGAGATCATCGAGGCCCTGCGCGGCCACACCTCTGGCTACGCCGTGCCGACCTACGTGATCGACGCGCCCGGCGGCGGCGGCAAGACCCCGGTCATGCCCCAGTACGTGATCAGCCAGTCGCCCGGCAAGGTCGTGTTGCGCAACTACGAGGGTCTGATCACCACCTACTACGAGCCAGAGGACGCCTACGACCGCGAATCCCGCCAGGAACTCTGGCTGGAGAATCCACCGCGCCAGGAAGGCAGCCAGCACGGCGTGGCCTCGCTGCACGAGGGCAAGCGCCTGACCATCAAGCCGGAGGGCTTCGACCAGCTTCACACCCGCGGTCGCGAGGGCGAGATCGTCAAGCGCGGCAAGCGCAACCGCCTGGACAACTACGACGAGCTGAACCCGAACCGCTGAAGTCGCGCAACGGGAGCGAGCCATTGGCCGTACGACAGAGCGCAGGACGTGGCCCGTCCCGCGCTCTTTTTGGGCGAATGGCTCTTAGCTGTTGGCTCTTAGCTTTTAGCTTTTGGCTCTTAGCTTTTGGCTAACAGCTAAAAGCCAAGAGCCAACAGCGCCTTTTCTTTTGAAGGGGAACCAATGGCCCAATCCGACTATCCCGCCTGGGTGGCCGGGCTGTATGACCATAGCATGGACGTCAGCTTCGACGTGCCGTTCTTCCTGGAAGAAGCCCGCAAGACCTCCGGCGGCGTGCCCGAACTGATGTCCGGGACGGGGCGCGTCTCGCTGCCGCTGATCGAGGCCGGAATCCCCCTGACCTGCCTGGACAACGCCCCGGAGATGCTCGACCGGCCGCGCGCCCGACGGCGGGACGCTGCTCCTGTGGGGGACGGAGCAGCTCGACCCGGCGACGGGGATCGTCGAGGCGCTGGAAATCTTCGAGGAATTCGCCCCGGACGGCAGCCAGCATTCGTGCGGGCTGTTCCCGTTGCGCTTCGCCCTGCTGGATTGGGAGGCGTTCGAATCTCTCGCTGCCGAGGCCGGCTTCCGGATCGTCGCCCGCTACGGCAACTACGACCGCGCGCCCTTCGACCCGGCCCGCAGCCCGTTCGTGCTGTGGACGCTGGAAGCCGCCCCGGACAGCGAATGATCATCGTCTCAAAAACATATCGAACCGCAAAGACACAAAGAACACGGAGAAAAGCACAGTTTTTGAGGTGCTTCCTCCGCGATCTCTGCGTCCTCCACGGTGAGATGCTTTTTCGGTTGGAGGCCCAAGCCAGCAGGACACCTGATCATTGGGGATTCCCCGCCGGCCCAGGGCTATGTCACAATAGGGCCAAGTTCGAAGAGTGTGGGAGGATAGACAACCATGCGGAGCGGTATTTGTCCCAAGTGCGGATCGAGCCAGGTCTACGCCGGGACTGAACTGGGTTTTAATAAGGGCGGCAGCAATTACAACAACATGATCCCGATCTCGTTCTGGCACTCCGCCGCGCTGGATAACTATGTGTGCGGCGATTGCGGGTATGTGGAAAGCTACATCGCCAAGGAATCCGACCTGAAGCGCATCCGCGAGAAGTGGCCGCTGGTGATGGAGATCAAGGCCAAGCGCGGCGAATAGCGCCGGCGCGCGGCCGTGGCATGGTCCGCCAGCGCCCCCAATGATTGGGTATCCCGACCGGCCCGATCCCGTGCCACAATAGGGTTGGCATCGGACATCACGGGAAGGTGAGCGACCATGCGAAGCGGAACGTGCCCGAAGTGCGGGTCGAGCGAAGTGTATTGCGGGACGGAAGTCGGCTATAAAAGCGGCAGCAATTACAGCAACACCATCCCGATCTCGTTCTGGTATACCGCCGCGCTGGACAACTACGTGTGCGGCGAATGCGGCTACGTGGAGAGCTATATTGCCAAGGAATCCGACCTGAAGCGCATCCGCGAGAAGTGGCCGCTGGTCCAGGAAATCAAGGCCAAGCGCGGCGGATATTAGCTTGACGGCGTGGAGGGACGGCGCGCATCCGTCCCTCCCTACTACTCCGCCTTGCTTTTCAATTCAAAATTCAACATTGAGCATTCAAAATTGTTTCTACAAAGACTGGTACGGCCGGCCAAAATAGCATACAACTAGGGGGCAGTCTGTTTCCCGGTTTCCGTCGGAGGACAAGCCCCCGTGACTTCCTGGCCGAAGAACCCAGCCATCTACGAGATCGACACCTGGGCCTGGCTGCAAGACCTCAGCCGGCGCTGGCGCCACCCGGTGACGCTGGCCGACGTGCCCCCCGATGAATGGGATACCCTGGCCGAATACCGCTTCGACGCGGTCTGGCTGATGGGTGTCTGGGAGCGCAGCCCGCGCGGGGCGCTCATCGCCCGCGAGCACCCCGGCCTCCAGGCGGAGTACCGCCGCGCCCTGCCCGATTACACCCCGGAGGACGTGGTCGGCTCGCCGTACAGCGTCCACGCCTACCGCGTGGCCGAGGAACTGGGCGGCCCGGACGGCCTGCGCGCGGCGCGCCAGGCCCTGGCCCTGCGCGGCATCCGCCTGATCCTGGACTACGTGCCCAACCACGTCGCGATCGACCACCCCTGGACGCTCCAGCACCCGGAGTACTTCATCCAGGGCAGCTTCGACGACCTGGAGCGCCAGCCCGACTCCTTCTTTGGGGCGGGCAGCCGGGTGATCGCCAACGCCCGCGACCCCTACTTCCCCGCCTGGACGGACAGCGCCCAGCTCAACGCCTTCCATCCCGGCCTGCGCGCCGCCACGGTGACGATGCTCAAGACCCTGGCCCACCAGTGCGACGGCGTGCGCTGCGACATGGCGATGCTGCTCACCAACCGCATCTTCGCCGGGACGTGGGGCGAACGCGCCGGGATCGTCCCGGAGACCGAATTCTGGACGGATGTGATCGGCGCGGTGCGGGCCGAGTTCCCGGACTGCCTGTTCGTGGCCGAAGCCTACTGGGACATGGAATGGGAGCTTCAGCAGCAGGGCTTCGACTTCTGCTACGACAAGCGGCTCTACGACCGCCTGGCTCATGAAGCCCCCGCCACCGTGCGCGACCACCTGCGCGCCGATCTGGCCTACCAGAACAAGCTCGTTCGCTTCATCGAGAACCACGACGAGCCGCGCGCGGCGGCCGTCTTTTCCCGGGGCAAGGAGCGCGCCGCCGCCCTGTTGAGCGCGACCCTGCCCGGCGCGCGTCTGTTCCACGAGGGCCAGTTCGAGGGCCGCCAGGTGCGCCTGCCGGTCCAACTGGCCCGCCGCCTGCCGGAGCCAATCGATGGCGGCCTGCGCGCCTTCTACCGCACCCTGCTGGCCCAGATCGCCGCGCCGGTCTTTCACGAGGGCGAGTGGACGCTGTGCGACGTGACCGGCTGGGACGACAACCCGACCGCGGGCGACATCCTGGCCCACTGCTGGCGGCTGGGCGAGACCCACTGGCTGATCGTGGTCAACCTGGGCGAAGGTCAGGCCCAGGCCCGGGTACGCCTGCCCTGGGGCGACCTGGGCGGGGCGCAGTGGACTCTCAGCGACCCGTTCAACGGCGACGTGTTCCAGCGCGACGGGGACGAGATGCGCGATCCGGGCCTGTACGTGGGCCTCGCCCCGCACGGCGCGCACTTCCTGAAGCTGGAGCGGGCATCTTAGACTACCCAAAGAGAGGTAGTTTGGTTTTAGCAAGACATGTAAGGCTCATGGATCGAAAGTGTGCAAACAAGGAGTTTAAATCCCTTGTTCAAGAGCCAATTCGCACAGTTTCCGCACATGAGCCAATACGTAATGTAGAGTTCACATTTTCTAGGACTCACATTGCGAAAGAGTCCCTAGACGGCGAGCACTTCCTAATGTCCACAGATAATAGCATTAGGAAAAAACGTGCAGGTAAGTGGGTGACTCCAAGCCCATTCATTTACACGATCTAGCCATGGATCAATGTATTTTTCGGGATACAGTAGTGCCGGTACTAATCCAACCGGAGAACCTTGTAGCACACCAGATGCAACTCCAAGCCAAACGCATTCAACATCTGTGGACTCCAGCAATTCCTGGTAAACAGGATCCCCAATACGACTTAATACTCGTCCCCCAATACCACAATAAGCATCGACAAGTATTGCCGTGCCTTTAATCAGGTCAATAGCAAAATCCAAACCCTCATAGACTCCATACACTCTATCCACTGTAGTACGCACATCTTCGAGTACGTTGCTACCGCTGGAATTCCCTGTGGATTGTGTAGGAACTTCTGTCACCGGAACACTAGAGTCTGTCGGTGGTGAATTCAAGTTATTGAGGACGACTTCCACCCACTGCGCACTGACCCAACCCTCACCGCCGTTGAAGCGAATCTTGTACCAGTTTCCGTCAGGCCCGCCGGTGATGGCAAAATAAGCGCCAAAAACAGTTCTGCCAATGATCGGATAGTCGGTACCAGGGCCGCTGCGGATATTGAGTCCATTGCCGGCGATGACACGCAGGCTGCGATCGCCAATTGGCTCGGATGCCCCAAAATCGAGATGCGCCGTCTGCTGCACTTGCGGCTGCTGCTGTTGAGACGAGGTCGGTTGTTGACCTGAAGTATCTGACTGCTGCGCCCCCGCAGATTGGTTCTGTTGGCCGCCTGACTGTGTGTTTCCCGAACCTGGATTAGGGACAGGTAGATTTCCTGACTGTCCAGGACAACCCTCTCCCCCGTAGCCAACGGGAGCATCCCCGGAATGGCCGAACTGGTTGTAGAGCCAAGTACGCTGTTCTTGAGATAGTTGTTGAGGGTCATAGGAACCAGCGCGAATTCCCCCAGGACCAACCTCACCACGGACACATGCCTGGGCGATATTCTCCGCATTGCCAGAGGGGGGTTGTTCTGGAGGTGGTGGATTAGGTGGAGGGTTACTGGGTTGCCCCGGACAAGTCTCCCCACCATAACCAACAGAGGCTTCTCCTGCATGTCCGAACTGGTTGTACAGCCAATTACGCTGTTCCTGACTCAATTGTTGTGGATCATATGATCCGGGACGAATGCCGCCGGGCCCGACATCCCCCCTTGAACACACCATAGCGCGGAAACTGTCATCCGAAGATTGACTGGTGTTCCCGCCGCATCGTTGTCCACCGTAACCGACAGGCGCTTCCCCACTGTTCCCAAACACCTGAAAGAGCCATTGGCGCTGATCTTGGGTAAGATTCTGAGGAGGATAATCACCTGCAACAATCCCACCAGGGCCTGTACCGGACGGACAAGGATCACCCTGGGCCAACACCACCGGAGATAGACTTGCAAGAACAAAAGCGAGGATTACTATTACAGAAAGGCGTCTCATCTTCCACTTCCTACTCTATTTTGGCTGAGAGAAGAAGGGGAGCGATGTAGGCTGTATTGTATCTTAGAATAACCTACTTAACATCTTACTGTCAACTTACAACTCTGCGAAATCAGTTGTAGGAGTACATCTGTGTCCCTGATCTTCATCAGCTACTCGCGCAAGGACCTGGATTTCGTCCGGCGGCTGGCGGACGACCTCAAGGGACGCGGCGCGCCGGTCTGGCTGGACGTGCTCGCCATCCCGCCCGGCAAGCGCTGGGACGACGTCCTGGAAAACGCGCTGGAGGATTCGAGCCACCTGCTGCTGGTCGTCTCCAAGGCGTCGGCGCGCTCCCAGAACGTGCGCGACGAGCTGGCCTACGCCATCGACAAGGGCAAGCAGGTCATCCCGCTGATCCTGGACGGCACGGAGCCGCCCCTGCGCGCCCGGCGCTTCCAGCAGGTGATCTTCCACGCGCGCGACTACGCCGACGGCCTGCGCGACCTGCTGCAAGGCCTGCCCCACTCCGCCCCGGCCGGGGCCGCCGAGGACATCCGCCTGCGCTTCTGGAAGGCGCTGCTGGCCCGGTTGGAAGGGCAGGACTCGCCCCACGCCGGGCTGAGACCCCACAACCACAACAGCCTGGCCGCCTCGGCGGGGGCAGCGGGCTTCAAGCTGGCCTACACGATCCGCCAGCACGGCGCGGGCGTGGCCCTGCTGATCGACCGGGGATCGAAGCCCGCCAACAAGGCCGCCTTCGACGCCCTGATCGCCCGCCGCACGGACATCGAGACGGCCTTCGGGCGGCCGCTGACCTGGCAGCGTTTGGACGACCGCCAGATCAGCCGGGTGGACGCCCCGCTCTACCAGGGCGGCTACCTGGACACGAGCGATTGGGACGCGATCCAGGCGGCCATGATCGACGCGATGGGGCGGCTGGAAGCCGCGCTGCGCCCTCACCTGAAGTAGAAGGCATCTCACCGCGGAGGACGCAAAGAACGCAGAGGAAAGAATTAACCCGCGTCGGGCGGGGCTTTCTTCAGCTTCGGGTCAGGCCCCCAGCCATAATTGGCTGGCTTGTAGATCAGCACCTCTTTGAAGTCATGCAGGTTGGCAAACACGGAGGCCGCCTTGAGCGGCTCTTTTTTCGCAGAATGCCAGGTGGCCTTTTCCAGGGTGCCGATCACCAGGTAGTCGCGGCCGACGCTCTCCGGCATGGTCGGGGCGATGGCCCGAACCAACAGGTCCTCCAGCACGTCCCGGTGCAGGATGATCAGGTCGCAGGCGGGGCAGTACTGCGCGGTCATGTTGAGCGTCATGAGGATTTGCGGATCGATGTGAATGAAGAACGGAAACTTGCGCTTCTTCATCAGCCGCCTGCAATCCGGACAGCGTGTGAACCGATCGTCCTGGTAGGGGTTCAGGAAGAACCGGTGCTGCGGCTTGAGTTCTCCTATCTGGACCCGCTTTGATTTGGGAGCCACCCGGCGCGCCTCTTTGTTTCACAGCAGTCGATATCCTCGATTGTAATCCAATTTCCGTGCTGGCCGCTGATACAAACCATCTCACCGCCGAGATCGCAAAGAACGCAGAAGAAAGTCCCGCTTGCTTTTTCTCCGCGTGCTCCGCGCCCTCCGCGGTGAAAGTCTTCCCCCGGTTGTCTGGCCCGGCAAAGCATGGTATCTTGAGCCGGACTGTCCTATATCACCTTTCACGGCACACGGCAGGGAGTCCCCGATGAAACTCGGTCTGGGTCTGTACCGGCAGATGCTCACGCCGGAGAACTTCCGCTTCGCCCGCCAGTGCGGGGCCACGCATATCGTCGCCCACCTGGTGGATTACTTCTCCACGCCGGAACAGCTTTCCACCGGCAGCGGCGGCGAGGTGTGGGGCAGCTCCCCCAAGGACACCCCGCTCTGGTCGCTGGAGGAACTGCGCGACCTGCGGGCCGCGATCGAGGCCGAAGGCTTGACTCTGGCCGCCATCGAGAACCTGGAGCCGGCCTTCTGGTACGACATCCTGCTGGACGGCCCGCGCCGGGCCGAGCAAATCGACGCTCTCAAGACCCTGATCCGGCGGATAGGCGCGGCGGGCATCCCGGTGCTGGGCTACAACTTCAGCATCGCCGGGGTATGGGGCCGCGGCGACCGGCCCTCCGGGCGCGGGGGAGCCGCCGCCCCCGGCGTGACTCCCGCCAGCCTGGCCGGGCAGACCCCGATCCCGGCCGGGGTGGTCTGGAACATGATCTACGATCCCGAAGCCGCGCCCGGCAGCGTGGGCGAAGTCACCCATGAGCAGCTCTGGGCGCGCCTGACCGGCTTCCTGCGCGAACTGGTCCCGGTAGCGGAGGAGGCCGGAGTCAAGCTGGCCGCCCATCCCGACGACCCGCCCCTGCCCACCCTGCGCGGCACGGCCCGCCTGGTCTACCAGCCGCACTACTACCAGAAGCTGCTGGACATCTACCCCAGCCGGGCCAACGCCCTGGAATTCTGCATCGGCTCGCTGGCGGAGATGACCGAGGGCGACATCTACGAGGTCGTGGATCACTACAGCCGCCAGCAGGCATTGGGCTACGTCCACCTGCGGAATGTACGCGGCAAGGTGCCCGACTACGAGGAAGTCTTCATCGACGAGGGCGACGTGGACATGATCCGCGTCCTGCGCATCCTGCGCGACAACGGCTACGACGGCGTGGTGATCCCCGATCACACCCCGCAGATGACCTGCCCCGCCCCCTGGCACGCCGGGATGGCCTACACCCTGGGTTACATCCGCGCCGCCCTGGATGTGCTGGAGCGTTGAGATTACCGGAGCGCGTTATGAGCGTTAACCCCTATCCCCCACCCCCTTTCCCCGTAAACGGAGAAAGGGGAGAAAAACTCAAGTTCCGCTCCGCTTGCGGGGAGGGATTTAGGGTGGGGTAACGCCCGTGCGCCTTCTCATGAAAACAAGGACGAGAGTGCATAACAACCTCTCGAAGGAGCGTGAAGGATGACCTTCGACCCCGAACGGGATGACCAACTGCGCGACAGCCTCGAACAGACCGGGCTGGATGCCGTCCTGGCCTGGCACACCGAGGAGGTCGTGCTGGCGACCGGGGCCTGTTCGCACCTCGGCCTGACGGTGTGCCTCTACCCGCTGCGCGGCGAGCCGGTGGTTTACGCCCCACCGGCGGAACCGGCCAGCGCCCTGCCCGATCACCTGCTCGTCCGGCGCTATGAGCCGATCAACGCGCCGGGCCTGGCCGCCTGGGCCGATCTCAAGCGCCAGATCATGGACGACGCGACCCGTCTGGACCTGCGCCGGATCGGCTACGCGCCCGATGGCGGGCGGCACGCTCCCCCCGGCAACGCCGGAGAAGCGCCGCCGCTGCACACCACCCTGGTCGCCGCCCTGCTGGAGGAGGTTGACGCCCTCCCAACGCCGGACTTCTTCGCCGGGCAAATGCTGCGCAAGACCCCGCGCGAGGTCGAGCGCATCCGGATTGCCAACCGGGCCGCCGCGGCCGGACTGCGCGCCTTCTTCGACGCTCTGCACCCCGGCCTGACCGAAACCGAGATCGCCGGGCGGGTCGAAGCCGCGATCCAGGCCTGCACCGGACGGGATGGGATCGGGCTGGCGCGGGGTTGGGCCTACGTCCAGGCCGGGGAGAACGCCCTGCTGGCCGGGCCGATCAGCCGCTCGTCGGGCTATGCCCTGCGCGAGGGCGACCTGGTCCTGCTGGAGTTGGGCACGTTCGCGGACGGCTACTGGAGCGATCTGACCCGGGTGAGCGTGGTCGGCCACCCGAGCCAGGTCCAGGCCGACCTGCTGGCGACCGTGCGGGCCGCCCAGCGCGCTGCCCTGGCGGCCGTCCGGCCCGGTGTGACCCATGCCGCAGTCGACGCGGCCGCCCGGCGCGTCATCGAAGCGCGTGGGATGGGCCCCGGCTTCACCCACGCCACCGGGCACCACGTCGGCTTCCGCTGGCACGACCCCGGCCCCATGCTGGCCGCCGGCTCGGACGAGCCACTGGAAGCGGGGATGGTCGTCACGATCGAGCCGGGGGTGTACGGCCCCCAGTTCGGGGGCGGGGCGCGCTTCGAGGACAACGTGCTCGTCACCGGGCACGGCGCGGAACTCCTCTCACCCTACGACCTGATCGCGTAAGCCCCGGACGGCAATTCCCCTGAATCAAAAACGGCCTGGCGCGAAGCCAGGCCGTTCCGTTGATCCCGTCCCCCGTCAGGGACCGTAATTGACGACGAGTTGCGGCGGATCCGAGCCTTCCCGGCTGGAAAACTGCATGACACCAGTGCCGGAAGGCCACCAGAACGCCAGGCCGTGATTGGTCGTGCCCGTGTGCCACTGGTTGGCGACCAGCGTCAGGTCGATGGTGCGGGTCGCGGGCGCATTGCCCACCAGTGTCGTGTTGAGCACCTCGGTCGCGTCCACCAGACCGGTGAAGAAGCTGTCCCAGGTGATCGCGCTTTCATCCCAGTTCGCGGTCAGAGTCAGGCGCTGCACCACCACGGTGCCCTCAACCCCAGACGACTGGTAGAGCTGGAGCGAGGCGCCGGTCACCGTGCACTCGGAAGGAATCGACGACAGATCAAACGCGATCAGGAAGCGCTTGAGATCGCCAACTGCTTTCAGTTCCAACAGGGAACTGCTGCCAAAATTGGTCGTGGCCTGGCCGGAGGCAATCGTCGCATCCCTCAGCACGGGCAGCGTGACAACCCCGGCCGTACAGTCCGGCGTCTCGGTCGGGGTCGGAGTCAGCGTCTCGGTCGGCGTGGCCGAACCGGTCGGCGTCTCCGTCGGGGTCTCGGTCGGGGTCGGAGTTGCGGTCTCCGTCGGCGTTTCGGTCGGGGTCTCCGTCGGGGTCTCGGTTGGAGTCTCGGTCGGAGTCGCCGTCGCGGTGGGTGTTTCGCTCGGGGTCTCGGTGGGCGTCGCCGTTTCGGTCGGCGTCGGGGTCTCCGTCTCGGTCGGCGTTGGCGTCGCCGTCTCGGTTGGAGTCGGCGTCGGGGTCTCCGTCTCGGTCGGCGTTGGCGTCAGGGTTTCCGTTGGCGTTTCGGTCGGAGTCTCCGTCGGAGTCGCGGTTGGCGTATCTTCCAGCGTCCCGGTTGGAGTCTCCGAAGGGGTCTCCGTTTCGGTCGGGGTCAACGTCTGAGTTGGAGTCTCCGTCTCGGTCGGCGTGGCCGAGCCGGTTGGGGTCTCCGTCGGCGTTTCGGTCGGAGTCTCCGTCGGAGTCGCGGTTGGCGTATCTTCCAGCGTCCCGGTTGGAGTCTCCGAAGGGGTCTCCGTCTCGGTCGGAGTCGCCGTCGGGGTCGCGGAACCGGCCGGAGTCTCGGTCGGGGTCTCCGTCGGGGTTTCGGTCGCAGTAGCGCTGGGCGTCACGGTCGGCGTGGCCGAGCCGGTGGAGGTCGCCGTCGGGGTTTGGGTAGGCGTCGGCGTCGAAGTCGGCGTGGCGGAGCCGGTCGGAGTCGGAGTCAAAGTGGGAGTCCAGGTCGCCTGGGGCGTCCAGGTCAGGGTCGGGGTGGGCGTCGCCGTGGGAACCGCCGTAAAGATCGGGACCGGCGTGGGCAGCGGCGTGGCCGTCCAAAAGATCGGAACCGGCGTCCAGGTAGGATACGGCGTCAGACTGGGCGCGACCGTGGGCGTCTCGGTCGGGGTTGGGCTGGGCGAGGGAGAGAGGGTCACGGTCGGCGTGAGAGCCGCCGCGGTCAATATCTCCGGAGGCACGGGCGTGAAGGTCAGCGTCCAGACCATGACTACCGCGGTCATGACCGTCGCGGTCGGCGGCTCGCCGGTCGGGGTCGCGGTCGCGGCCGGCGAAGGCGACGCCGGCGGTTCCTGCGGAGTCGGCAACGTGACCGGCGTCGGGCTGGAAGCCCCCGGCCCGGCGACCAGTTCAGCCTCGCGGGTCGGGTTCGGGGTGATCGTAAAGACCGGGGTCAGCAGCGTATCGGCCAGCGTCTCCAGGCGCTGGGCGACTTCCGTCTCCGGCACCTGTTCGTCGCGCAGAACTTCCCCGATGATGTCCATGCCGATTTCGGGGATGGGCGTCGCCGGTTCGTCGGCGCTGTAATCCGCCGCCAGCGTGGATTGGAGCGGGATCGGCACAATCGTCACCCGGAAGCCGCCCGTCGACTGGCGGATTGCCACCGTGCCCAGGCACATGACCAGCCCGCACAGCAGGGCCAGGGGAATCGCCACGATGAACCAGCGCCGGCGGCGCCAATCCTCGGATTCCCGGTCCACCGGTGGACCGGCACGGTCCATCGAATCGACCTGATCAGGCTGAAGGTCATCCCCCTGGTACGACATTCCCCATCCCATCCGCCCCTATTTGAGGGGCAGCCGAACCTCGATCAAGGTCCCCTGGCCTACCCGGCTGCGAATATCCAGCGTGCCCAGATGCAGTTCCACCAGACGCTTGACGATCGCCAGGCCCAGCCCGATTCCCTGCTGCTCGTAGAGGGCGCGCTCGAACTGCATGTACGCCCCGACATGGGTCACCTGTTCCGGAGTCATCCCGCGCCCGTGATCGCGCACGTACAGGACAAACGCGTCGCGCTCCTTGGCCGATTTGACGTACACCCGCGTCCCGGCATCCGAGAACTTGAAGGCATTCGAAACCAGTTCGCCAACGATCTTGGTCAGGTTCTCCGACGAAAGCGGGACCGCCAACCGCTCAGTCTCCAGGACCAGGTCCGCCGGCCGGCGGGCGGCCTCCGCCAGTTGCATCGCCACATTATGGATGATCAGGTCAGAATCGTTGGTGATCGTATTGCGGAGGAGCTGCGCCTGCTCCGGCGCGGAGGCGAACAGTTCGATCTGGGCGTAGATCAGGTAGTTTTCGAACATGCGCCCCAGCCGGCGGCCGCCTTCCAGGATGGCCGCGGACATCTGGTTGATCTCCTGGGGGGTCAGCTTCGCGGAATCGGCGTTCATGACCTCGGCGTAACCCATGATCAGTGTCAGGGGCGTCCGGATCTCGTGCGGCAGCGCGTAGACGATGCTGCGCCGCAGGGTGCGCAGGGCCGAATCGAACTGGTCCGCGATCACATCCTGTTTCTTCAACCGGGCCTGAACGGCGGAGAGCAGTTCCTCCCGGGTAAACGGCTTGGTCAGGTAGTCATCCGCGCCCAGGTCCATTCCCCGGCGCATATCCTCCCGCGTGGCCCTGGCCGTCAGGAACACGAACGGGATGGAGGCGGTTTCCGGCATCTGGCGCAGGGTTTCCAGCACCGCGAAGCCATCCATCTCCGGCATCATCACGTCGCAGATGATCAGTTCCGGGGGCTGTTCCTGAGCGGAGCGCAGGCCATCCTTGCCCCGAACAAATCCACGTACCTTGTGCCCATGCACTTCCAGGATGTCGCCAATATTATCCAGCACGCTGGCGTCATCCTCGATCACCATGATATCGGCCATGTTCATCCTTCCGATCAGGCTGGCTTGCCCAGCCGGGGAATCGTCACCGTAAACTCGGTCCCGTGTCCTTCCTGGCTCTCAAAGGTGATCTTACCCTGATGGAGTTCTACCGCCAATTTGGTCACATAGAGGCCGAGGCCGGTGCCGCCAATATGCCGCACGTTGCTGGCGCGTTGAAAGGCTTCGAACAGATGCGGTTGATCCTCAGCGGGGATACCCACCCCGCTGTCCTTCACGCTGAAGCCATACGACGTCCCGTCGCAAAACACCTGGAACAAAACCTCCCCGCCATCCGGTGAGTACTTGATCGCGTTGGACAGCAGGTTGCTCACCGCCAGACGCATCAGCTTGGGGTCGATCGCGACGTCGTCGCAGCTTCCCGTCACGACGAACTTGAGCGTGTGCGTCTGCTCGCAGGTCGCCTGAAGCTCGTCGACAATCTCGCGGCAGAAGGTCTCGAAGTCGGCCGGCTCCGGATTGTACTCCAGACGTCCCGATTCGGACTTGCCGATCACCAGGACTTCTTCCATCAACTGGGTCATCAGCCGGACGGACGACCGGATGCGATCGAAATGCTTGCGCCGCTTCTCCTCCGAGATCGCGCCGCTGTACTCCTTGAGGAAATCGCTGGAAGACAGGATCGTGGTCAGCGGCGTGCGAAACTCATGCGAGACCATCGACACGAACTCGGATTTCAGGGCGCGCAGCTCGCGCTCCTTTTCCAGTTCGCTGAGCAGCTCGATCTCGCGCATCCGGCGCTGGGTCGCCTCTTGCAGGCCGACCACCATCTGGTTGAACGAATGGGCCAGGACGGTCACCTCGTCCTGCCCGACCGGATCGACCTGGACGGCCAGGTTGCCTTCGGCCACCTTGGTCGACGCCTCGACCACCTCCAGCAGCGGGCGCGTGATGCGCCGGGAGACGAGCAGGCCCATGCCAATCACCGTGATGATGCCCAGCAGCAGCCCCAGCGCCACCTGAACCTGGGTGATCTGGCGAGTCTGGATGATGTAGTTTTGCGGCAGGGCCACGCCCAGGATGCCCAGGTCTTCCTGATCCCGGGCCTGCCAGGGCCCCAGAATCTCGCCGTAAGACACGCTGCCCGCCGTCAGATCACGGATGATGCTGTCGTCTTCCTGCAAGCCCAGCACCAGCCCGATCTGTTCCTCGGACAAGGTGGCTTCCTCCGGGACGGCCAGGAGTGTAGTCGCCAGCGGCTCCCCGGTCATCGCGTAGATCGTGGTATGGGCCAGCGTGTCTTCCCGGAAGCTGCGCACCAACCAGTCCAGCGGCGCGCCCACCAGGATCATGCCCACCATCTCGCCGGAAGCATTCAGCACCGGTCCGGCGACATAGAAATAAGTCCCCCAGGGCGCGGGCGCGATCCCGGCAGTTTTGTCGCGTCCGGCATCCATCTGGCGCAGCATCACCCGCTGGACGAAGTTCCAATCACGGAACGCGTCTTCGCCGCGCGTGACCGCGTAATCTTCCAGGCTGACGCCGCCCGTATGGCGCAAGGAGAGCACGCTCCGCCCCAGGGGGTCCAGCAGCTCGACCGCCCGCTCCTGGTTGTTGATGGCCACCGGCAGGACCAGGGTGCGCAGCGTCTCGGAGTCACCGGCCGCCAGCGCCTCCGGCAGGCCGGACATGTTGGCCAGCAGGCGCAGGGTCGCCAACCGCTGCTGCTCCTCCAGCACCATCCGGTCGGCGGACATGCGCCCCGCCTCGATGAGCTGGTTGGTGAAGCGCTGCTGGACGTTTTCGATCACGATCTGGGCAACCAGGTAGGCGCCAACCACGGCGAAAATCACGGCCAGCAGCCCGTAGGGCAGCGTGATCTTGAGCCGGATTGGCATGCGCACCGCGGGTAGTTGCGACGCGCGGCCCGCCTCGGCCCGATCGGCGGGCGTGTTTGCCGTCGCCACTTCGGTCGAGACAGCCGCCTGGGCCTGCCCCTGAGCCACCAATTGCTGGACCAGCCACGCATTGCCCTCTGGATGGAGCGCGCGCTTGATCTCCACCAGCCGGTCGACGATCGGCGTCCCGGCCAGCGCGATCTCGGCCGCCTGGAAGGTGAGGACCTGGCGTTCGGCCGGACTCACGTTGCACTCGTCCAGGACCGCCCCGCCGCCGGTCAGAATCGTCCGCGCGGCGGCAAGGGCTTCGGGCGGCGGCGCGCCCGCCCCAGCCCACAGCGCCGTGGCGCGGGGCTGCTGGGCCTCATACTCGGCAATCAACCGGGCCGCCGCTTCCAGGTCGCCGGCCGCGTACAGGCGATCGAGCGCGGTCCGGACCTGGCGACGCTCGTCCTGAATCAAACGCCGGTAGCGCCGGGCCGCCTTGAGGCCTTTTTCAGTCGGCTGCAACGCCGATTGTCCGTCAGGCCCGACCGTCTGAAGAAAACCCTGATTGACCAACAAGCGCAGCGCGGCCTCCTCGGACAGGCCCAGGGCGGCGCTCTGAACCGGGGAATGGCCGTTGGACTGGCCTTCCCGGGAACAGTACCGGTCGAGCAATGCATACAAAGCCCGGTGACGCCTATCCAGCGTCACGGGCTGCGCCTCTGCACGAGAAGGCTGGCGGGATGATTCCACTGACTGACCTGTCACAGGCAAGCGACCATGAGCAAAGACTTAGATACACTAACTTGATGATAGATGAACCCGAACGGAATACCAGGGAATTTTACAAGTTATTTAGAATACGCGCCCGCGCAGAGACAAACCAGAATCAGACCTGACCCTCCTCGGAAAACAGCGGTCAGCACTTAGCAGTCAGCGGTCAGCCAAAGGCAAAAACAGCCGGGCAGCATGCCAGCAGGTTTGATTTTCACCCCTTTGGTGTGCCGTCTGGCGGCCCGGACCGGCAGCGTGATTCGCGCCTGGGTTGCGCTTTTCGCTTCGACGCTTGCCGCTTGGACGTTGCCAGCGCCATGACCAGCTCCGCTGGCCACCCCGCCCAGTTCCGTCCCCGGACGAGAAAGCGCCAGATTCCGGCGCCGGTCTGATCCAGGGGATACGTAGCGCTCGCGTGGTCATCGGGCTGATCGCGCCGGGGAGGCGCGGCGCGTGAAGCCAGGCCGCGCCAGATACCCAGGCCGCGCCCCTATCCGCCGACCTGCCAGAGGTGCTTCCGTCCGATCATCTCGGTCTGGTGTGCCGAGTTTCAGCGTGCTGAAGCCGGCGCGCCTCAACCCGGAGGCCCTCCCAAGAGTTGATGAAATTGCCCGTTTTGGCACCCCGCCTGTAGAATCAGGCCAGGGGGTGGGGCCTGCCCCATGTCAGATTTCCCGTGCCGCCCTCAGGAGAAAGTGTCCATGTCCCCAAATCACCGTGGATTGCGGCGGCTGGCCGCCGCGCTGATCGACCTGTCGCTCGTGCTGATCCTTGTTCTGCCGGGGGGCTGGGCAATGCGCGCCCAGGCCCAGCCCGGCAATCCCGCCTACGACGAGGCGCTGGTCCGAATCCAGGCCGCCCAGGACTCCGGCGCGGTGGCGCTCGACCTGAGCGATCTGGGGCTGGCGACGCTACCGCCCGAAATCAGCCAGGTGACCGGCCTGACCCAGCTTGATCTCTCGTACAATCTGTTCTGGGATTTCCCGGAGGAACTCGGCGAGCTGACCGGCCTGACTGAGCTTTCCCTGACCGGCAACCCGCTCACGGTCCTGCCCCCGGAGATCGGCGCGCTGGTCAACCTGGAAACGCTTGACCTGATGGGGAACCGGATCGGGGCGCTGCCGCCCGAAATCGGCCAGTTGACCGGCCTGACCCGGCTGGACCTGTCGTTCAACCTGCTGACAGAACTGCCGGCGGAGCTCGGCAAGCTGACCGGCCTGACCCGGCTGATCCTGGACGGCAACCAGCTGACGGCGCTGCCCCCGGAGATCGGCGCGTGGGCCAACATCGAGGTGCTTAGCCTGACGGGAAACCGGCTCACGGCCTTGCCGCCGGAGATCGGCCAGTTGACGAGCCTGACCTGGCTCGGTCTGAGCTCCAACCAGCTGGCGGCGCTGCCCCCGGAGATCGGGCAACTGACAGCCCTGCAAAGACTCCTTCTGGACGGCAACCAGCTGGCCGCCCTGCCTCCCGAGATCGGCCAGTTGACCGATCTGCAACTGCTCCGCCTGGAATACAACCAGCTGGCGGCGCTGCCGCCGGAGATCAGCGCCCTGCCGGGCCTGATCGGGCTTTACCTGAGCGACAATCCCCTTGACCCGGCCGCCACGGCCCAGGCGTGGATCGACTACAACCAGACTTCCCAAGCGACCACCCTGAACCTGCTCGACCTGAACCTGGCGGAAATCCCGGCCCAGGTCTTCAGCCTGGCTCACCTGGAGACCCTGCGGCTGGGGCGCAATCAGCTCATGGCCCTGCCCGCCGAGATCGGCCAGTTGACCCACCTGCAAACGCTGGAGCTGTACAGCAACCAACTGGCGGCCCTGCCCCCGGCGATCGGCGACCTGACCCGCCTGCGCGTGCTCAACCTGCGCAACAACCTGCTGACCAAGCTGATTCCGGAAGTCACCGGGCTGACCGGGCTGGTCGAGCTGGACCTGGCGATCAACGACCTGACGGCCCTGCCGCCGGAGATCGGCCGGTTGACCAACCTGCGCGTGCTTGACCTCGACAACAACGCACTGGCGGCCCTGCCCGCGGAAATCGGCCAGTTGACGAGCCTGGAAGAGCTCGACCTGAACAACAACGCCCTGACGGCCCTGCCCCCGGCGATTGGCCAGTTGGCCAGCCTGCAGGAATTGAGTGTGGAAAATAACCAGCTCACCGCCCTGCCCCCGGAAATTGGCCAACTGGCCAGCCTGCAGGAATTGAGTGTGGACAATAACCAGCTCGCCTCCCTGCCACCGGAGATCGGCCAGTTGACCGGCCTGCAGGAATTGAGCGTGGACAATAACCAACTCACCGCCCTGCCGTTGGAGATAGGGCAGTTGACCGAGTTGCAGGAGTTCAGCCTGCACGACAACCCGCTGGCCTCCCCACCGCCAGAGGTTATCGCGCAGGGGACGCAAGCCGTGCTGGAATACCTGCGCGCGCAGCAGTAATCATCCCGGTGGGCCAGTGGTAACCTGGGACGTGCCGCAGCACGTGGGTCAGGGTTGAGATGAGTCGGCGTGGGGCGTGGCGCGGGCCGGGGTTCGCCGCGCGGCTGTGAGCATTCACGGAACGGCCCAGCGCCCAGGCAACAAAAAACCCATGCCGATCAAGACATGGGTCATGAGATGCCCCATAACGGCCGAGGGTGTCCTCTACGGCTCCATGACCTCCGTCGAAGACGCCACGGCGGCCATCCTGGCCCGGCTCAACGCCCAACCCAACCTGCTCGACCCGACCCGGTTCACCCGCCACCGCGACCCGATCATCCGCACCCGGGCCGCGGCAGGCATCTCCCAGGCCGATCTGGCGCGCCAATTCGGGATTACGTACCAGCGCGTGCACCAGATCGTGCATGGGCGGAGGACGTAGGATGGACAACACGCCGGCAGCGTGAAGGAAAGGCGTCCGGATGAACCTGCTGGAGATCGCCCGGTACTAGCGCTGGATCATATGCTGTCTGGCGCGGAGACCGCTCGCGGCGATTGAGGAGTGATGTTCCAGCCACATCAGGGGTGTCAAAGAGACAATCGTCAAGCGCATCTTCGCGGTAGGTGCGGCAGCTCAATACCCGGTCAGGTTCAAAAGGCCAAACGGCTTTGTCTTGCGCTCCCTCCGCAACGATCGTAGAATTGCCCTGGTTAATATCCTTGGAATTTCGAGTGTACTCCTGCAGCAACCTGCCAACTCATCCATGCTCACGATTCGCTGGACTCCAATGATTCGGCATGTAAGGGCTGGACCATTCCAAACTGGTGCGGCATTGCAGTGCAAGACGGGCAGCCAAACATGAGAAAGCTTTGACGTCATCAGTTCGGCCTATGCTGGTTGGGAGTGATGGAGATTTAGACTGGAGTGATCATGAACAGGCTATCTACCTACCATTCTAGAATCCTTTTGCTCGCTCTACTCGTCTCCTTCTCAATCAGTCTGTCGATTGTGCATACCAGTATCAACACACTGGACGAAAACTCGTTGGGCGGACTGGTCGACTCCCGTGCTTATGTGGCTTCCTACTATGGTGAGGAGGTTCATGGTCACTGGCGCTATCGCATTCTCACCCCCGGATTAGCTCGATTAGTACCAGACAGTCTTGAGAGCCTCCTCCAACGCGATCTCACTCCATACCGGCGGGCACACCTGCACTTTGCCTTTGTCAATCTGGGCTTTCTCACATTGACTGGTGTACTGCTCTTCGACTACTTGCGTGTCTTTGTGACCGAAGTCTGGCTTGCTATGTTGGGCATGACGATCTATCTGACCAGCCGGGTTAATGTGCAAGGTGGAGGAGCGCCGATGGTTGATGCAGGGGCCTTCTTCTTGTAATGACCCCCAAAAACTGGACACACCCGTTAATTCACGGGATAGTTCAGGC
>CAZHMJ010000024.1:24498-28541 GCA_964533805.1 uncultured Anaerolineae bacterium | reverse complement strand
ACTCGGCGATCTCCCGGCCGCTATCGCCAATCAGGCGATCAATGTAGTTCCCGGAATCGCGCAGTGACGACCAGACGCGCTCGTACGAATCGATCCCCAGCAGGCGGTCAAATTTGTCCTTGCGCAGCCGGGCTGTCTCCAGAAAGATGCCGGTCATGGTGCCCTGCGGCACGCCGATCGCATCCTGGAACAAACCGGCCAGGTCCGTATCCGGCTCGACCTGCAAATGCTTGCGGATGAACGCGAAGGTGTCGTCCTTACCCTCGCACAGTTTCTGCTTGATCGCCGGATCGTAGATGTAAAACGCGCTGGCCCCAACCGCGCGCACAACTTCGTACTCGCGCTCGTCAAGCGCGCTCACAAATCCGACCGTGATCGAGCCGGATCGCGCCCCCTCCCGGACAAACTGCTGGTTGGTATAGGGACGGCTGTCGAACAGGGCCACCCCAATCGCTTCCAGAATGGTTGATTTGCCCGCCCCGTTATGGCCCTGGATCAGGTTAACGCCAGGACGGAACTCGATCGCCGGGCTGTTCTTGGCGTAGCTCTTGACGTCGCTCAGTTGGACTTTAGTGATCCACATGTCCGCCCTCCTCTAGTGCAGTCATGTGGCTGTCCAATAGTTGGAACACAGCCTCAGGATTGGCTCCTTCCAGCACCAGGGATTTCATCGCCTGCATCAATTCCCCCCAGGCTTCCACCTGCCCGGCATAGCGCGAGTCCCCTCGCGCCTGGTCCTCAAAGACCGCTTTCTCAAGCTCGCTTCGACCCAGGGTCTCGGTATTCACAGTGCTCATCTTGAGCGGACTGGTGCGGTTTTCAATCCGGCTGTGCAGTGCTTCGATTTCATCTCGCAGGGTTTTGTGCAGGGCGTCAACCTCCAGGCGCGTCCGATCGAAGGTCAGATTGCCGCGCAAGACCAGCCGGACCACCGGCAGTGCTCGCTCCGGATCGGGACACTGCTGCACCAACTGTCTGATCTGGCGCGCCGCCTGTGCGATCTCCGCCTGGGCCAGCGCCACCAAGTCATCCGGATTCAGGCAAAGATCGGTCTGGACGGTGATCGTATAAAAGGGGCGCATCGTCGTTCGCCGGTGCTCGGCCGTGTGCGTCCCGGCCCCGGTCACGTTGACCAGATACACGCCGCGCTCATATTGCGCCTCATCGAAGCTGCACGTCTCCAGCGACCCTGGATTGTAGACCCAGTCATCCACACAGTAGGGTTTGTGAAGGTGGCCGAGCGCCAGATATTGGACTACGCCCCTAAGCGGCTCCAACTCCGCGAACGTCAGGCCGCCGGGCATGTGCGGCATCTGGCCCTCGACCCCGCCATGCGTGATCAGCACGGTGAAGCAAGACTGCCGGGCGTTGAGCGCAGCACAGGCCTCCGCGACTTCCTTGAGGACACGCGGGGCAGCCGCGCCCAGCCAGGGAACGCCCACGAAACGCACACCGTCCAGCTCGACATAACTGGTTTCCGGCTCCAGCAACAAGCCGTCTTCGGTAAAGACTGGGCTGAGCAGCCGCACCAGACCACGCTCCGCCAGGTAGTCCACCCATGAGGCCTGGGCCAGATAGCGTGCCCGGTCATGGTTGCCGTGGACCGCCAGGGCGGCGATTCCAGCCTTCTGAAGCTGTCGAAGCCCCTCTTCGGCAATCAGCAAGGTCTTGGGTTCAACCATGGCCTTGTGAAAGAGATCGCCGGCGATCACCACCGCATCGACCTGTTGGTCGAGCGCCAACCCCACCGCGTCAAGGAAAGCGCGGCCAAAGTCATTGAAACGGGCCGACAGGTTGTACTGCTGGTTGCCTAGATGCACGTCCGCTATATGCAAGAAACGCACAGAGAATCCCGTCTCCTACCCGGCATGTCCCACCCCAATCTACGCCAAGCATAGATGATCTTCTGGGTTCAGACAAGTGTTCTATAGCCCCTATGCAAATTCATGAAGTTGAAATAGGAGGGTCGGTCCAGGACAGTTAGAATCCGGGCCGAACGAACCGGGCCATGATGCCCCTTCCAGGTGTCGAGACGCCTTTTGCAGTACGCCATTCGCCTATCCACCAGACCAACGGAGATGCGGCGGTTGCGTCCATCCGATCATCCATGTAGAATGACACCAACAGCCAACCTAGAGTAGACGCCAGAAAGCGCTTTCTCCATGGCCACGAGACGCTTTGACGACGATATGGCTGACGCACCAGCCAATCCGCCTGTTTCAACACCCTCCTCAGACATGCGCAGCGAGACCAGCCTGCCGGAGTCCACTGCCCCAGTCACGCCGGCGGCTGCCCCACCGCGCGCGCCGCGGGGCAGTTCACGCAACCTTGCCCACATGCCACGCACCCTGGCGCAAGTCTTGAATGACGCCAATGAACAGGTAATGCGCGGCGACCTGACCGATTTTGTGCCACTGCCGACCGGCTTCGATCCGCTGGATGGGCTGATCGGAGGCGGACTGCGCAAGACGGAGCTGGTGTTGCTCGGCGGCTCGCAGGGCATTGGCAAGACCATCGCCACCCTCCAGATCGCCCGCAATATCGCCATGCGCAAGGACCAGTATGCCTTCTATCTATCCTACGAGCATACAGAAACTCACCTGATGAACCGGTTGCTCTGCCTGGAAAGCATCAATCCACCAGAGATCGACATCAATCAGGGCCTCAAACTCAAGGACTTATATAACATCATCATCAGCCAGCGCGCCCGGAACATGTTGAGTCACGACAGCGGCGGCGGCTCCCTCCAGCGCATTCTGCGCGAGAACAACAGCACCGCCATGGCCCTGGCGCGGATGAACCGCTATGCCGACCGGCTGATCCTGGTCAAGGCCAGTCCCGCCGTCACGACCCTGCGCGCGATCCGTGAGATGACCGCCCGCCTGTGTGACGCCACCGGCGGGAATGTCACCGTGTTCGTGGACTACCTTCAGAAAGTTGCCATCCACCCGGAACGCGCTGCCGACGAAGCCGAGAAGGTCACGATCATCGTCGAAGGCCTCAAGGACATCGCCCTGGCCCTGGATGTCCCCGTCTGGGCGATTGTCGCGGCGGACCGGGAAGGGTTGCGCAGCCCACGCCTGCATTTGTTCCATCTCCGTGGCTCCAGCGCGCTCGACTACGAGTGCGATATCGCCGTGATCATGAACAACAAGTACCACATCCTGAGCAAGGATCACGTCGCCTTCAACCCGTACAAAGCCAAGCAGTACCGCGACTGGGTCGTCTTTACGATCGAGAAGAACCGCGCCGGCCGGGCCATGCTGGACATGGAATTCCAGCTTCACGCGCCCTTCTTCTCCTTTGACCCGCGTGGGCAGAAGGTGCAGCAGCAGCTCATTGATGACAAGTTGATCGAGGCATAGACTGCCTCTGGGACGCAGCGAATCTCAAGTCCTGCCCAGGCGGCAGGACTTGTTGTTGTCACGGGGGGCGTAAGGCAAGCCAGCCTCGCCAGCAACCCTACCCCATCGTACACGTATTATGAGATAATCGAGCCTGACCAACCGCCCGCCGGATAACGTGACTATGACCGACCCGTCGCCTTCTTCGCCCGACCAGGCCCAGTCCATCCAACCAGCCAGCCCACCCGTTTCGGGTTGGCTCCGCCTGGTTGCCGTTCTGGTTGCCGTGCTCGTCACGGTCGTCATCCTGGTCCTTTCCAACCGCATCCAGGAGCTTCAGGCACTGGGCTACCTGGGCGCGTTCCTGATCATGCTGGTGGGGAATGCCACCGTCGTTTTTCCCGTGCCGGGTCTGGTCTTCGTCATCGCCATGGGCAGCACCCTGAATCCCTGGCTGGTGGGGCTGTGCGCCGGTCCCGGCGCGGCACTCGGTGAGTTGACGGGCTATCTGGCCGGTTTCGGAGGCGCTACCCCCCTGGAGAATACGCCCCTCTACCGGCGCTTCGATGGCTGGATGGATCGCTTTGGCCCCTGGGTTGTCTTCATTCTGGCGATCATCCCCAATCCGGTATTCGATATGGCGGGCATCCTGGCCGGGGCTTCACACATGCCCTGGTGGAAATACCTGATTGCGGCAAC
>CAZHMJ010000024.1:0-24488 GCA_964533805.1 uncultured Anaerolineae bacterium | reverse complement strand
CGCCGGCAAGACCATCCAAGCCACCCTCCTGGCGTGGGCGGGCGCCCTCTCCTGGACCTGGCTGACCGGTATCTTTGCCCAAACCTAGACCGGCGACCCGCATCCGGTTCGCCACATTGGAAGAGGCACCGTGAAGAAGAAAGAACTCATCGAAGAATTGAAGGAAGCACGCAAGATTTTTCTGACCGCGATTGACGGGCTGACCGAGGAACAGATGATGCAGCCGGGCGCAGCGGGCATCTGGTCGGTGAAGGACATCCTGGCACATCTGATCGCCTGGGAAGCAGAACTGATCACCGCGCTGAGCCGTAAGCTCTCCAGCCGCTATAAAGATGCGCCCGAAGTCGTGAATATCGAAGATATCGATGAGTGGAACGAGGAACAATACCACCTCAACGCGCGCAAACCACTGGCGGAGCTTCTGCCTGATTTCCACGGAGTTCACAAACATCTGCTGAAGGCCGTCGAAGATCTGGACGACCGCACGCTAAGCACCCCCGACGCCTTTGAATGGATGGAGGGCGAGCCGCTGGCCTATCTCGTGCTCGAAATCGCGGTATGGCACGAGCACGACCATGCCGAAGATATCCAGGCATGGCGCGAACAATGACAGCAGGGGTAGAATACGGCGCGCCATCTCATCGGATGGGTTCCGCTTGAACCAGGCAGGGGGCACAAGATGCGAGTTCTGGGACGGCTTTTGGCTTTTCTGGCGACGCTGCTGTTCGTCGCCATACTGCCTTGCGCGGCATGGACGTTCAGCGCCTCCCAGCTTCTGCTGAGTGCTGACACCTACAAAACCGCGCTGGGGAATCAGGATGTCTACTCAGACCTGATTCCCGCGCTGCTGCCTGCCATCTCCCAGAGCGAAATCCACGCCGAAATCCATGATTCCGAAACACTGAACCTGCTCAACGTCGTCCAGAATCTGGACGAGACCGCCTGGGAGCGCATCGCGGCCGAGTTGATTCCGGCCGACTGGTTGCGCCAGCAGGTCGAAACCAACCTGGAGGCCTTTTTCGACTGGCTGAACGGCCTGACGGCGATGCCGGCCCTGGCCTTCGATACCGGCTCGCTTCGAGATCGCCTGACCGGGGCCCCCGGCCAGCGCGCCGTCAACGAAATCATTGAGTCATGGCCCGCCTGTACCGAAGAACAGGTCGCCGTCCTGGCCACGTACAAAGCCAGTAGCGGCGAGACCTTCCCCTTTTGCCAGCCGCCGGGAGAGTATCTGGCCTTCGTCAGCCAGGCGCTCAGCCAAACCCTGAGCCAGGAGGCCAGCGTCCTGCCGGATGTCTCCCCACAACCGGACTGGCTCAGCAATAACCAGACTCGTGCGGAACTGACTCAGCTTCAGCAAGTTGTGCACGTCTCCAAGGCCATGACTCTGGAGTTGATCCTTATCCCGGCCGGGTTGCTTTCGCTGGTGGTATTCTTCACCGTGCGCTCCCTCAAATCGTTCGGCCGCTGGAGCGGATTGTCCCTGATCGCTAGCGGCGTGTTCACGGCGCTGCCCATCCCTCTGCTCCTTTCGCCGCTCCTGCTGCCCAGCGCTATCGTATCATTCCAGGAGAGTTCCGCCTCCAATGGGTTCTTCAGGGCCGCGCCTTCCGGTGAAACCAGCTATGGCGCGTTGATTCTGGAAGGGATCGTACGCTCCCTGCTGGGGGAATTGACCCTGCCCGTGCTGATTCTGGCGGCGATCATGATTGGCCTGGGCTTCGTGGGGATGGTGGTCGCCACCTTCGCACGCCACCCCGATGAAGTGATTGAAGATGAGCTTCTGGCATTCAGGGCCAAAACGACTCATACGCCCACGGGACTGTCTCTCCCCACACCGTTGACGCCAACCCGGCCGGATTCACTGGTTCCAGGACCGACCGCCAGCGCCGGTCCTCCGGATGAATCACCGTGAGCGGCGGCTAGCCGGTGAAGAAAACCCAAATCGTCTATCAACAGTCAACCATGCGTTATAATTGCCCTGTATTGATTCCGGTTGCCCGGAAGGCCACTAAGGAGTAACACTCTGTGACAACCACCAATCTTGATCAACTTTGCATCAACACCATTCGCACCCTGGCTATTGATGGGGTGCAGAAGGCAAACAGCGGCCATCCTGGGCTCCCAATGGGGGCTGCACCGATGGCCTACACGTTGTGGACGCAGGTCCTCAAGCATAATCCGACTAACCCCGAATGGCCGGACCGTGACCGTTTCATCCTGTCGGCCGGCCACGGCAGCATGTTGCTCTACAGCCTGCTCTATCTGACCGGCTACGGAGTTACACTGGACGACCTCAAGAGCTTCCGCCAGTGGGGCAGCCCAACCCCTGGCCACCCCGAATATGGCGAGACCCCCGGCGTGGAAACCACCACCGGCCCGCTGGGCCAGGGGTTGGCGACTGGCGTCGGCATGGCCGCCGCGGAAGCCTTCCTAGCCGCCAAGTTCAACCGCCCCGACCACACCATTATCGATCACTACACCTATGTCCTGGCCTCCGATGGCGACCTGATGGAAGGCATCAGCCATGAAGCCGCCTCGCTGGCCGGCCATCTGGGCCTGGGCAAGCTGATCGTGCTGTATGACAATAACCTGATCAGTCTCTCCGGCCCCACCAGCGACAGCTTCACGGAAAATGTGCCCATGCGCTTCACGGCTTACGGCTGGCACGTGGTCGAAATCGCCGATGGGAACGACACCGCAGCTATCGCGGCGGCGATCAGGGAGGCGCAGGCCGTGACCGACCGGCCCTCGCTGATCAGCGTGCGCACCATCCTGGGCTATGGCAGTCCGAACAAGGCCAACTCGCACGAAGCGCATGGCTCCCCGCTGGGTGAAGAAGAAGTCCGCCTGACCAAGCAAGCCCTGGGCTGGCCGGTCGAGCCGGCGTTCTACGTGCCCGACGAGGCCAAGCAGCATATGCGCCAGGCCGTCGAGCGCGGCCGCGAGATGCAGCGCCTTTGGGATGAACGGCTGCACGCCTATGAGACCGCCTTCCCGGAACTCTACATGGAATTTGCGCACGCCATGGCAGGCGAGCTGCCCCACGGATGGGATGCCGATCTACCCACCTATGCCGCCACGGACAAACCCGTCGCGACTCGCGTTGTTGGCGGCAAGGTCCTGAACGCGATTGCCGCCCATGTGCCGACCATGTTCGGCGGGGATGCCGACCTGGCCCCCAGCACCAACACATCGCTTAAGGGCGAGGGCAACTTCCGCAAGGGGGACTATGCGGCCCGCAACGTCCGGTTTGGCGTGCGCGAGCATGCGATGGGCGCGATGGTCAATGGCATGGCCCTGCACGGTGGAGTCATCAAACCCTACACGGCCACGTTCATGACCTTCAGCGATTACATGCGCCCGGCCATCCGCCTCGGCGCGCTGATGAATTTGCGCACCGTGTACATCTTCACGCACGACAGCATCGCCCTGGGTGAAGACGGGCCGACCCACCAGCCGGTCGAACACCTGGCCGCGCTGCGGGCGATCCCCAACCTGACGGTGATCCGGCCGGCCGAGGCCAATGAAACAGTCGCCGCCTGGAAGACCGCCATGACCTGTGACGGCCCGGTGGTGTTCGCCCTGACTCGCCAGGGCACGCCGATTCTTCCCCCGGAGATGGTCGGGGATGTCAGCAAGGGCGCCTACGTCCTGTTTGAATCGGCCCCCAACCCGGAGATCATCCTCATCGGAACCGGGAGCGAAGTCGAGTTCGGCCTCGCCGCCGCGCGCCAGCTTGCCGAAGAAGGCGTGGCCGTGCGCATGGTGAGCATGCCCAGCGACACTCTGTTTGCCCGGCAGCCCGCCGAATACCGCGATCAGATCCTGCCGCCCGCGGTCAAGAAACGCATCAGCATCGAGGCTGGCGTCAGCTTTGGCTGGAATCGCTGGGTGGGCGATGAAGGCATCATCATTGGCATCGACCGTTTTGGCGCTTCCGCGCCCCTGAAGGTGCTGTACGAGAAGTTCGGCTTTTCGACCAAGGCAGTGCTCGACGCCGCGCACAAACTGCTCGGTAAGTAGCGCCTTCTCCAGAAAAGGACCCATAGCACGGCAGCCATGACCCTTGATGCGCTCGAAATACAAGAAGCGTCCGATCGAATCTTTTTTGAAACCGAAGCGTCGGAAGGCTTCCTGGCCTGCCTGGAACGAGATAACGTTTTTGACGAGGAAAGCTGGCACCGGCTCTGGGAGGCCGTTGCCAGCCTGATTCGGTATCAGAACGGAACGCTCGATCTCTGGGCAACGTATGATCTGTCGCGCGTTGTGGCTGCCGTGCAGGAACGCGGCCAGGCGCTGGTCGGTCGCAACTATTCCAGTTTGACCGACCAGGAGCTGGCTATTCTTGAGGCAAATATCTTCATCAACGAAATCTTCGGCACCGGTTAGCTCGGTGAGGTAGCAGCGGTATCGACGCGCCGCTGCGTTGGCGTGAATGGCTGGATCGCAGGTGACTCCGACTGTCTGGGCAATTTCTGATACACATCTCAGTTTCGCCTCCCCCAAAGACCAGACCCAATTTGGTCCCAAGTGGGCAAACCATGCCGAACGAATTCGCTCGGCATGGCTTTCGCGTATTGCTGGCGATGACATCGTTTTGCTTCCGGGTGATTTGAGTTGGGCCCACAACCCGCGCAATGTCCGGCTCGACCTGGAATGGATTGCCGCGCTACCCGGCCGGAAAGTCCTCGTGCGGGGCAACCATGACTACTGGTGGAAAAAACTGGGCCAGGTCCAGGAGATCCTGCCTGACGGCATCTCCGCGATTCAGGGCACGAGCCTCGCTCTGGATGGCGTGATCCTGTGCGGGACGATGGGCCACATTGCGCCCAACGATCCCTACTACGAGTCGCGCAAATTCAGCAGTTATCAGCGCGAACTGAAATGGCTCGCGCAAGCCCTGGAAGAAGCGCACACCCTGCGCAACAACGGCCAACCGATCATCCTCCTGATGCACTATCCCCCGTTCACTTCCGATGGCCAGCCCTCCGGCTTTTCGGAGCGCATTCAGGCTTTCGCGCCAGATGTCTGCGTTTACGGGCATCTCCACTTCAGCCAGGAATGGAGCGTGGCCGCACACGGGCTGCGCGATGGCACACGCTACCATCTGGTCGCCTGCGACTTCCTGGATATGACTCCCCGCCAGGTCTGGCCCCCCTGCGAGTCTTGAGCCAGTCCGGTTGATCCTTTAGCCTGTCCTGCCTAGAATCCTCACCAGCGCCTTCCCCCGGCCAGATCGTGCCGCGTCCGTTGAGGAGCCCGCCATGGCGAACACTGAGCGTTTTGATGCCTATATCAAGGCCAACCAAGAGAAATTCCTGAAGGAATTCGGAGAATTCATCGCCGTGCCCAGCGTGGCGGCCCAGAAACGCGGCATCAAGGAAATGGCCGATCTCCTGACCAAACGCTTCCGGAAACTTGGCGCTGTCGTCCGCCAGTATCCCTTGCCCGATGGCGGCAGCCCGGTCGTTTACGCCGAGATCGGTTCCGGCCCCCGGACGTTGATGATCTACAACCACTACGACGTCCAGCCGGAAGACCCACGCGCGCTGTGGAAGACCGAGCCGTTCACGCTGACCCGGCAGGACGGCCTGCTCTACGGACGCGGCGTCTCCGATGACAAAGGCGAACTGCTCTCGCGCCTCCAGGCCGTGGAAGCCTGGCTGGCCACACGGGGCGACCTTCCCCTCAGGATCAAGTGGGTGATCGAAGGCGAAGAGGAAATTGGCAGTGTCCATCTTGAGGATTGGGTTCGGGAACAGGCCGACATGCTGGCCGCCGATGGCATCCTGTGGGAAGGCGGTGGTTACGACGAGGCCGGCCGGATCACGATGGCAGCCGGTTGCAAGGGAATCGCTTACTTCGAGTTGCGCGTCCAAGGCCCGGCCGTGGATATGCACTCCGCCAACGCGCCCATCGTCACCAATCCCGCCTGGCGGCTGGTTCAGGCCCTCAGCACCCTGAAGAACGTCCAGGATGAGATCACAATCGACGGCTACAACCAGCACGTCCGGCCGCTCACGCCGCTTGAAATCGAGCGGATCGAAGCGCTGCCCTTCGAGGCCGATCAGTTCAAGCGAAACTACGGGCTGACCCACTTCCTGAACGACCTGGACGATCGCGCCGCGCTGCGACGCCTGTATGAAATCCCCACGGTCACCATCTGCGGGCTGACCAGCGGCTATCAGGGCGACGGCACCAAGACCGTCCTGCCTGCGACCGCCACCGCCAAACTGGACTTCCGCCTGGTACCCGACCTCACTCCGGACCTGGTGGAAGCCCTGCTCCGCCGCCATCTCGACGCGCGCGGATTCACCGACATCCAGATCACCCGGCTGGGCGGGGAAAAACCAGCCCGCAGCCCGATCGACTCCCCCCTGCGCACCGCAGCGATCGAAGCCAGCCTGGACACCTGGAATCAGACGCCGGTCCTGTATCCCTGGTTCGCGGGCAGCGGCCCCATGTATCCCCTGAGTGTCATGCTGAACATCCCGGTCATCTCGGCAGGCGCAACCTGGCACCCAGATACCCGCGCCCATTCACCCAATGAGAACATCCTGGAGCGCGACTATTTCACCAACATGCGCTTCACGGCCAGCCTGATCGAGCACTTCAGCCAGGTCTGAAGTAGCATTCAGCGGGCAGCCAGCAGTGATCAACCAAAGACAAAACGGCCGGAGGCATGCGCCGCGCGAGGTTTTCGCTTGCCTTTTGGCTCGGCTTTCTCTGTTCTCCGGCGTCGGGCCTGTGGGTTGTGCATCCTCCGAAGTCCTATGCTACAATGCCCAGCGTAGGGGAATCACACTCCACCGGGTTGGTACTGCCCCCATCTGGAACCGCCGGTGACCTCCGGCAGGATACGCATGATCGGCACACGTCTGGGGTCTTATCTGATCGTGGAGGAAATCGGCCACGGCGGCATGGCCACAGTCTATCGTGCCGTCCAGGAACGGGTCGGGCGTGATGTCGCCATCAAGGTCATTCACCGGGCGATCGCCCTGGATCAGACGGCGGTCGAGCGCTTCCAGCGAGAAGCTCAGCTCATCGCCCGCCTGGAGCACCCTCACATCCTGCCCGTCTACGACTACAACCCCACCTCCGATCCACCTTACATCGTCATGCGCTATATGCCCACCGGCACGCTCAAGGATATTCTGGAGCGACGGCAACTGCCGTATGCCGAAGTGGTGTTTCTGTTCCGGCAGATTGCATCCGCCCTGGACTATGCCCATCGCCACGGAGTCGTCCACCGCGACATCAAGCCCTCCAACATCCTGATCGACGCCGAGGGCAACGCCTTTCTGACCGATTTCGGCGTGGCGCGCATGGTCGAAAGCACCGAAGGGCTGACCGCCAGCGGAGTCGCCGTAGGCACGCCTGGATACATGTCCCCCGAGCAGGGCATGGGTATCCACGTCGATGGGCGTTCGGACATCTATTCGCTGGGCGTCATGCTGTTTGAGATGCTCACGGGCCAGCCGCCCTTCAAAGCGGAAACACCGATGGGTGTCGTGCTCAAACACATCAATGAGCCGGTCCCGTCCGCCTGCAGTCTCAATTCTGCTCTGCCCTCTACGGTTGATGAGATCATCGCCAGGGCAATGGCCAAGTCCCCAAACGATCGGTATCAGACGGTCGCCGATCTCGCGCGCGACCTGGCGGTGGCGCTGGAAAGCACGGCGGACGTCACCCCGACCGCGCTGCGCCAGGTCGCCCAGGCGACCATCCAGGAAATGGCCGAACGGCGCGCCCGCGCCACCAGTGAAGCCCAGCCCGCCCCGCCGGAGCCGCCCACCGTCCTCCAAAAGGAGGCAGTTCAGACCCCGCCAGCCCCGTCAAGCACAACCCTCCAGCGGCCGCGCGCTTTATCGGCCAGCCCAACGCTCCTGATCGCCGCGGTTGCTCTGATCGCGGTTGCGGCTATCGCGCTCCTGGTGCTCAGCCGCGCGGGCAGACAGGGCGATTTCGATGCAACCCAGACCGCGGTCGTTCTCGCACAGGACAATCTCACCGCCATCGCCGGCGCAGTCCTCACCGAAACGCCCAGACCGACACAGACTACGCTCTCAGCCTCGGATACACCCGTCGCGGTCGCGCTCGGGCCAACCCTGACCCTGTCTCCCACGGTGACTCTGACCGAGTCACCCACAGTGACCGAGACACCTCAGCCATCCAGCACGCCGACAGAGACTCCCACTCCGACGCCCTCGAACACATCGACCAAACCGCCAACGACTACACCGTCGAACACGCCAACCGATACACCCTCGGCGACGAATACCGCCACAGCGACAGCGACCACAACCCCTTCGGCCACGCCGACGGATACGCCATCGGCCACTCCCACAGCGACGCCGACCGATACGCCTTCAGCCACGGCTACCGCCACGCTCACACCAACAGATACGCCGACGCTGACTTTGACACTGACACCCAGCGCAACGCCAAGCTTTACCCCCACGGCGACTGAAACCGCGATCCCATCGCCAACGCCAGTCCCGCTGGGCAGGATGCCCTACGTCGCCGATTTCGAGCGCGATGATTCGCTGCAAGGGTGGGATTACAACCCGGACTACTGGCGGATCATCACCGAGAGCGGCAACCGCCACCTGCAAGGCCGGGCCGGGTTGGGGAACCCCGTTGAAGTCCTGGGTACTGAACTGCCTGAATGGCTGTCCAACGACGGCGACCTCGTGGTGTCCTTCCGCACCAGCCTGACCGATCCCACCAGTGGCGGACGGTTGCTCTTTGCGTTCTCTGAGAGTGGCTACTATGCCCTGGAGTATTTCTCAGGATTGCTCGTCGTCAGGCGGGGCAACTATGGCGATCACCTCGTCCGCAATACCGAACGGGTGCTGCGCACGATCAACGCACCCATCCAGAGCAGTCAGTGGTACCAGATCATGGTCTGGGTCGAAGGGGCGCGCATCTTCGTGTACCTGGACGACCAGTTGATCGCGCGAGTTGACGACACGATCGCGGGCGCGCTCCCTCCCGGCGCGATCCTGTTCCAGACGGTCGCCCAGCAGCAGGGCATCAACATTGACGATCTCAAGATCGAGCAGCCGCTGCTGGCCAGCGAGCATTTCCAGGGCTCGGACTTCCCAACAACCTGGACGCGCAACAACTTCACCAACATCACGATGGGCCTCGAGGATGCGGGTAACCAGTTCGTCCGGCTGGAGAAAGACGCCTTGATCCGCGCCAACACCCCGCCGCTGGCCGATTTCGGCCTTGGACTGCGCCTGTTCAGTATCCAGGGCGGATTACAGATCGTTCTGAGGGAGAGTCCCCAGGGAACAGTGCTCCTCGATCTCAACGGCGGCAATCTGGCAATCCGGGTGGTCAACCCGGAAGGCCAGGCCCTTCAAGAACACAACGTCCCCAATTTCTACGGGCGGGGCAACTGGATCGATCTGTTCATCCGGCTGATAGGTGAGCGCATGCTGATCTACCGGGGCGGACAGCTCTTCTTCGACGGCACGCTCACCGGCGCCCCGCCGGAAGGCAACATTGCCTTTCTGGCCCACGAGCTGGATATCTTCCAACTCGATGACGTGCTGATTACCGAGATCGCCCGCTCTGGCAGCGAGGATGCCCGCTTCGCGTTCGACATCCTGACCGATCTGGGCACCCGCCAGATTCAGGATTTGCTCAACGACTGGTACGAGTTCTTCGACAACCCCTTCGGGACTGATTGGTGGTGGGAAGGTGGCCAGCCAGGGCCGGGTCAGTATGTCACCAACGCCCAGCCAGACCACACCACGATCTACTGCATGACCTATCTCGACCGTCCCACCTGGCGGCTGATGCGTGAAGCGATCTCCGAGGATCGAACCATCTTTGGCCGGGGGCAGGATCAGCGAACGTACACCGACTCGAGCGACTTCTACGCCAGGGTGATGGTCAACTTCCCGCAGGGGAGCAGCGGCACCGCCTGGCTGGGCGCGCGCGCCGTGCCCACCATTACCGGGGCCAACCTGGACCAGTATCGCTTTGATCTCACCCGTACCTGGGACGCGCACTTCACGTTTACCGTCTCACTCCAGGAACCCACCCAGCAGCGCGTCCTGTTCCAGGGAGAAGTTCCGCGTGACGAGGCCGGCAGTTGGCCGGAATGGATGGAACTGATCGTCGTAACGCTGGACAACCGGATCGCATTCTTCATCAACGGGCGGCTGGTGGGGGTCGATATCGACTCGCACTGGCTGGGCGGCACAGTCGCCCTGGGGGTCGAGCCGAACACGACCGCCTGCTTCGACGATCTGATCGTGCGCGACACCAGTCCCAGGCCTCTACGCTAGACTTATCCGAGGGTCAAGCGCATCTCGTAGTTGCGTTCGACTTCCCTGAAGCCCAGATCGAGAAGCTTCAGGCAGGCCCGGCTGCCTTCCGGCTCGTCGACCAGCGCCAGCGGGAGATCGTCGCCATGAGCAACACTGGCTGAGTAGACGAGGCCATTCACGTCCTCAATCACGGCCGCCGGGTCAAGGGCCAGGTGGACGATGTCGACCTGCCGGAAAAAGGGCGAGCGGCGCACGAGCATGAATCCATGCCGGTTCTCGAAGGCGCGCGTCTTGCCCATCGCCAGCAGTGCGGGCAGCTCGCGTTCCCAATACGGGCGCGAGGCCTTGCCACTTCCGTACCAGGCCAGGATCGTCGCCGCCAGGTCCTGGCGGACCTCAGCCGCGCTGGCAGGCGCGTAGGCGGCCACCTTGCCACGCAGGGTGATCATCTCCCGTATCTGCTGGAAGCCGGCCTGCAAATAAATCCGGATCGCCGCCACGTTCTCCGAATTGACCATGAGGGTGACCTCGCGCATGCCAGCCAGCCGCATGCGCTCTACCAGCGCGGCAAAAAGCTGGTGGCCCAGCCCCTGACCGCGGAACGCGGGCGTGATGCCAAAATCCAGAACGAACCCGCGCTCACCGCGCCGGCATAATACCCCGATGCCTACCAGACGGCCATCCGGTGTCGTGCCCAGGATGGAATGCTCCAGATCGGCATTCTGGGCGCGACAGTGCTCGGCATAAACAGCCGGCGTATCGACATCGGCTTCCCAAACCTGACAGATGGCTTCAGCGATACTGGAGACCGGCTCCCGCAAGGTGGAGGTCACAATCAGTTTGGCTTTGGGCATGAACAGACGACTTTCTGGCGTCAGCATGAGGTCAATACACTGACAAGCATCATAATCACTCACCCTCCGGCTGGCAACCTCTCCGGGTTTCCTTACCTGACTTGGGCACAACCCAGGGGAATGTTGAATTATTAACTCCAAATTTCGAATTAGAGGCAAATATACCTGCCATTAATTCAAAATTAAGCATTTAAAATTCAACATTGTTCTCCGGATTGGGCAGACCGTTGTCACCTCTGCTACAATACACGTGCGTCATCACCCTGCGGGGGAAACACCTATGTCAGACTTGGAATTACCACTCAACCCACTATCCGACGAAGAACATCTCCCTGCCCCGGAACCGGAAAACCTGGGCGACAATTCCGCCTCAGGAACCCAGGCGGACGGCGACGCCCTGGCGCAGGAGGTTTCGGCGGAGGGGATCGAAAAAGACACACTCGAGCCAGATCAAGAGCAGACGGTCTCCCCGGCCGAACCACCGGTCACCCCGCCGGAAGGGGCAACTCCCGCCCCGCAGTCCGGACCGGGCGCGCGCCGGTCTGGACTGTCCTCCACCCTGATAGCGCTCTTGCTGATCGCGCTGGGGGTGATTCTCGTCTGGCCGGCCTTGTCTGGCGGGATGATCCTGGTGCCCGGTCTGATCGTCCTGATCGTGACCCTGGGTCTGACCCTGGTGTTCCTGGCCTACTGGCGGGATCAGCAGCGGCAAGCCTACGGGGCGTTCTTCCTGGGGATGTTGATCCTCCTATGGGGGGCGCTGGGCTGCTGGATGGTGCTGGAACCTGACCTGGGCGGCGGCCTCGGCCGCACCTGGCCGTTGTTCGTGGCCCTCCTAGGCAGCGCCATCTTGCTGACTGCGGCGTTCAACCGCCCCCAGACGGCCCGCCTGCTGCCCGCCGGATTGATCCTGACCACCACCGGCGTCGCCGCCACTACTGTGGTGTGGAGGCTGCTGCCCGATTCGGTACTCGATCTGGCCGTCCAGGCCGGTCCCTGGATTCTGGTGGCCGTCGCGGTTGGACTGCTCCCCCTGGCCTTTCGCCGCAGCGGGCACCGGTCATAACCGGCCGAACTTCGAAGAATAAGAGGAGAAAGCAGCAATGGAATACCGACAGCTTGGCCGTACCGACATGCAGGTCTCGGCCATCAGCTTTGGCGCATGGGCCATTGGCGGCGCGTGGGGCAACGTCACGGATGAAGAAGCGCTGGGCGCGCTGAATACCGCCATCGACCTGGGAGTCAATTTTATCGACACGGCGGATGTGTACGGGGATGGACGCAGCGAGCGCTTGATTGCCCAAACATTGAAGAACCGGCGCGAGAAAGTCTTCGTGGCGACCAAAGCCGGCCGGCGGCTCGATCCGCATACCGCCGAAGGCTACAACTATCGCAACCTGGCCGGATTCATCGAGCGCAGCCTCAAGAACCTGGAGACAGAGACGATCGACCTGGTTCAACTCCACTGCCCGCCCACCCCGGTCTACGAACAGGACTCGACCTTCGATGCAATGGAGCGCCTCGTCCGCGAGGGCAAGATTCGTTACTACGGGGTCAGCGTCGAGAAGGTCAGCGAAGCCGTTACCGCAGTCAGACGCTACCCCAACATCCAGTCGGTCCAGATCATTTTCAACATGTTCCGGCTCAAACCCGCCGAGGAATTCTTCCCGCTCGCCAGGGAAAAACAAGTGGGCATCCTGGCCCGCGTCCCTCTGGCCAGCGGGCTGCTCACCGGCAAAATGACTACCGAGACTACCTTCGCGGCGGACGATCATCGCAACTACAACCGTCACGGCGAGTCGTTCGACGTCGGCGAGACCTTCTCCGGTGTGCCCTATGACGTCGGGCTAAAGGCTGTAGCCGAGCTAAAGGCGGCCCTGCCCGCCGGGTACGACATGGTGGGCGCGGCCCTGCGCTGGATCACGATGTTCGACGCCGTGACCTGCGCCATCCCTGGGGCGAAGCGCCCGGCCCAGGCCCGCCAAAATGTGGAAGCGGCCAGTCTGGCTCCGCTGCCCCAGCCGTTCATGGAGAAGGTTCAGGCCGTTTACGACACATACATCCGGGAGCACGTGCATCTCAACTGGTAGGCCCCCGGTTGTGCGGGCTGGCGTATCCAATCGCCCCCTGTAAAAACTCGGCGGGGCGATTTGTTGACAGTGTCTCGTAAAGCCGTTATCCTGTATCCAGCGTTTGCAGCAAGAGAGTCCCAATCCATGAAGTCCGTGAATCCCCTCCTGAAAGAACAAGCCAGTGACCGCGAGCGCGGTCATTTCGGCTTTTATTTTTATTACTGGGGAGACATAACACCGGGTCGGGCGTTATCTGCTGGCGCATAAGCGCGGCATACCAGGAAGTCGAAGCGCAGGGATAACGCCCCTGCGCTTTTTTGTTTTCGCGCAGACGACGAAAGGTGAGAACGATGTCTGAACCCCCCTGGGCCTGTCGAGGTGTCCGAGGCGCTGTGCTGGTCGAAGCCGACACGGCGGACGCGATCCATGAAGCCACGCGAGCGCTGCTGGAGGAGCTCATCAGCGTCAACGGGATCGAGCAGAACGATGTCGCCAGCGTGATCTTCACTGTCACCCCTGACCTGACTGCGGCCTATCCTGCGGTTGCCGCCCGCCAGCTCGGTTGGGTCGATACAGCCCTGCTCTCAACGCTCGAAATGGCGCCACCGGATAGCCCACCGCGCTGCATACGGGTTCTCATTCACTGGAATACCCGCCGCTCCCAGAAAGACATTCACCACGTGTACATCCGGGGGGCCGAGATTCTCCGCCCCGATCGCGCTCAACACGAACTGGCCGGCAGCCACCGGCCGCAGCCTTAGCCGCCCAGCCAACTGGCTAACCAGGAGATCGAGAATGATGATTGTCGTTATGAAAGTCGGATCCACGACCAAAGACATTTCCGCCGTCATCGCGCGCGTCAAGAAGCTGGGTTACGAGGCCCATCTGAGTGACGGTGAAGAGCGCACCATCATCGGCATCGTGGGCGATGGCAATATCCGTGAATACGCCGAGCAGTTCGAACTGATGGAAGGCGTCGAGCGCACCATGCCGGTCAGCCATCCGTACAAGCTGGCCAGCCGCGATTTCCATGCGGCCAATACCCTCGTTCCGCTGAATGGCACAAAAGTCGGCGACCGCAAGATCGCCGTCATGGCCGGCCCCTGTTCGGTTGAGAGTCGCGAGCAGATCATCGAAACCGCCCACGCCGTGAAAGAAGCAGGCGCGACCGCCCTGCGCGGCGGGGCGTTCAAGCCCCGCACCTCGCCCTACGTCTTCCAGGGTCTCGGTGAAGAGGGTCTCAAATACCTGGCCGAAGCCCGCGAACAGACCGGCCTCCCGGTCGTGACCGAAGTGATGGACTCGTCGATGGTTCCTCTGGTCTGCGACTACGCGGACGTCCTGCAAATCGGCGCGCGCAACATGCAAAACTATGCGCTGCTGCACGCCGTCGGCAAGGCCCAGCATACCGTGTTGCTCAAGCGTGGCATGAGCAGCACCATGGAAGAACTGCTCATGGCCGCAGAATACATCCTGAGCCACGGCAACACCCGCGTCATGCTGTGCGAGCGCGGCATCCGGACCTTCGAGCGCTACACCCGGAACACGTTCGACATCAACGCCATTCCCGTTCTCAAGGAGCGCACCCACCTGCCCGTGATCGCCGATCCCAGCCACGCGACCGGCCACTGGCAGTACGTCGAACCAGCCGCGCGGGCCGCCATCGCTGCGGGGGCAGACGGCCTGATCATCGAGGTTCATCCCAAACCAGAAGAGGCTGTCTCCGACGGAATGCAATCGTTGACTTTCAAACGTTTTGAGGACATGATGCGCGCCATCCGGCGCGTGGCCGAGGCCGTGGACAGAACCGCATGACTCGTTCGCTCGAACAACAGACTGTCGCCATTGTCGGGCTTGGCCTGATGGGAGGCTCCCTGGCGCTGGCGTTGCACGACAAAGTTAAGGCCATCACCGGCGTCGATCCCGACCCGGACACACTGGAGGATGCCTTTAGGAGCGGGACCATCCACCGGGGCACGATCGATCTCCGCGACGGGGTCCAGGATGCCGATACCGTCATCCTGGCCGCCCCGGTCCGCGTCATTCTGGAGATGCTCCATAATCGGCTGGGCAGTTATCTCCGCTCCAACACCCTGCTGCTCGATCTGGGCAGCACCAAGGCGGAAATCTGCGAGGAAATGGGCAATCTGCCCATCGGCATCCAGGCGATGGGCGGCCATCCGATGTGCGGCAAGGAGCAGAGCGGCCTTCAGGCCGCCGAAGCCACGCTCTACACAGGCCGCCCGTTCGTCCTGTGCCCGCCACGGCGAGCCACACCCGCCGCTCGTATCCGCGCCCTGGAACTGGTCAACGTGCTGGGAGCAATCCCGATCGAAATGGACGCCATCCGTCACGATCGCCTGGTCGCGGGGATCAGTCACCTGCCCTACCTGCTCAGCGCCTCTCTGGTCAATACAATCAACGCCGAGGCTCTGACCGATCCAGCGATCTGGGAGTTGGCCGCCGGCGGCTTTCGGGATACCTCGCGGCTGGCCGGCAGCAGCGTGCGGATGATGACCGACATCATCAGCACCAACCGGACCGCCATCACCCGCCTGCTCGCCCTGTATCGCGTCCAGTTAGCGATTTTGGAAGCGTCCCTGGTCGCACAGGACAACACTCAGCTTGAGGTCCTACTGCAAGCCGCCCATGACGCCCGCGAGGCATGGGCGGAGCAACACCTGCGCTAGCTGACTTATCCGGCAGCCGCCTGCTGCCAGCCAATCACACCATGTCACCGACTTCGCTCGACCCACTCAGCGCATCACCTGTCGACCCTGATGTTCTGCACCTCGTCCCCGGCGGGCCATTGAAGGGAACCACCCGCGTCCCCGGCGACAAGAGCATCAGCCACCGGGCCATCATGTTCGGGGCGATGGCCTCCGGAATCAGCCACGTTGAAGGCTGGCTGCCTGCCGGAGATACCACAGCAACCCTCAACGCCGTGCGCCAGCTTGGCATCACCATCGAACAGCCCGCGCCGACCACTCTGATCATCCATGGAGGGGCATTCCGCCCGCCCGACGGACCACTGAATCTGGTCAATGCCGGCACCGGCATCCGCCTTCTCACCGGAATCATGGCCGGGCAGCCGTTCGCCAGCACCCTGGATGGTTCCGGGCAGCTTCGCCGCCGGCCCATGCGCAGGGTCACGGAACCGCTGGTACTAATGGGAGCCAATGTAGACAGCGCCGGCGGCTACCCTCCCCTGCACATTGAGCCAGCTCAGCTTCATGGAATCGAGTATGTCCTCCCCATTGCCAGCGCCCAGGTCAAAAGCGCCATTCTGCTGGCCGGGCTCTTCGCCGAAGGACCGACGACCGTAATCGAATCAGGCCCCGGCCGCGATCATACCGAGCGCCTGCTGGCCGCGATGGGAGCCGATCTGCGCGTCGGCGGTGGGCGAATTACCCTCAACCCTGGTCATCCTCTCCAGGCACTGGACATGACCATCCCCGGCGATTTCTCCTCGGCCGCCTTCCTGATCGTGGCCGCGTCTATCCTGGCGGGCAGCGCCGTGACCCTGGAGCATGTAAGCCTGAATCCGACACGAACCGGCCTGGTCGACGTGTTAGCGACGATGGGCGCTAATGCTACAATGGAAGTCGTGGGTGAAGCGGGAGGCGATCCGGTAGGCCGGTTAGTAGTCCGAGCGGCAGACTTGCACGGCATCGAAGTTGGCGGCGAAACCGTGGTGCGCATGATCGACGAATTCCCCGCGTTCATGATCGCCGCCTTGTGCGCAGAAGGCCAGACAACCGTGCGCGACGCCCGCGAACTGCGCGTCAAAGAGACTGACCGTATTGCCGTCATGGCGAATGAACTGCGCAAGATGGGCGCGGTCATCCTGGAACAGGACGATGGTTTTCAGTTGTCCGGCCGACAGTCGCTGCACGGCGCCACCCTGGATGGCCATGATGATCACCGGATCGCGATGAGCCTGGCGATTGCCGCGCTTGTCGCGCGCGGCCCCAGTGTCATTCAGGGCGCGGGCTGCGTGGCCGATTCGTTTCCTGGTTTCGCTGCGACTCTGGCAAGGCTAGGAGTGGATGTGCATTGAGGACTGGAAAAGCTGCTAGAACCGTTGGTTTGATCGGATGGCCGGTCGAGCACAGCGTCAGCCCGGCCATGTTCAACGCTGCCTTCCAGGCGCTGGGACTGAACTGGCACTACGAGGCCATCGCCGTTCCTCCAGACAAACTGGAGCGCACCTTGCGCGACCTGCGCAGGCAAGAGTTTGTGGGTTTCAATGTGACTGTCCCACACAAACAGGCCATCTTGCCGCTTCTGGATTCCATCCTGCCCGAAGCCCGAGCCGTGGGAGCGGTCAACACCGTGACCGCGCTGGCGAACCCGACACCACTCTGGCAGGGCACGAACACCGATATCCTGGGCTTCCAGCGCGATCTGCTGAACCACCTGCCCGACCCACGACCTGGGATGCTGGCCTTGATCCTGGGCGCGGGCGGGGCAGCCCACGCAGCAACCTATGTCCTGGCTCGCTTGGGCTTCCAGATCATGATCGTCTCGCGCACACCGGGTCGCGGCCTGGAACTGATCCGCAGCATCCAGAGCGGCCTCCGGGCAAATAACAAAAACCGCCCCCTCGAGTCGACCCAGTTGCGGATGCAAATTCGGACAATGTCGCCGGAACGGCTGGCCGAATTCAGGACGCCAGCCGACCTGATCGTCAACTGTACCCCGGTGGGCATGTGGCCCAACACCGAAGCCTCGCCCTGGCCGGCCGGGGTACCATTCCCGCCCACCGCGACCGTGTACGACATGGTCTACCGGCCGGAACTTACCCTACTCGTCCGCCAGGCTCAGGCTGCCGGACTGCACGCGGTGAGCGGCCTGGGCATGCTCGTCCAGCAGGGCGCGGCCGCATTCCAGCACTGGACCGGGAGCGAAGCGCCCGTCGACCTCATGCTTGAAGCAGCCAGACAGGTGATGACCCAATGACCTCCTCCCGACTGCGCTTTTTGACCGCAGGCGAATCCCACGGCCCACTCCTCTCCGGCATCCTGGAAGGCATGCCGGCAGGCCTGCCTCTCGCGCCAGCAGATGTCGCTCTCGACTTGTCCCGCCGCCAGGAAGGCTATGGCAGCGGCGGGCGGATGCAGATCGAGAGTGACACGATCCACTTCACGGGCGGGGTCATGGCCGGGCGCACGACCGGTGCGCCCATCAGTCTGATCATCCACAACCGGGACTGGAAAAACTGGGCCGGGAAAGATATCACCCCGATGACTACGCCGCGCCCCGGCCATGCGGACCTGACCGGCGCGCTCAAGTACGATTACGACGATTTGCGCCTGTCGCTGGAGCGGGCCAGCGCCCGCGAGACCGCCATGCGGGTCGCCATCGGCGCGGTCTGCAAGAAGCTGCTGGTCGAATTCGGGATCGTTGTCGGCGGATATGTGGTCAGCATCGGACCGGTGGAAGCCGATCTGCCCGCAACTCTGTCCTATCCAGACCGCTTCGCGGCTGCTGAAAGAAGCGAGGTGCGCTGCCCCGATCCAGCCGCTTCGGAAGCCATGCGGGCCGCCATTCACCAAGTCAAAGTCGACCGCGATACGCTGGGAGGCGTGTTCGAGATCGTGGCGCTGGGCCTGCCGCCCGGACTGGGCAGCCACGTCCACTACGATCGCCGCCTGACCGGCCGTCTGTTGGGCGCAATGGGCAGCATCCCCTCCATCAAAGGCGCGGAGATCGGCACGGCATTCGAGAATACCCGCCACTATGGCACGCAGGTTCACGACGCCATCATCGCAAGTGAAGGCACACTGCACCGCCAGACCAATCGGGCCGGTGGCCTGGAGGGTGGCATGACCACTGGCGAGCCGTTGATCGTGCGGGCAGCCATGAAGCCGATCAGCACCACGCTGACCCCGATCCAGTCCGTCAATCTGGTAACCGGCGAATCCGCGCCAACGGTTTACGAACGCTCCGATTTCTGTGCTGTGCCACGGGCGGTCGTCGTGGGGGAAGCAATGGTCGCTTTTGTGCTGGCGGATGCACTGTTGGAAAAGCTCGGTGGCGATAGCCTAGAAGAGTTGCGCGCACGCTTTCAGAATCTGCGCCGAGACCAGTTGGATGATTTGACTATGCGAAACGAGTCCTGGCGCTTTGGCTACGATTGGCCGGCTGAATGATCAAACCCGATGCCGCCCGATTCAACCTGATTCTGACCGGCTTCATGGGTACCGGCAAGAGCACCGTCGGTCGTCTGGTGGCCGAGCGTCTGGACCGGCCGTTCATCGACATGGACTGCGTTCTGGAACAGCGAGCTGGACAAACCATCCCGGTCATCTTCGCCACCCAGGGTGAAGCCGCATTCCGACAAATGGAGCGCAATCTCTGCCAGGAACTGGCGATCCGGCAGGGTTTGGTCATCGCCACCGGGGGCGGCACGCTCGTCGATATGGACAACCAGGCGCAACTGCTGGCTTCTGGCATCGCGATCTGCCTGGATGCCTCTCCAGAAGTCCTGCTGGATCGTCTGCGTGTCACTGATCGGCCCCTGCTCCAGTCTCCCAATCCAGAGGCCCGCATCCAGGAGCTTCTGGCATCGCGCGCGGCAGCTTATGCGGCGCTACCCCATCACATTGATACAACCCCTCTGACGCCTGAAGAAACTGCGGAGGCTATCATCCAGCTATGGCTCTCACGATTCCCGTAAAAGCGCCGGGAGGTTCCTACCCCATTCACTTCGAACCGGGCGCGCTCCAGAGGCTGCCTGACATCCTCAGAGAGCACAATCTCGTTGCGCGAACAGTCATCGGCTCCAATACCACGCTCTCTCCGTTGTATGCCCGTCCGCTGGCCGAGCGGTTGCCCAACAGCGTCGTCCTCACCATCGAAGATGGCGAAGCTTACAAGACCCTACCCACCCTGGAAGCCATCTACAGCGGTCTGGTCACGCTCGGTCTGGACCGCAAAGGCGTCATCCTGGCACTGGGCGGAGGCGTGATAGGCGACGTGATGGGCTACGCAGCTGCGTCGTATATGCGCGGCGTGCAACTGGTTCAGGTCCCCACCAGCCTGCTGGCAATGGTCGATTCAAGCGTCGGCGGCAAGACCGCCGTCGATCTGCCGGAGGGCAAGAATCTGGTCGGGGCATTCAAGCAACCTGAGCTGGTCATCGTGGATACAGACGTGCTCGCCACCTTGCCAGAAGTCGAATGGCGCTGCGGCCTGGCCGAAGTCGTCAAGCACGGCCTGCTGGCCGATCCCGGCTTGCTCGATCCGGAATTACTGGTGCGCGACCGCGCGGCGGAATTCGTGCCGCGAGCAGTCCATGTCAAAGTCGTCGTGGTCGAGCAAGACCCCTACGAGCAAAACGTCCGCGCCTTTCTGAACCTCGGCCACACCTTCGGCCACGCGCTGGAACAGGTCAGCGGATATACGTGGAAACACGGTCTGGCTGTCGCCGTCGGAATGGTCGCCGCCATCCGGCTGTCGGCCCGCCTGGGCCAATGCGAACCCGCTCTAATCGTCCAGGTCGAGGACCTGCTGCAGCGATTGGAACTCCCGACCCGGCTGGACGGCTATGACCCAGAGCGTTTGTGGCAGGCCATGGCGACGGATAAGAAGTGGGAACACGGGCGAACACGATTTGTGCTCTTGAAGGAGATCGGAAAACCGTTTATTATGGAGGATATAGACCCCGGCACTGTCATATCCGTCTTAACCGAAATGAGTGGAGCATGACCATGGAGTTCCTGATTCTCCACGGCCCAAACCTGAATCTGCTCGGCCAGCGCGAGCCAGAGGTCTATGGCTCCTTGACACTCGATGACATTAACGATCGCATCAAAGCGCACGCACTCACCCGAAGCGTCAACGTGCGCATCCAGCAATCGAACCATGAAGGCGTGTTGATCGATACCCTGCACATCGCGCGCAACTGGGCGGGTGGTGTGGTCCTGAACCCAGGCGCCTACACCCACACGTCCATCGCCCTGCGAGACGCGATCGCCAGTGTCGATCTGCCCGTGGTCGAAGTCCACCTCAGCAATGTCCACGCCCGCGAATCCTTCCGCCACCGGTCGATGCTGGCGGCGGTCTGCCTGGGCCAAATCTGTGGCTTTGGCTGGCGCAGCTATATCCTGGGCATGGATGCCCTGTTAGGTCACCTGGGTCTGCTCTAGACACCTCTCGCCGCCGCCCCGCTTGTTGGGGCCCCTGGATTGGGTAGATTACGATGTCTGCCGGAAGTTTCCAACCCCACACGACGCCGTCCCCGCAGCCCCCTGTTATGGTGACGATTCCGGCCGGCCCCTTCCTGATGGGCACCGATCCCCGCGAGGTCCGGCAGCTTGGCCGCACGGCGCACGGCAACCGGATGGAGTGGTATGCCAGGGAGCAGCCCTTGCATACCCTGACCCTGTCCGCCTATCAGATCGGGCGCTATCCGGTGACGGTGGGCGAATACGCCGTGTTCATCGAATCAGGGGGGTATCTCAACAGCACCTTCTGGAGCGAGGATGGCTGGCGCTGGCGTGAACAGAACCGGATCACCCAGCCGGAATACTGGTTGGACCCAGACTGGTCCAACGATCCGAATCTGCCCGTCGCCGGAGTAAGCTGGCATGCGGCGGCAGCGTATTGCCGCTGGCTCTCCCTCGCCACCGGCCGCACCTACCGGCTGCCCACCGAACCCGAATGGGAGAAAGCTGCCCGGGGCGAGGATGGGCGGCGCTACCCCTGGGGCAATCGCTGGGAACCGACCTATGCCAACACCGCGCCGGAGACAATCGATAGCTGGGACGCCCCCGATCCCAATCCGCGCCGGGCGTGTCCCACACCGGTCGGCCAGTTCTCCCCCATAGGCGACAGCCCATTCGGCTGCGCGGACATGGCAGGCAACCTCTGGGAATGGTGCGATTCGCCCCTGCGCCGCTACCCGCTGGCCCTCGACCAGCCTGCCAATCCCAGGGCAGCCATGGAACCGCAGATCGTCCGGGGCGGCTCCTGGTACCACGGACCGGACGACGCACGCTGCGCGGCCCGCTACTGCTACTACCCGCACGGCCAGGACAATGTAGTCGGCTTCCGCCTGGCGGCTGACCTTTAGGCCAGGGCTATCCGGTCCAACGGCTGAGATCACACATCCTGCTGCCCGGCCAGGCTTACTGGACCTTGGACTGCCATTCGGTCTCGCTTTGCCCAAGCCGGACATTCACCCAACGCGCCAGGACAAACAAGAAATCGGACAGACGGTTCAGGTACACCAGCACCGTCGGGCTGATCTCCTGCTCGTCGTTGAGTTGTACGGTGATACGCTCCGCCCGCCGGCACACCGTCCGGGCCACGTGGAGCGTGGCCGCCGGTGGCGCCCCGCCGGGGAGAATGAAGCTCTTAAGCGGTGGCAGTTCCGCCTCAATCTGGTCGATCACCTGCTCCAGGCGAGTCACGGCAGCCATCTCCAGGCGCACGATCCAGTCCGACTTGGCATCCATCGGGGTCGCCAGATCGGCCCCCAGGCAAAACAGATCGTTCTGGATATCCACCAGCCATTGGTCGGCTGGTTGCGGGAGGCCGTAAGCACGCACCAGGCCCAGAATCGAATTGAGTTCATCGGCGGTTCCGTATGCCTCGACCCGGATGCCACTCTTGCGCACCCGACCACCACCAAACAGCCCAGTATCGCCGCTATCCCCGGTTTTCGTGTATATTTTCAATGTCGAGTTTCCCCAATCCACATACCTGTACATTTTCTAAACGCAGAGTATATCTAGCATGATCAAATACGTCAGCCCTGGCGGCAAACGGGTCGTGATGCTGGTCCTCAACGAGGTGACCCACGACACCCGGGTTCGCAACGAAGCGGCCGCCCTGGCGGAAGCAGGCTACCAGGTCTGTGTGATCGGGACGCATGATGCTTCCAGTCCGCTGCCCGATCAGGAGACGGCGGGGCTGTGGCTACTCCGGCGTTTCCGGTACGGGTCGGAGCTGGAAATCCTGCGCCGCTTCCCGCCGCTCAAGCGGCTGCGCCACGTGTTCCAGGGACTGGCGCTGCTCCGCTATCTGCGCCGCCAGCCGGCGGACATCTGGCACGCGCACGACTTCCCGGCCCTGGTGATGGTCGCCCTGGCTCGCCTGAGCCAACGCCAGAGAAGCCGCCTGGTCTACGACGCTCATGAGTTATATCTCTACCGGTTTCCAGAACCCACCCGCCCCTGGACTCGCCTGCGCCTCGCCGCAGAACGCGCCCTGGAACGCAGCCTGGCCCGCCGGGCCGACCTGATCCTGGCCAACAGCCCAGATCGCGCGGACTTCATGGCCCGCCGGTGGCGATGCACCCTTCCCATCACCATCCTCAACGGCGTGACACTCTCCGAGGCTGCTTCCCCGCTGCCCCGTCCCGAAGGCGCGCGCCTGTGGCTGGTCCACACTGGGAGCCTGATCCGCCGAGGACGTTGCCTGGACCAACTGGTACGGGGCGTGGCCCTCTGCACACCAGAGGTGCATCTGACCTTTCTGGGAGATGGCGAGCAGAAAGCCGAACTAACCGCATTGGCAAACACGTTGGGTATCAGTCACCGAGTTCACTTCCTCCCGCCGGTTGCTTCTGAGAAAGTCAGCACTGCCATCCGGAACGCGGATGCTTCCCTCATCGCGGTCGGGACATCCGAACCAAACTATGCGCTGTCCATCCCGACCAAACTGCTGGAAGCCATCGCTGCAGGCTTACCCATTCTCTCCTCCAGGACCCCGGCCATGGCACGCTTTCTTGCGGCGTATCCGGTCGGAACGCTGTGGGAGGCCGAGCGACCGGAGACGCTGGCGCAAGCCATTGTCCAACTGCACAATCCCACCCTGCGGGAGGCCTGGCAGACCGCGCTCCAGGCAGCCCAGGTCACGTGCGGCTGGCCCGCTCAGGCCGCCCGACTGATCGAAAGCTACCAACAGGTCGATACACACTGACCATACAGTGACCTTACCGAACTCGCACAACTCTGTAACAAAATAGTACCTTCTGACACTTGCCCCTTAGCTCTACGAAAGCTGATAATGATATCTAGTGGCGATCTATAAACTCATGTTTCCTCGATAATCCGTGCGACTGCTGCGGCCGGGGAGAACCCAATCCTGGCCTTATCCTGCGGGGGAAGTCCTATGTCTAGGAAGTGGCTGCGGTCTGCTCTCACCTTAACCTATGCCCTGCTTCTGATCCTGAATGCCTCTGGCCTCATCCAGCCGGATACCACGCCGCGCGCCTATGCCGACGATCAATCCGCGGCGGAACCTGCCGAAATGCCAGAGCG
>CAZHMJ010000023.1:26260-28599 GCA_964533805.1 uncultured Anaerolineae bacterium | reverse complement strand
GTGCTGGGCGTGCAGGAATGCATGCCCAACCAGCTCATGGCCCTGCTGGGCGAACTGCCCGGTTACTTCGGCTTCCCCGGCCCGGAGACGATGCTGCGCGGCGGCCTGTCCATCCGCAACCCGATCTTCGTGCGGGAGGACGGCCCGCGCGTCCGCGAGGAGCGCGCCCTGGCCCTCAACGCCAGCGGCGTGATCGGCCAGGTGAGCTGGGACGGGCAGGAGCCGCGCTTGGCCCACCTGCTCGACTTCGACGGCTGGACGCTGGCCAACACCCATTTCGACGCCTGGAACAATCCCCAGACCCGGCTGGAAAGCGCCCGGCTGCTGATCGAGACGCTGCGCGACGTGCCCGCCGCCGTGGTGATGGGCGACCTCAACTGCCCGCCCGACTCGCCGCCGATCCAGGTCTTCCGCGAGGCCGGGTACGCCCTGGCGAGCGATTCCCTGCCGCCGGAGGTCGACCGGCGCACTTTCCACAAGTTCACCGGGCGGGGGATTGCCGAGCTGGATTACGTCCTGCTGCGCGGGGCGCGGGTGCTGGATGTGCAAATCCCCCGCCCGCGCAGTGAGCCGCCCTACCTCTCCGACCACGACCCGCTGGTGGTGGATGTCGAGATTTGATTGGCCTGTCCGCGCTACGAAGGAGACAACATGCGACAGAAGTTCGTTGTCCTGGCGACATGCACGCTGAGCCTGCTGCTGGTGGGCGGCCTGATCCTGGGGGGAGTGGAGGCCGCTGCTCAAAGCTCGGAGCCGTGGCCGATCCTGATCTTGACTGGGCCTTCCGAGGGGATTTACGGGAAGGTAGTCCAGGCCGTCTCGGCGGAAGATGGCACGGTCCTGTGGTACCCGGAACTGTCACCGCCTGACTACCCTTACACGGTCACCGTCAACCCGGATCGCGCTTCGCTGGTGTTGGAAACGCGTTTCGGCATGTCGGATGTCCACATGCTCAATCTGGCCCGAGTCGAGTTGCCCGCCAGCGTCTATCTTGATTTCCAGCCATTGGCGGGTATGAGTTACCCAGGGGACGGCCGTCAGGGCCTGTTCCATTACGCCCTCAGCCCGGATCAGACCAGAATCGTGGCGGTGGCGGGGCGCAAGCTCGTCGTCAGCCAGACATGGACCGAGCTGAGTTCAGAATGGTCGATGCCCAGTTTCCCGCTGGAGACGTGGATTCTGCCCGATCAGGAGGTGCAGAGCGCCAGCGTCGTGATGGACCCGCTGGGCCGAAGGGCCTACGTGCGTCTGGACGTGGCTTCCGGGGCGTTTGGCTACGACACTTACGTAGCCCTTTGGATCGACCTGGCCGATCTGGCGGCGCAGCCGGTCGAAACCGAGATCGCCTGGGTGGACTGGTCGGCGGACGGGGTCTATCTGGCGACGTTCGCGTCCGGCGAAGGACTGGTCATCCGCGACGGGGACTCGTTGGAGGCGCTGCCCTGGTCGGCCGATCTGGCGTCACCTCTGGAAGCGCACAGCTTCGTCTGGGGCACGGACGGGACGACCGCGTACTACGCCACCGGCGACGTGAATACCTCCACACTGCACCGGATCGATCTCGTCACGGGTGATTCCCGTGTTCTGATGGCAGATCGCAAATCCTATGGCCGCCCGGTGATGCATCCCGGCGGGGGCGGCAACGCCGCGTTCTTCGATCTGCCGGACCATCCCATGTCGGGCAACGCCGCCAACGTGCTCGATCTCACGACGGGGGAATGGGCTACGGAATTCTGGCCGGCATTTACCGATTATGCTATCGCGATCTCACCAATCCGCGATTTCTTCCTGATGATGAACGCGACCGGATTCAACATCTCTTGCGAGTTTCATGCGTGGCGCGAAGGTATCGAACTGGGCGGTCGGTGGAGTGGTCCCGTTCTACCTTACGGCTGGACACCGGAAGGGCTGCCCATCCTGCAAACACTGGCGCTCGAGGATGTGCCGGAATACTACACGGGGCATTCTTCCGACCGCGCGACTTCCTTGCCCGACCCCGGCTGGTACATCTTCGATATTGCCGAGGACGGCGCGGCGATCTGGACGGCGCTGCCCTGCCCGGACTGCCGGGTGATCCCGGCGGGCTTCCCGGAGGTTCAGCTCAGCGTCCAGCGGCCGGATGGTGCGCCGGTCTTCGCCGTGGTGGGCACAGGTGACGCGGGCAGCGGGGTGTATGTGGTCGATCTGGTGGCGGGGACGGCGAAGCTGGTTTCCGCCCAGGAGCCGGATCACGTGACACAAATCGACTGGCTGGCCCCCGGCAGCCTGCCCCTGGAATTGGCCCCCGCGCCGACTCATGTTCCGGGCGAGAGTGTTGGATAAGCCGTCTGCCGGGAACC
>CAZHMJ010000023.1:9539-26160 GCA_964533805.1 uncultured Anaerolineae bacterium | reverse complement strand
GCGTCCAGCAAAAACGGGGGCCGCTGACGGCGACCCACGCCGCTTTTGCCTCTGGCTGACCGCTGACTGCTGACCGCTGCTGTTCAAGCAACCTGTTTCCATCGGAATCCGTAGTAGAGTCATGCTGGTCGTACCTTACCCAAATAAAGGAGTTGGTCTGGTATGAAGAGGTTCATGGCCGTTGTGCTGGTGCTCGCCCTGCTGGCGGGCCTGGTTCCGACTTTGACCGTAACTGCGGCGCCGGTCGCTGATCTGACGGCGCTGGCCGCGTACTATCCCGCCACCACCCCCATCTTCATGAGCCTGCGCACCGACGAGGGTTACGTCGAAACGCTGGACGGGCTGTTCAACATCCTCGGCAGCCGCCTGCCGGAAGGCAGCATCGCTCCGGCCCCGGTCGCCAGCGCGCTCGATCAGTTCGTAACCGAAAGCGAGCTTGGCGCGGACTTTGAGACGGCGATCCGGCCCTGGCTGGGCGGTTTCGCCGCCCTGGGTGTGCTCTCGCTGGAAACCCAGTTCGACGACGACCACAGCAATGACGACGACACGCCGATGCTGATCATGGCCGCGATCACCGACCGAGCCGCGGCGGAAGCCTTCTGGGACGCCGCGATCGCCGAAGGGATCGCGGATGGGTCTGCCGAAATCCGCAAGACGGCTGACTACACCGCCTACCTGCCCACCGGCGAGGATGACGAAAACAGCGGCGTGTTGATCACGGCCGACCGGCTGGTGGTGGCCTTCAAGGCGATGGACGTGGCCCTGGGCGAGGTCGGCGCGTCGCTGGCGGAAGATGCCCGTTTCCAGCACGCCATGGCGGCCCTGCCCGCTCCGGACTATCACATCGCCCTCTATGTGACCGCCGAAGCGGTCATCGCCTCGCAACAGTTCAACACCATGTCGCTCAGCGAGGCCGAGATCGAGGCCGTGCTGGCGACGGGTCAGGACTCGGCCGTGGCGGTTGGCCTGACCGTGCTGGACAACCTCGCCCTGACCATCGACGGCGCGCTGGCGCTCGGCCCGCAAGCCCTGGCGAAGATGGCGGAGAATAACCTAGCCCTGCCGCCCGCGACCCAGATCGATCGGAATTTTGCCGCTTTCCTGCCGGCCAATGCCCAGTTGATGATACAGGGCACCGACCTGGCAGCCTCCTATGCCGGGCTGATCGAGAACCTGGGGACGGTGGCCGCGGTGGAAGGCAATGCCGAAGACATGCAGCAGGGCCTTCAGTTCCTGGGCTTCGCGATCAAGAGCGCGCTCAACCTGGACCTGAAACAGGACATCCTGAGCTGGATGACCGGCGATTATGCCGCCTATCTGAGCTTCGACCGGCCGTTCATCGACGGGCTTTTCGACAGCGCCACCAGCGAAAACCCGCCCAGCACGATCGCGATCGAGACCTGGCCGTTCGACTTCGGCCTGCTGGTGGAGGTCACCGACCCGGCCGCGAGCCAGAAGGTAATCGCCGCCCTGAGCGACGCGCTGCCCAGGCTGCTGACCGATCAGGAAGAAGCCCAGGCGACGGTCAGCCTGGAAGAGATCGGGGCGGGCCAGGCGGTGGTCGTCACGTTCGCGGTGCCTCCCGCCGAGGATATGAGCCTGCCGGAGTCGTTCGAGATTTTGATCGGGGCCAACGACCAGGTCTTCGCCCTGGGGACGCGGGCCGCGGTCACGGCCGCGCTCGACCCCGGCGACGGGCTGCCCGCCAACGCGGAATTCGACGCGGCAGGCTCGCTCCTGCTGGAAAACGCGATCCAGATCGGGTACGTGGCCCCGGATGGGGTGATGAGCTTTGGCGATCTGTTCTTCGGGCTGGCCCTGACCGGCCCGCAGGTGGGTGATGTCTTCGAGAACATCGTGACCGAGCTTGAAGCCCAGGCCACGCTGACCCCGGAGCAGATCGAGCAGCGCGAGCAGGCGCGCCTGGAAGCACAGCGGCAGATGATGGCCGAAGCGCGCGAAGCCCGCGCCCAGGCCACGACGGCGCTGGAAGCAATTCAGAACCTGACCTACAGCGTGGCCTACGCGGACGACAGCACGCTCGTCGGCCGGGCGACCCTGACCCTGGCCCCCGCCGCGCGTTAGACCTCGCTCCGCGCCACAGGGCGGATAGATGACACGAACGGAGGCCCGGTGGGCAACCGGGCCTCCGCTTTTTCTTTTTCTGATGGACGCGGTAGCGGCGGATTGAGAACCCATCTGAGAATTAGCCGGGGCTGCACGGCAAAGCCAACCTGATCGGACGCGGCACTCACGATCTCAAGTTGGATGGCTACTGCTCGTCCAACCACTCAGGCCAGTCCCCTTGATGGCCGTTGTCGGCCCAGATCTTGAGCAGGCGAAGGGTGATCTGCCGCTCGACCGTGTTCAACACGGCCTTGGCCCCGGTCACATCGGTCGAATGGGCCGCCATGACGACCACCTCCAACGGGATGCCCAGGGTATCGATCAGGATATGCCGCTTGCGACCCAGCGCCCTCTTGTGGCCAGCATAGCCGCGCTCCTTCCCATTTCCATTCGGTAGGTTTGGCCGTTCGACAACGCCTATTCCACCGGATAGGAATTTTCAGACGGGTTCTCAATCCGCCGCCACCGCGACGTCACACGACCAGTCCAGGCTTCCACCGTCGCCGGATTATTCCCCTCCGATTCATGAATCCACCGCTGCGAACGATCGCCGGGAGAAACTATCGTGCCCGTATCCCCCACACTACCGGGCTGTTATTCGGACAAAGTTCATTTGAGAAGGTCGTCACAAGCGCGTGTGACTTACCACACTGCATGAAGCGCCCTGGAGCGCCTAAGATCACAGTAGCCAAGCTTTAATCAGGCAAAGTTTATCTAAAGGAGGGAGCAACCTTGGATGCGTGGCTGGTAGCTCTGCTGGCCGGGAGTGTACTCTGTGCAATCCAGGCAATCCGGGCCACACGCTTGCTCGTAGCCGCGATCTGGTTGGCGGGTGTCAGCGCGCTGGTCTCCATTGTGCTGTACGTCCTCGGAGCGCAGCAAGTCGCCGTCATCGAGCTTAGCGTAGGTGCGGGCCTGGTGACGGTTTTGTTTGTGTTCGCGATCAGCATCGCAGGCGAGGAAGCCATGGCCGTTCGCGCCATCGTGCCCCGGCCGGTCGGGCTGGTGCTGGTGGTTGGCGCGGTGGCCCTGCTGGCCTTCATGGCGCTGCCGGCGATGGGGGTCGGCAGTCCGGTGATCGAAGGCTCCTTCTCCCAGATGCTCTGGGAACAGCGCGGGCTGGACGTGCTGGTCCAGATCGCCCTGATCTTCGCCGGCGTGATCGGCGTGCTCGGTTTGATTGGCGAGGGCAAGGCCGTCCCCTCGGGGACCGCCCCGGCGACGGTAGCCGACGTCTCCACCCCGGAGATCGCCGCCCCGGAAGAGTCTACGCTGCCGGTGGAACTCCCCGACAGCGCCCCCATCCAGGAACTTGAGGAGGTGCGGGCATGACCGACACTACCCTGACGATCCTGATCGTCGGTCTGCTGGCCCTGCTGGGCGTGGGGCTGTACGGTCTGCTGGCCGTGCGTAACCTGATCAAAGTGATCGTGGCCCTGCAGATCATGGTCAAAGGCGCGCTGCTGGCCCTGGTGGCGGCGGGCGCGGCCAGCGGCCAGGTCAACCTGGGCCAGAGTCTGGCGGCGACCGTGATCGTGGCCGATACCGTCGTGGCCGTGGTCGGGCTGGCGCTGGCTGTGCAGGTGCGCCGCACCGTGGGCACGCTGGACGTCCAGGCCCTGGCGCGGCTCAAGAAATAGAGGTCGCACTGATGGCGAACGAGTTCACAATTCTGCTCCTGATCGGCCTGCCCTGGCTGGGCGCGCTGCTGGTCTGGTTCACGGGTGATTCGCGCCCGCGCACCCAGCACCTGCTGGCCGTGGTCTTCAGCCTGGCGGCGGGCGCGGTGGCCCTCAGCCTGCTCCCCGGCGCGACCGACCAGGCCGTGCTGACCCTCAACGTGGGCGGCATCTTCGGCGCGTTCACGTTCGTGCCGGATGGGCTGGGCGTCTTTCTATCCGCCGTGGCGACCATCGTCGGCTCGCTGGCGGTGATCTTCTCCGTCGAATATATGCGGGGCGAGGCCCAACTCGGCCGCTACTACGCCCTGGTGCTGTTCTTCATCGGCGGCATGGTCGGGCTGGTGCTGAGCGGCAGCCTGCTGCTGATGTTCTTCTTCTGGGAAATCACGGCGCTGTGCTCCTTCGCGCTGATCGCTTTCAACAACGACGATCCCAAAGCCGTCGCGGGCGGCCTCAAGGCCCTGATCATCACCTCGCTGGGCGGGGTGGGATTGCTGGCCGGCGCGCTGGTGATCTACGGCTACACCGGCAGCTACGAAGTCAACGACTTCCTGGCCGGGGCGGCCCAACTCCCGCCGGACGTGCTGAGCCTGATCGCCTTCGGCTTCCTGGCGGCGGCGGCGGCCAAGTCGTCCCAGGTGCCGTTCCATACCTGGCTGCCCGGCGCGATGGAAGCCCCGACCCCGATCAGCGCCCTGATCCACGCCGCGACGATGGTCAACGCGGGCGTCTACCTCCTGGCCCGCTTCTACCCGGCCTTCGAGGGCGTGCCCGGCTGGACGACCGCCGTGGTGATCGTTGGGCTGGCCTCGGCCTGCCTGGCGGCGCTGATGGCCCTGGTCGCGCAGGACCTCAAGCGCGCCCTGGCCTATTCGACCATCAGCCAGTTGGGCTACATGGTCTACGCGGTGGGCGTCGGCGGCGTGTTCGCCAGCCAGTTCCACCTGCTCAGCCACGCGGTCTTCAAGGCCCTGCTCTTCCTGGGCGCGGGCGCGGTGATCCACGCGGTGGGCACCCGCGACATGCGCCAGATGGGCGGCCTGGGCAAGAAGATGCCTTTCGTGCGCAACGCCTTCATCATCGGCGCGCTGGCCCTGGCCGGCCTGCCGATCCTCAACGGCTTCTGGAGCAAGGAACTGGTCCTGGAAGCCGGACTGAGCGGCGGCCCCGCCTGGGCCTTCGTCTTGATGGTCATCGGCGCGGGCCTGACGGCGTGTTACACCTTCCGCATGGTCTGGCTGGTCTTCTTCGGGGAGCCGCGCGCCCATCTGCACGCGCACGCGACCGGGCCGGCCATGAAGGTCTCGTTGGGTCTCCTGGCCTTCGGCACGCTGACGACCTGGCTGCTGGTCGGGCCGTTCGGCGAAATGCTGGCCGAGACCCTGCCGCACCACGAACTGCACATCCTGGACCTGGGCGAGCTGATCAGCGAAATCCTCTCGGCCCCGGCCACCTGGCTGGCGCTGGCCGTGATCGCGATCGGGCTGGCGGCGTGGTGGTGGCACGACCGGCTGGCAGCCGTGCGCGACGGGCTGAGCTTCCTGGCCCGCTGGGCCGAGGCCGACTTCGGCTTCGAATGGATCAACCGCCAGGTCGTCCGCCTGACGCGGGGCACCGCCGAGGCGCTGACCACGACCCAGACCGGCGTCCTGAACTGGAACGTGGCGGGCATCGTCGGCGGGCTGGTGGCCGTGCTGATGATCCTGCTGCTGGCATGGGGGGGCTAAACTCATGAACGCATTCGCGTGGCTTGTTCTCGTGCCCCTGGTGGCCGCCCCGGTCGTCTACCTGATCGGCCGCTGGGGCAGCCAGTCCAACCAACCGGCGGCGGCGCGCCAGGCCGGGCTGGCCGCCTTGATCGCGGCCTGGTTCCCGTTCGTCCTGGCCGCCCAGGATTTCACCACGAATGGCGCGGCGACCCTGACCGTCGGCGCGGCCTCGCTGACCCTGGACGGGATGGGGCTGCTGCTGGCGGCCCTGGCCCTGGGCCTGGGCACCCTGGTCGCCATCTACTCCGGTGAGTACATGGCCGCCGATGACAACCAGGAGAAGTTCTACGCCATGCTCACGCTGCTGGTCGGCGTGATGATCGGCCTGGGCTGCGCCACCGACCTGTTCAACATCTGGGTCTGGTTCGAGGCGATGGCGATCTCCTCGTACCTCCTGGTCGCCTTCTACCGCAACATTTCGACCTCGCTGGAAGCCGGCGTCAAGTACCTGGTGCAGAGCGCGGTCGGCTCGGTCTTCGTGCTGCTGGGCGTGGCCCTGGTGCTGGCCAAGACCGGCACGCTCAACCTGGCCGAAATCCGGGCGGCGGCGGAACTCTCGCCGCTGTACCTGGCGGCGGGCGGGCTGTTCATCATCGGCTTCGGCGTCAAGATCGCCCTGGTGCCGATGCACACCTGGCTGCCCGACGCGCACTCCCAGGCTCCCAGCGGGATCAGCGCCATGCTGTCCGGCGTCGTGATCGAAGCCGGGCTGATCGCCCTGCTGCGCGTCCTGACCGGGCTGGCCGGGCTGGCGATCTCGTGGGGCGTCGTCCTGATGCTCTTCGGCGCGCTGAACATGACCGTCGGCAACCTGATGGCCCTCCGCCAGCAGCAGGTCAAGCGCCTGCTGGCCTACTCCAGCCTGAGCCACGTCGGCTACATGCTGATCGGCCTGGGCGTGAGCGTCTACGCCGGCGAGGCGGCGGGCGCGCAGGGCGGGATGTTCCACATGCTCAACCACGGCATGATGAAGGGCCTGGCCTTCCTGGCGGCCGGCGCGCTGCTGTACAGCCTGCACCTCTCGCGCGGCAGCCACGACCCGTTGACCGTCGATGACCTGGCCGGGGCTTCCAAGCGCTACCCGCTGGTGGCCTTCGCCCTGAGCCTGGCCGTGCTGGCCCTGGGCGGGCTGCCCCCCCTGGCCGGGTTCATGTCCAAGTGGCAGATTTTCGTGGCCGGGGCGCAGACCCAGAATGTGTGGATCATCACCCTGGTGATCTACGCCGGGTTGAACAGCGTGCTGTCGCTGGCCTACTACGCGCCGCTGGTCAACGTGATGTATCGCAAGCAGCCGTCCGAGGCCGTGCTGGCCGGGCGGACGATGCCCAGCGCGATGCTGGTCCCCGTGCTGATCCTGATCGCCGGGGTCGTGCTCCTGGGCTTCTGGCCGAGCCTGCTCCAGTGGCTGACCGATCCGGCCGGGTCGGCGCTGCTGGCGGCGTTCGGCGGGTAGAGTGAGGGCAAATCGGCATGACGATCGGTCCCATGGAACGACGGCAGCAGGCGCTGGACGCGCTGGACAAGGCCTCCCGGCGGGCGGTGAAGCTCTTCACGACGATCGACCCGGCGCTGTTTGACGGCTACCAGACGGCTCATGATGTCCTGGCCAATCTGGTCTTCTGGCAGTGCGAGCACATCAACGTGATGCGCGCCCTGCTGGATCGGCGCGAACCGGACCTGAAGGAAGGCACGTTCGCGGCGCTCAACGCCGAGGCGTGCGCCTGCCGGCAGGCTGAGAGCATGAGCGCGCTGCTGGACTGCTTCCAGGCCCAGCGCGCCGAGCTGGCCGGCCTGCTGAACCAGGTCGCGGACTGGCGCATGGACTATCCGATCAAACAGGGCGGGCGGCCCGCCACCGTGGAGGATCGCGTCTTCGCCCTGGCTTCGAACATCGAAAACCACAGCGCCAGCCTGCGCCGCGCGGCGCTGGGCAAGGCCGAGGTCCGGACAGAAATGAACTAAAGGCGCTGTTGGCTTTTGGCTCTTCGCTTTTAGCCAAAAGCCAACAGCTACAAGCCAACAGCCGCCTTTCAGAAACAGGGGAGCTTATGTCACTGGAAATCCTGCTGATGCCGCCCATCGCGTTCGTGATTTACCTGGTCCTGGTGGGCATCCTGGCCCGCGTCGGCCAGGCACTGGCCGCCCCCGGCAAGGAGTCGGCCCTCAAGGCCACGACTTACGGCTCCGGCGAAGCCCCGCCCACCCAACTGGCCGCGCCGGGCTACCGGCCGTTCTTCATCGTCGCGCTGTTTTTCGCCATCCTGCACCTGGGCATCCTGATCCTGGGCAGCGGCACATTCACGCCCATCACCGTGATTTACCTGGTCGGGCTGCTGCTGGCCCTGCTGGCGCTGATCCTGGGCTAACGAGCAGAGGAGCGAGACTCTCATGAACAATCTGGTAGACCAGATCACCGCCGGGCTGAAGACCTGGGCGCGCATCAACTCGCCCTGGGTGATCCACTTCAACAGCGGCTCGTGCAACGGATGTGACATCGAAATCCTGGCAACCCTGACCCCGCGCTATGACCTGGAGCGCTTCGGCGTCAAGCTCCAGGGCAGCCCGCGCCATGCCGACGTGCTGCTGTGCACCGGCCCGGTCACCCGCCAGGCCCGCGAACGCCTGATCCGCATCTACGAGCAGATGCCGGACCCGAAGTTCGTGGTCGCGGTCGGGTCGTGCTCGATCTCGAGCGGGGTGTTCGACGGTTGCTATGGCGTCATGGGCGGCATCGACAAGGTGATCCCCGTGCACGCCTTCATTCCCGGCTGCCCACCCCGCCCGGAAGCGATCATCGACGGCGTGGTCAAGCTGCTGAGCAGCCTCCAGAACCCCACTCCGGCCCAGCCGATCATGGGCCCAGATGGAGGAATGGCATGAAAACCACTGAAGAACGGCTGCAACAAGCCGCGGACCTGCTCCAACCCTGGACGAAAAGCACGGCCACGCCGGAAGCCGTCCGGCTGGACGTGGTCATCGACCCGGCCGACCTGATCCCCGCGATCACGGCTCTGCACGAGGCCCGCTGGGGGTACCTGTCGGCCATCACCGGCCTGGATGACGGCCCCGACGCGGGCGGCCTGCAAGCCCTGTACCATTTCGTCGGCGGCGCGGCGGTCGTCACCCTGCGCCTGAGCCTGCCCTACGCCAACCCGACCGTCGCCAGCGTGTGCGGCGTCCTGCCCTCCGCCAGCTTCTTCGAGCGCGAACTGGCCGAGATGTTCGGCGTGACCGTGCAGGACACGCCCAATCCCGACCGGCTCTTCCTGCCGGACGACTGGCCGGATGGAACTTACCCCCTTCGCAAGGACTTTATGCTGGACGCCCCCGCGCCCCAGGCCGACTGAGAGGAGACGCGCATGACCCAGCCCATCGAAAAGATCGAAACCCCCAAGGGTGAGCGCTTCATCATCCCCATCGGGCCGCAGCACCCCGCGCTCAAGGAGCCGGGCCACTTCGAGTTCACGGTCGACGGCGAGACGGTCAAGGACGCCACCGTGCGTCTGGGCTACGTCCACCGCGGGATCGAGAAGGCCACCGAGAGCCGCAACTACATCCAGAACCTGTACCTGCTGGAGCGCATCTGCGGCATCTGCTCGCACACCCACGCGATGACTTACTCGCTGGGCGTGGAGAAGCTGGCCGGGGTGGAAGTCCCACCGCGCGCCCAGGCGATCCGCGTGATCGTGGCCGAGTTGGAACGTATCCACAGCCACATGCTGTGGCTGGGCGTGGCCGCCCACGAGGCCGGGTTCGACACCCTGTTCATGTACTCCTGGCGCGACCGCGAGACGGTCATGGACCTGCTGGAACTCCTGGCCGGCAACCGCGTCAATTATTCGGCCAACCTGCTGGGCGGCGTCAAGTTCGACATCACCCCGGAACAGGCCGGTGACCTGCTTAAGGGTCTGGACTTCCTGGAGCAGCGCAACGCGCACTACCTGGACGTGGTCAGCAACGACGCGCTGCTGCTGGGCCGCATCCGGGGCGTGGGTGTGATGACCCAGGAAGACGCCGAGCGCCTGGGGGCGATTGGCCCGACGGCCCGTGCCTCCGGCGTGGCGCTGGACGTCCGGCTCGACGCGCCCTACCTCGCCTACAAGGACTTCCCGCCGGAACTGATCCTGGAAACCTCCGGCGACCTGGAAGCGCGCTTCAAGGTGCGCGTGCGCGAGATCGCCGACAGCATTCGCCTGCTCCGGCTCCTGATCGAACATCTGCCGGAAGGCGATCTGACGACCCGCATGCCGCGCCGCATCCCGGCCGGGGAAGCGATCAGCCGGGTGGAAGCACCGCGCGGCGAAGCCTTCTACTTCATCAAGAGCAACGGCACGGACATCCCGACCCGGGTCAAAGTCCGCACGCCCACCATCTTCAACATGGCGACCGTCCTCAGCCTGGCCAAGGGCCACCAACTGGCCGACATGCCCATGATCCTGGTCGGGATCGACCCGTGCTTCTCCTGCCAGGACCGTATGGTGACGGTCCGGGACGCCGATCGCGCCGAGACCTGGACCTGGAATGAACTGCGCGAATACGGACTCAAGGCGGTTCAGAGATGACCTCGATCATTGAACTGTTGCTGTTCCCCAGCGGGCTGTTCGTGCTGGCGCTGGGCCTGATCTATGAATGGGTGGACCGCAAACTGCTGGCCCAGATGCAGAACCGGATCGGGCCGCGCTGGTTCCAGCCTCTGGCGGACATGATCAAGCTCCTGGCCAAGGAAGAGATCGTGCCGGAGGGCGTCAACCGGGTGCTGTTCCTGGGGCTGCCGGTGGTGGCCCTGGCCGGGGCGCTGACCGCGGCCCTGTATGTGCCGCTGCTGGGCCTGGCCCCGGCCTACAGCTTCCCCGGCGACCTGGTCGTGACCGTCTACCTGCTCAGCCTGCTGACCCTGTGCATGGGCCTGGCCGGGGCGAACACGTTTGACCGCTTCTCCCTGGTCGGCGCGACCCGCACCCTGACCCAGCTCTTCTCCTACGAAGCGCCGTTCATGCTGGCCCTGCTGGCTCCGGCCCTGGTCGCCGGGACGTGGCAGATCAACGAGATCGTGGCCCACGCGGGCGGGCAGTGGATGCTGCTCACCCAGCCGCTCGGCTTCATCGTGGCGATCATCGGGTTGATGGGCAAGCTGGAGATGCCGCCCTTCGACGCGCCGGAAGCCGAGACCGAGATCGTGGCCGGGGCGCTGACCGAATACAGCGGGCGAGGCTACGCCCTGTTCCGTCTGGGCAAAAACGTCGAGCTGGTGGTCGGCCTGACCCTGGTCGCGGCTTTCTACCTGGGCGGCGTGCTCAACCCGATCGACTTCGTGCTCAAGACGGGCGGGCTGCTGCTGGTCATGGCCGGCGTCCACGCCGTGATGACCCGCATGCGCATCGAACAAACCGTGGGCCTGTGGTGGCGGTATGGCGCGCTGCTGGTCCTCGTCCAAATCCTGATTCAGTTGGTGTGGAAGGTGACAGCCGCATGAAACTCGGCGCGATGCTGGGCGACGTCATCCGTTCGCTCTTCAAGAAGCCCATCACCGAATACTACCCGTATCAGAGAAAGGCTGCTCCCGAACGCCTGCGCGGCAAACTGTTGTGGAACCGTGACACGTGCACCGGCTGCGGCCTGTGCGTCAAGGACTGCCCGGCCGGCGCGCTGGAAGTGATCGTCATCGACAAAAAAGCCAAGAAGATCGTGATGAATTACGATGCCGATCAATGCATCTACTGCGGCCAGTGCACCTTCAGTTGCCGCCAGGGCACCCTGACCATGCCCAGCACGGATTGGGAGCTGGCCGCGCTCAGCCGGGAGGGGTTCCAGAACCACTACGGAGACGAGGCCGATGTCCAGGCCGTCCTGGCAGGACTGCTTAAAGACAGCGCTGCCCCCGCGGACGGCGGCTAAGACTCGGATCGCCGTCGTCGGCATTGGCAGCGAGCTGCGCGGCGACGACGCGGCCGGGATCGGCGTGGCCCGCGCCCTGGCGGCGCGCCTGGGCGACCCGCCTCACGTCCGGGTGATCGACGCGGGCGCGGCCCCGGAGAACCAGACCGGCCCGCTGCGCCGTTTCGACCCGGCGCTGGTGATCCTGGTCGACGCGGCCCTGATGGGCGAGGCCCCCGGCGCGGTGCGCTGGCTGGACTGGCGCGAGACCGATGGCCTGAGCGCCAGCACGCACACCCTGCCGCCCTACCTGCTGGGCAAATTCCTGGCGGAAGACCTGGGCTGCGGCGTGGCCCTGATCGGCATCCAGCCCGCCGGGAACGACCTCGGCGCGCCGCTCTCCGCCCCGGTCGAGGCGGCCGTGGCGGCAGTGGTCGGCGGGCTGGCTGAAGCGTTGGAGTGAGGCAAGAGTCAGCGAGTCAAAAGCCAAGAGACAAACGAAGGACGGGGGCAGCCCTCCGTCCTTTTTGATTCTGAGTGACGCGCCCTGAAACACGGCGCGCTATTGGGGCACTTCCTCGCCACTGGCGATCATACCGGCGACGTACTCGGCGATGGCATCCCGGATGTTTTCGATAGTCTGCCGCATTGTGGTTTCTTCCCTTCACTATCCCATTTCAGGAATCGCACGGGATAAAGGACTGGGGATACGTTCTGCGCGAATCCGGGTATCATCAGGGTGTATCGGCTGTCTTTGCCTTTGACTGACCGCTGATCGCTGACGGCTGAACGCTGTTTTTAGGAGGCCTGGAATGGAAACCGACGCGCTGCGCTGCGGGTTGATCATCGCCGTGGCCGCCCTGATCGCGGCGATAGGCATCTGGGCGCGGGGCCGCCGCCACCGCAAGGCGCCGCCCACCGCCTCCGCCAGCGTCTACCCGCGCGACGAAACCAGCTCGATCGCCTACACCTACCGCGTCGGCCCGTCGGCCCCGGCCGTCTGGCTCCGCCTGCGAATCGAACCGGCCAGCGGCCAGATTCACTGGACGGTCACCGATCCGCAGGGGGTCGTGCGCTGGGACGCGCTGGCCCTGGGCGGCCAGCACCTCGACCAGACGCGCGAGATGGCCCCGCTGGCCGGTACGTGGACTCTGCGCCTGGATTTGCAAGAAGCCAGCGGCTACTACGACCTGCGCTGGTCGGTGCGCCGGCCGTGAAAAAGAGGCCAAGAGACCAGAGGCAGAGAGGCAGGAAAAAACGGGCAAGGCCAGTACAAGTTTTTCTATTCTTCGTATTTCTCAGCGTTTTTCCTTGGCGTCCTCTGCGTCTTGGCGGTTCAACTTGCTTTTGATGCGATCGCTGTGTCGGGGATTGTCAAGGCGCGCGGGGTATGCTATCGTACTGAATGGTTGGACTGCAATGCCATGAGTGGGATCAAATGATGGCCGCGTTCCTGAAGAATTTCCCTGTCCAGCGCGATTGTCGCGTGGCTGACCCTGACGCCTCTCAGGGCGTTTTGGGATTCTTCGTCCTGTGGAACGATTGGATAATCAATCCCTCTGGGCCGAATTCCCCCTGGTTGTCTAGGAAAATACCGGTGTAACAGGCATTGCTGACGGGTGTTTTTTGGGGCGCGAACCATGGGGTTCGCGCTTTTTTGTTGTCCAAAAGGAGACAAGCCATGACGACGACCACGACCCTGATCAAGCAGCTTCGCGAGGCCACCTTCGCCAGCTACCTGGACTGCCGCGCGGCCCTGGAAGCCCACGCCGGCGATTTCGACAAGGCCCTGGAACAGCTCCGCGCCGCCAGCCTGGACAAGGCCGAGAAAAAGAGCGAGCGCGTGACGCCCGAAGGGCTGGTCATCGTGCAGCGAGCGGGCGACGCGGTGTGCGCCGTCCAGCTCGACTGCGAGACGGATTTCGTCGCGCTCACCCCGGAGTTCAAGCGCTTCGCCCACCGCGTCGCCGACCGGGTGCTGGCGGATGCCCGCCTGACCGATCCGGAGCGCGTCCTGGCGGCGGACTTCGACGACACGCCCGGCCAGGCGACCGCCCCGCAGGGCATCACCCTGGCCCTCAAGGCGCTGGCGGCCAAGATGGGCGAGAACATCACGCTGAGCCGCGCGGCGCGCTTCCAAGCCGGGCCGGCGGGCGTGGTCGAGGGCTACCTGCACGTGGGCGCGCTGGAGGGCTATGGCCCCCAGGAAGGCCGCCTGGGCGTGCTGGTCGAGCTGGCGCTGGAAGACGCGGCCGCCGTACGCGATCGGGCCGCCGTGCAGGCGCTCGCCCATGACCTGGCGCTGCACATCGCGTCCAGCGGCCCGCGGTACGTCTCGCCGGAGACGATCCCGCCCGCGGAGATGGACGAGCAGCGCGCGCAACTGAACGCCCAACTGGCGATCGAGAACAAGCCGGAGGCGATCAAGGCCCGCATCCTGGAGGGGCGTCTCGCCAAGTTCTATGAGACCACGTGCCTGCTCAACCAGACCTATCTCAAGGACGAGACCCTGCGCGTCGCCGAGGTGCTCCGCCAGCAGAGCGCGGCGATGGGCACGCCGGTGACAGTCGCCCGCTTCGCCCGGTTCGAGCTGGGGGTCTGACAGACTGAGGACGGTAGCGGCGGATTCGATCCGCCGCCACCCGTTCTCCTCCGGCTTGTGCAGATCGCGCAGGCGCGTTTGTTGGCTTCTTGCCCCCGGAAGACTAGAATTCAGCCATAATCATCGGCGCGGCACACTGTGCGCCGCGTCGTGCATACCCATCCACAACCTGCCACCGCCTGCCAGAGGGAGAAACCCGCTTATGACGACCGCCGAAACCAACGGCTCGTTCCTCAATGTGGACGAAGCCACCTACCAGCGCCGCATCCGGGCCTGGACGCTGTACGACTGGGGCAATTCCGCCTTCGCCACGACCATCCTGGCGGCCGTCCTGCCGGCCTACTACAGCAACGTGGCCGGAGCCACCCTGCCCAGCGAGGCGACCGCCACCGCCTACTGGAGCGTGGGACTGAGCATTTCGCTGTTCCTGGTAGCGCTCATCTCGCCCATCCTGGGCACCATCTCCGACATCCAGCGCAACAAGAAACCCTTCCTGGCCGTGTTCGCCGGGATGGGCGTGGTCGCCACCGGGCTGCTGGTCCTGGTCAGCACCGGCGACTGGATGCTGGCCTCGATCCTGTTCGTGCTGGGCCGGATCGGGTTCTCCGCCGCGAATGTGTTCTACGACGCCATGCTGCCACACGTCGCCCGCGAAGCCGATCAGGACATAGTCTCCACGCGCGGCTACGCGATGGGCTACCTGGGCGGCGGGCTGCTGCTGGCGATCAATGTCCTCATGATCCAGTTCATCCCGGATAGCCTGTTCGATCATGCCGGCATCCGGCTCTCCTTCCTGAGCGTTGGAATCTGGTGGGCGATCTTCACCATCCCGGTCCTGCGCGCCGTGCCGGAGCCGCCTGCCGCGACGGAAAAACTCCAACCCGGCCAGAACGTGATCAGCCTCAGCTTTAGGCGGCTGGCCAACACGTTCAAGGATATCCGCCAGTACCGCGAGCTGTTCAAGTTCCTGACGGCGTTCTTCATCTACAACGACGGCATTGGCACGATCATCGGCGTGGCCGTGATCTACGGCGCCGAGCTGGGCTTTGGCACGCTGGAGCTGGTCCTGGCCCTGCTGCTGGTCCAGTTCGTAGGCATCCCGTTCAGCCTGATCTTCGGCCGCCTGCCCTCGGCCCAGTACAAGCGCCGCCCGTTCTACCTGGCCTTCATCCTGTTCAATCTTGTGGCCCTGCCGGTGCTGGGCCTGCTGCTGCGCGGGGCGCTGCCGGTCGACCTGAGCGGCGCGCCGCCGGCCCCGTTCGTCACGACCGACGAGGCCCTGGGCGAAGGCCGCTACACCCTGGAAGACGGCGGCGACGCCCGGATCGCGTTCGCGGGCGATTGGGATCGCGTGGTCGTGCCCGCCGCCGACAGCGGCTTCGAAACGGATACACTGTACGCGATTTCCACCGCGCCGGGGGCCAGCACCAGCCTGACCTTCACCGGCCAGAAGGTCGAACTGACCTACAGCACCGGCCCTGACCGGGGCATCTGGGCGGTCCTGCTGGACGGTGAGCCGCTGCTGGATGGTGACGAGCCGGTTCTGATCGACGCCTATTCCCCCACCGTGCGCTATGGCGTGGTGGAGGACGTGCTGGCCCCCACGGCCGGGCTGCATACCCTGAGTATCGTCAATACCGGCCAGCAGAATCCGGCCAGCGACGGCACGGTGCTGGCCCTGACCGCGCTGGAAGTCCGGCCACCCCTGCGCCAGAGCAACCTGCTGCTGGTGCTGGCCCTGATCATCGTCGTCCAGGGCGCGGGGCTGCTCTTCGCCCAGGTCTTCGGAACGCGCTTCTTCAGCGGGATGGCGGACAGCCTGACGACCAAGCGCAGCGTGCTGCTGGCCCTGGTCATCTACTCCGTGATCGCGATCTGGGGCTACTTCATCAACTCCACGGTCGAGTTCTGGTTCCTGGCCTGGATGGTGGCGATCGTCCAAGGCGGCAGCCAGGCCCTCAGCCGCAGCCTGTACGCCGGGATGTCGCCGGCGGCCAAGAGCGGCGAGTTCTTTGGCCTGTTCGGGATCATGGAGAAGTTCTCGGCGATCATGGGACCGTTGCTCTTCGCGGCGGCGGTGGCGATCTTCGGCAGCAGCCGCCCGGCGGTGGTCAGCCTGATCATCCTGTTCATCCTCGGCGGCTGGCTGCTGACGCGGGTCAACGTGGAGGAGGGGCGCCGGGTGGCCCAGGCGGAAAACGCCGCCGCGTTGGGGAAGTAGAGGCAGAGAGACAAGAAAAGGCGTCGCTGGGAGCGACCGGACGAGGGCGGCGGCGATTGGGTGCTCGGCCTCCTTTTTCACGCCGATCGCACACCCGGTCAGCCTGCTGATGATCGGGCCGGGTAACCACAAATTCTCGGATTTCTTCCGGGTGGGCTGGGGCCTGACCCTGGTTGCCTTCGTGCTGCTGCTGATCGGCATGGCGCTCTTCTGGGGGTTGTAAACAAGAGCCGCCTGAGGTGAGATCAAAACCGGCCCGGCGGGGATTGCCCGGCGGGGATTGCCCGGCGGGGATTGCCCGGCGAGGATTGCCCGGCGAGGATTGCCCGGCGAGGATTGCCCGGCG